>JBBSQN010000012.1:0-62562 GCA_038257875.1 Mycobacteriales bacterium
GTGGCCGCCCCCCCCCGGGGGCCGCGTTGCTCATCTGGGGGGGGGGGCGGGGCCCCCCCCACCCTGATTTGCCCCCACGTCGGGTCAGTGGGTGGGTCGTAGGGTGTCGGGCTGTGGCGGTACTTGGTGGAGGTAGTTCGGACGAAGGGGGTATCGGTGGGGTTGCGGGGCTGCGTCACCACGGTGATGCCGAGGTCGTGCCCGGGCTGCTGGACTTTGCGACGAACGTTCAGGGCAGTGGGCCGCCGCGGTGGCTCCGTGCCCGGCTCGCGGGCGTCCTCGACGAGCTGGGCCGCTACCCGTCCGCTGCCCACGACGCCCGCGCGCGCGGCGCCGTCGCCGCCCGGCACGGCCGTCGGCCCGACGAGGTGCTCGTGCTCGCCGGGAGCGCCGAGGGGTTCGCGCTGCTTCCGGCCCTGCGCCCGCGGCTGGCGGCGGTACTGCACCCCGGGTTCACCGAGCCCGAGGCCGCGCTGCGCGCCGCCGGGGTGTCGGTCGCCCGGGTGTTCACCGGCGAGCACGACAGCCACCGGCTGCACCCCGGCGCCGTGCCGGCAGACGCCGATCTCGTGGTGCTCGGCAACCCCACCAACCCGACCGGCGTGCTGCACCCCGCCGCCGAGGTCCGCGCGTTGGCCCGACCGGGGCGGGTGTTGCTGGTCGACGAGGCGTTCGCCGACGCGATCCCCGGCGAACCGGAGTCCCTCGCGCGCGCGGAGATCCCCGGCCTGCTCGTCATCCGCAGCCTCACCAAGACCTGGGCGCTGGCCGGGCTGCGTACCGGGTACGCCCTCGGTGCGCCCGATCTGTTGGCCCGGCTCGCCGGGCCGCGACCGCCGTGGCCGGTGTCGACGCCCGCGCTGGAGGCCGTGATCGCCTGCTGCGCGCCGCCTGCTGTCGCGCAGGCCCACCGCGCCGCGCAGCGGCTGGCCGGGTTGCGCGCCGCGCAGGTCGCCGCGCTGGGTGCGGTTCCTGGCGTCACCGTGTTGCCGGGTCGAGCGCCCTACCTGCTGCTGCGCCTGCCCGACGGCCGTGGCGAGCGGGTGCGGGAGGTGCTGTGGGACGCGGGGATCGCCGTGCGCCGCGGTGACACGTTCCCCGGCCTCGGCCCGGACCACGTCCGGGTCGCGGTGCGCCCGGCGCCGCAGGTGCAACGGCTGGTCGCGGCGTTGACGGACGCGCTCGCAGGGGTCGCGGCATGAGCGCGTCGGTGGCCGACGTCGTCGCCGCGCTGGAGGCCGCCTACCCGCCTGCCCTCGCCGCCGAGTGGGACGCGGTGGGTCTGGTCTGCGGCGACCCGGCCGAGCCGGTGCGCTCGGTGCTGGTCGCGGTGGACCCGGTACCCGAGACCGTCGCGGAGGCGGCGGGGGCGGGGGCGCAGCTGCTCGTCACCCATCACCCGCTGTTGCTGCGCGGCGTGCACGGCGTCGGCGCCGACACGCCGAAGGGTGCGCTGCTGCACCGGCTCATCCGTTCGGGCACCGCGCTCTACACCGCGCACACCAACGCCGACTCCGCCTACCCCGGCGTGTCCGACGCGCTGGCCGACGCGATCGGCCTCGACGTCACCGGCCCGCTGGTCGGCGCGCCAGCCGAGCCGCTGGACAAGATCGTCACCTTCGTCCCGACCGGACCGGCGATCACCGCGGTGCACGCCGCGCTGGCGGCCGCGGGCGCCGGCACCGTCGGCAACTACAGCCACTGCTCGTTCGCGACGGCCGGAACCGGCCAGTTCAAGCCGCTCGACGGCGCGCAGCCCGCGATCGGGACGGTCGGGCGGCTGGAGCGGGTGGCCGAGACGAGGCTGGAGATGGTGGCGCCGCGCAGATGTCGTGGGGCCGTCGTTGCTGCGCTGCGCGCGGCGCACCCCTACGAGGAGCCCGCCTTCGACGTTCTCGAGTTCGCCGATCTGCCCTCGACGCGCGGGCTCGGTCGGGTCGGTACCCTGCCTGCGCCCGAGCCCCTCGCCGCGTTCGCCGAACGAGTGGCGTCGGGGTTGCCGGAGACGGCATGGGGCGTGCGGGCGGCGGGCGATCCAGCGCGGATGATCGAGAGGGTCGCGGTGTGCGGGGGTGCGGGCGACTCCGCGCTCGCAGCGACGATCACCGCTGGCGTGGACGCCTACGTCACCGCTGACCTGCGCCACCATCCCGCGTCGGAGCACCTGCTCGCCGGGACGCTCGCCGGGCGTGCGACCCCCGCGCTCGTCGACGTCGCGCACTGGGCGTCGGAGTGGCCGTGGTGTGCGCAGGCGGCCGACGTCGTGCGCACCGCGCTGGGCGGTAACGTCGAGGTTCGCGTTTCGCGCCGCTGCACCGATCCGTGGACGGTGGCGCCGAACACCGGAAGGACGTCGGAGAGTGAAAGCTGATCCCGCGGCGCAGCAGCGGCTGCTCGACCTTGCCGGGGTCGACGCCGAGTTGTCCCGGCTCGCCCATCGCCGCCGCACCCTGCCCGAGCACGCCGAGCTGACCGAGGCCGAGGCGTCGGTGCGGACGGGCAAGGACAAGCTGGTCGAGGTGGAGACTGCGGCGGGCGACCTGGACCGCGACATCCGCCGTATCGAGCGTGACGTGGAGGGGGTTCGGGCCCGCACCGAGCGCGACAACCAGCTGCTGGCCGGCGCCGGCATCGGTGCCAAGCAGGCCACCGACCTGCAGCATGAGCTGGAGACCTTGGCCCGTCGCCAGAGCGTGTTGGAGGACGAGCAGCTCGAGGTGATGGAGCAGCGCGAGGCGCTCGGAGTCGACATCGACCATAACCGGGCCGTGCTCGCCGCGGCCGAGCAGCAGCTCACCGAGATCGTGCAGCGGCGCGACGCCGCGCTGGCCGACATCGACGGCGCCGAGGTCGGTCGGCGCCGGGCCCGCGAGGAGATCGTCGCCTCCCTGCCCGCCGACGTGCTCGGTGCCTACGAGAAGCGGCGTGAGCAGCGCGGTGTCGGCGCGGCGCTGCTGCGGGAGCGCCGTTGCCAGGCCTGCCGGTTGGAGCTGGACCGCACGGCGCTCTCGGAGCTGCGGGCCGCCCCGGTCGAGGAGTTGGTGACATGTGAGGAGTGCGGAGTGATCCTGGTGCGAACGCCGGAGTCGGGCCTGTGAAGCTCGTCATGGAGGCCGACGGAGGCTCGCGCGGCAACCCCGGACCGGCCGGCTACGGCGCCGTCGTGCTCGACGCCGCTACCGGCAAGGTCCTCGCCGAACGTCAGGGCGGCCTCGGGATCGCCACCAACAACGTCGCCGAGTACCAGGGGCTGATCGCCGGACTGCGTGCCGCGATCGAGCTGGGCGCCACCGACGTCGAGGTGCGGATGGACTCCAAGCTGGTCGTCGAGCAGATGTCGGGGCGCTGGCAGGTCAAGCACCCGGCGATGAAGCCGCTCGCGCAGGAGGCGGGCAGGCTGGTGCGCGAGATCGGCTCGGTGCGGTTCGGGTGGATTCCGCGGGCCCGCAACTCCCGTGCCGACGCCCTGGCCAACCGCGCGATGGACGCCCAGGCGGCGCGGTGACGCCAGCAACACAGGGCGATGAGAGGTGTACTTGTGATGCACAGCTCAGCTCCAGCACCCGGCTCCGGGCAGCTGCCGGAGATCGACACCACCACGGCGCACACGGCTCGGGTCTGGAACTACTGGCTGGGCGGTAAGGACAACTACCCGGTCGATCGTGAGGTCGGTGACCAGGTTCGTGCCGTCCTGCCGGATATTGTTGACGCCGCGCGCGCCCAGCGGGGATTCCTGGTCCGAGCCGTTCGGTTCCTGGTCGGTCAGGAGGGGATCCGTCAGTTCCTCGACATCGGCACCGGGTTGCCCACCGCCAACAACACCCATGAGGTCGCTCAGTCGACCGTGCCGGAGTGCCGCATCGTCTACGTCGACAACGACCCGCTGATCATGGCGCATGCCCGCGCCCTGCTCACCAGTAGCCCGGAAGGGGTCACCGACTATGTCCACGCCGACCTGCGTGACCCCGATAACATCTTGCGGGCGGCTGCCCGGACGCTGGACTGCAACCGGCCCATCGCGCTCATGCTGTTGGGAATTGTGGAACACATCCTGACTACCACCGAAGCGCAGACGATCGTGAATCGGTTGCTGGACGCGTTATCCTCGGGCAGCTACCTCGTGCTGTGCGACCCTACTACCGAGGTCCGCCGCGAGGTGATGCTGGAGGCTGTACGGCGGTGGAACGAGAGTGCCACGCCCTTGATAACGGCACGTAGTCGCCAGGAGCTGATCCACTTCTTCGACGGCCTGGAGCTGCTGGAACCCGGTGTGGTCTCGTGTTCGTTGTGGCGGCCCGAGGTTACCGACATCGGCACACCGGTCGAGGTGTTCAACTTCGGCGGTGTCGGGCGAAAGCCATGATGGGTAGACGAGAGGCGCACTCATGATACGGATACCAGCGTGCTATCGTAAATTTCGTGCCACGATCTTCCTGATCTGCTCGTCGGTCGGATTGCCGTTTGACAACACTGTCCGGAGCTGATCGGCTAACTGGAGTGAGCCGGGCTTTCCGATTCTCTCCCGGACCCACTGCTCACCGACACGCTGGATATCGGCGCTGTCGGTCCAGCCCGACGGATGCACGGGGATGGTGGCGAGCACCGGTACTGTAGGACGCTTATCCGGATAGGTCTTCATCTGCTTGTCGGCGAACACGTAGGCCACGCTGTCGCCGCGCCGCCACCGAATCGTGAAGCCTTCCTCCAGGTACACCCATCCGACAAGTTTCTGCGGCACAAGCCCCTCACCCTTCACCTCGTGACGTCGTGGAGGTGGCCGCACCGGTTACCGGGGGGTTGGGTATCACCAGGTGCGGCCACCCGCCCCACCAAGCGGGGCAAGGAGACATTAGCGCTCTTGCGCGGACGAGTGTACGAACGAGAATCGGGGCGAACCGTCGGTTCGCCAGGCTCAGTCGATGAGCCCGATTTTCCCCGCAAACTCGCGTACCTCGGAGGCGTAGGACGGCTTGGCGCGCCGCACCAGCGTGCTCACCATGGCTCGGACATCCCGTTTGTATCGGAAGTCGCCAGGCCGGAACCGCTCGGCCATCTTGAGGTGCACGAAGACCGCGGTGTCGTTGCCCTTGCACTCGTAGGCTTTTATCACATGGTAGAGGTGGGCGCAGCGCCGTTCCATCGACTCGATCTTGTGGATGTCCACGTTATCGGACAGCCTGACGGCTTCAGACACGTCTCCGGCTTCAAGTTCAACGCCGACGGCGTGGATGCTGACGTTGGTTGGACCGAAGAAGATGTTGTGGTGATTCCGGCCCTCACCGATGCGATTCGCGGCAGGCATGGCCTTATCCCGCAGCAGGTCACGTGCCTGCCACGGGTCGCCGATTCGGGTTGAGGCGATGGCTGCGCACTGGACAAGTCCGCCGTAGATAGAGAAATGTTCCGGCGTGGCGTCAGGCAGGAATTGCTCCAGCCGTTCGAGACCCATCATGGAGACGTCGAGTGCTCCGTGCGGCATGTCGTCACTGAGTATCGTCTGCCCCAGAGTCCAGCTGGCCGCCGCTAAAGTCAGGGGGTCTTCGGTCTCCTCGGCATACCGCATGGTGCGATCGGCTATCATGGGGCACAGGTCGATCCGGCCAGCGTGCTTCATGACACCGCGCGTCAGACGGTAGAGGCTATAGGCAAGCTTGCAGCTCTCTGGTGAACGGCCGGACTCGCGGACCAGCTGCTCAGTCTCCACGATGAGCCCCGGTAGCACCGCGATGACGTCGGTGTAGGCGTTCGGCGACGTGAACCAGGCATGACCAGCAGCCTCGATCCGATCGACCAGATCTTCGGGTCGATTGACGCTGGTCTCCAGTGGAACCGAATCGTACGTGAAAAGCGCCCGTTCGATCGATGCCAGGCGAGAGTTGACCGGCCCCTCGTAATCTTCACTCGGCGCCTCGCCTATCAGGGCCGATGTGCGGACACCCAGTACCTTGGCGAGTCTCCGAAGTACGTGGAGCGTCGGAGTCTTGGTGCCGGCCTCGATCATCTCCAGGTAACGCACAGTGATGCCAGCGTGCGTGGCGAGGCTGGTAGTGCTCTTCTTGCGGTCAATGCGGTAGAGCCTGATGATGTGGCTGGTGGGTATGTCGGACACGTGCGTACCTCCAGGGCTGCTGATGCCTCTGCCAACCAGACTACCTCGCCGTCGAGCCTCGGACCTCGTGCGGGGAGTCGATAACTGCGGAGTGTGATCAGAACTTTGGTCTCAACCAGGGAACAGGCCGAGAAAATCCGCCAGACCGAACGTACTGTGCCGTTTCCGGACAGCCGAGATGAGATGGGGCCCTACCGCGCCAATACCAGTTCTACTGCGAGTAAGGTCACATCTCCGTGATGATCTCGTTGAGAAACCTCGTGGTGTGGGCGGGTGAACTGGCCTGTACGCATAGGCGGTCCATGACGAGCAGGTAGTCATCGGTTTCGTGCTTCTTGTCCAGATAGAGGGCGCTGGTGAGCTGTTCGAGGTACACGATGTCTGGTAAGTCGGGTTCGGTGAAGCGCAGGATGGTGAACGGACCACCGGACGCGGCGTGACCTCCGGCATGGAACGGCACGACCTGCAGGGTGATGTTCGGCAGGTCGGCTATCTCGATCAGATGCTGGAGCTGTGCGCGCAGGACCCGTCTGTTTTTCAGCGGTCGTCGAAGTGTCGCCTCGTCCAACACGGCCCAGAGGTCGGGTGCCCCCGGGTGGGTGAGGATGTTCTGCCGTTCCATCCGGAGCGCAACCCGGCGGTCGATCTCGTCAGGGGACTCGGGAGGGTGGCCGAGCCGGATCACGGCGCGGGCGAAGTCCTCGGTCTGCAACAGGCCGGGCACGAACTGGGTCTGGTAGCTGCGGACCACCGAGCTGGCCTGCTCCAGGCCCAGGTACGTCTCGAACCAGCTCGGCAGGAGATCGCTGTACTCGTGCCACCAGCCAGGAGTGTTGGCACGCCGAGTCAGCGTGAGGAACGAATCTCGCTCCTGTTCGTCGGTGACGCCGTACAGGAGGAGCAGATCGGCCACGTCGCGCACCTTGAAGCCGATCCGTCCGAGCTCCAGACGGCTGATCTTGGCATGCGATGCACGGATCGCGTCCCCGGCGGCCTCCCGAGTGATACCGCCCGCCTCACGGAGTCGGCGTAGTTGCGTGCCCAACACGATGCGCAGCACCGTGGGCTCCCCAGGTGACTGGCTCGGGACGTGGCTGGGGCGCAAGTCGCGGTCTGGCCGAGCTAATCTCAAGACTTATCCCCTTTGTCCGGTGGCGAGCGTCGCTATTTCCAGCGCGCGGTGACAGAACGCGGTCATCTCGTCACCGGGTATCGAGCAGCACTGCCCGAGTGTCCGGAGTTGCGAACAGCAACGCTTGACTACGTGGCGGTCAGCACCCCTGACAACGCCTGTAGCTGGACTCGCGTCACCTGTAGTGACGGAGTCCTGAACTCCAACTGCGGCGTAATTATCTGTGTGATGTATAGCACGAGCCACCACCCGAAGGGGTGATCGCGGCGGGTGGTACCTGGATTTGGTTCGAGTCTGGAGAAATTTGACGGTCGAGATGCCCGGCCACCGGCGCCCCGTAACCTCTCCGAGTCTGGGTCGTTGAGGTCAGAGCAGAACCCTGGGGAGGGACGATGATGGGAGCACACGCACGCTCGGCTGCTCGCCGCTCGGTGGCAGCTCGGGCGGCGGTCGCCGTGGCATTGGCAACAGTTGCCGCCACGGTGTTGGTCGGAGTCGGAGTGGCTCAGGAGGCCGCGCAGGTTCCCCCTGCGGAACCGTCCGCCGGGGGTCTGGCTGCCCCCGCGCCATCTCCGTTCGCCACCTCCATGCCCCAGCCGACAGAGTCGCGCGCGCCTCGGACCACGGTGGCCCCTGAACCGTCGGCGCCGGAGACGGCCGCACCGACCACCGCGACTCGGGAGGCCGTGTCCGATCCCGCCGCGCCGGGATCGGCGTCGGCCCCGGCAGCGCCACCGGCCGGACCCGCGTCGAGCACCCTGGTCGAGGGCACGCCGTGCACCTCGACGGCCCGTGCCTGCGTGGACCTCGACGAACGCAAAGCCTGGCTGATCGACGCCGGCAAGGTCGTCCGCGGGCCGGTGAACATCGGTATCGGTGATCCGGACGACCCGACCCCCACGGGCACCTTCCACGTGCAGTGGAAGGCCGAGCAGTACACGAGCCGCGAGTACCTGGTCGAGATGCCCTACTCGGTGTTCTTCGCCGAGGGTGGCGTCGCCTTCCACGAGGGCGAGCCGGACACTCGCTCAGCGGGCTGCGTCAAGCTCAAGCACGACGACGCCGTCGCCTGGTTCAACTTCCTGCAGGTGGACGACGAAGTCCAGGTCCATGAAGTGCCGGACGAGTGACGATCGAACCCCACAGCACTGGTCTCTCATCTAGAATGCGTTCGTGCCGACGCTGGGCGAGCTGGAGAAGGCCGTAATGGAGGCCCTCTGGTCGGCTGACGCCCCGCGCACGGCTCGCGACGTTCAGGACGTTCTCGCCGACCGGGCTCTCGCCACCACCACGGTGCTCACCGTGCTCGGTCGCCTGGAGCGCAAGGGGCTGGTCACCCGCCAACGCGAGGGGCGGGCGCACCGCTACCGCTCGGTGGCCAGCCGCGAGGACCACGTCGCCGAGCTCATGCATGACGCGCTCGACGCCGCACCGGACCGTGGGGCTGTCCTGGCCCGGTTCCTCGGCTCGATCCCCGCGGATGAGCGTGCCGCCTTGCGTGACCTGCTGGGTTGAGCTACCTCGCTCGCAATGGAAGTGACGGCGCTGAGCCTGCTGACGCTCGGGGTGCTCCTCGCCGAGCCGGTCAGCCGGACGCTGGCCGCCGCGAGCTGGCCGGCCCGGGACCCTGTCGGCGCCCTGCTGGTCTGGCAGGCCGTCGGGCTGGCCGGCGGCCTGGCGCTGCTCGGCTCCGGGCTCGTCTACGGCCTCGCTCCGTTCGGGTCGTCGCTCCCCGCGGCCGTGCCCGTCGCGTTCGACGCGCTGGCGGACGCCGCGATGCCGGCGAAGGTCGGCGTCCCCCAGGTTCTCGCACTGCTGGCGACGCTGGCGCTTGCGCTGCGGCTGGTCGGGGTGCTGGCCGCCGTCACCGTGCGCACGTTGCGTGCGCGGCGCCGCCA
Organism: Mycobacteriales bacterium; assembly: GCA_038257875.1. GTDB lineage: Bacteria > Actinomycetota > Actinomycetes > Mycobacteriales > Pseudonocardiaceae > Pseudonocardia. The sequence continues at coordinate 9,140 of JBBSQN010000012.1, forward strand.
CCGCGACCTGCTCGACCTGCTCGGCACCCCCTGGCCTGCCGCTCCCGGCGCCCGGGTGCTCGACCACCCCGTTCCCGTCGCGTACTGCCTGCCCGGGCTGCGCTCGCGGCTCGTCCTCTCCGCCGGTGTCCTCGACGCGCTGGAACCCCAGGGCGTGCGGGCCGTGCTCGCCCACGAACGCGCCCACCTCCGGGAGCGCCACGATCTGGTGGTACTGCCGTTCGTCGCCTGGGGGGCGACCGCACCGTTCGTGCGCGGGATGGTCTGTGCCCAGCTGGCCGTGGCCGCGCTGATCGAGATGCGGGCCGACGACGTCGCCGCGGCTGCCGTCCCCCCGAAACAGCTCACCAGCGCGCTGCGGACGATGGGCGGTGCGGCGCCGGCGGCCGCGCTGAGCTCGTTCACCGCCGCGCTCGACAGCAGGTTGCACCGGATCGACGCGCCGCCCCTGCCGCTTCCCGTGGCGGTCCGGGCGCTCGTGCGGCTGGCGGCGCTCGCCCTGGTGGCCGTGCCGACGGTGGCACTGCTGATGCTCTGACCCGCGGCGGGAGCGACGTGCACTCACCTCGTGGGCGCGCCTGCGGTGCCCGTCGTCGAGGTGGCAGCGACCGGGCCGGTCACTGCGGGTAGATCGTAGTCGTCGGACTCCCGGACGCTGTCGATGAACGCGCGCCATTCGTCGTGGGTGAAGGTCACGGTCGTCTCGTCCGGTCGCTTGGAGTTCCGGACGTGCACGGCGTCCGGGGTCAGGAGTGTCTCGACGCAGTTGCCCTGTCTGGCGGACTGTCGCGGGGTGAACCACTCATTCCAGCGCGGCATGGCCGCTCATCTCCTTGTACTCGCGTACGAGACGTTGGATCATGTCTCGGCTGTCGTCGAGGTCGAGGGCCTTGACCTTCATCAGCTCCAGGACGTGGTTGGCGTGCTCGATCTCGAGCGGCCCGTCCAAGAATACGCTCCGTCCCAGGGTGTCGGCGTGCAGGACATCGCCCGCGGGCGGGTCGAACCGCAGCAGGGTGTGGGTGAGGCCCATCAACCAGTGGCTGCCGGATCCGAGCGGGAGCACCTGGATGACCAGGTTGCGCAGGTCGGCGGACGAGATGAGCAGGTGCTCGAGCTGAGCGGCCATGATCTGCGGTCCTCCCACGTTCGCCCGGAGCGAGGCCTCGCCGAGGGTGCACCAGTACTTCGGCGGGTCCGGCTCTGACCTCGTCATGATCTTGCGGCGGGCTGCGCGGACGGCCAGCCGCTCGTCGATCTCGCGGACGGTGAGCAGGCCGCCCCACTCCATCAAGGCACGCGCGTAGTCGTCGGTCTGGAGGAAGCCGGGCAGCAGCTCGGGGGAGAAGAACGTCACGGAGCGGGCCTGCGACTCCAGGTCGAACAGGCGCTGGTCGGTGAGGGGGATGGCCGGCTCGGAGCGGCCCCGTCGCTTACGGGAGGTCCGCGCGGTCTGGACAAGGAGATCGCGTTCGCCGCCGTCGACGCGGTAGAGATCGAGCAGTTTGTCCAGATCCAGGGGCTTGATCCCCGACCGGCCGCGCTCGATGTCGCCGATCTTCGACGGGGTGCAGAACAACTCGGAGGCGGCCTGCTCGCGGGTGACGCCGGACTGCTCGCGCATCCGGCGCAGCGTCGCGGCGACCTGGATGCGGGCCAGCCCGTGTTCGTTCATGATCATCACCCATTTGGCTACACGCGGTTTCTACGCGTGTAGTTTACCGTTGTCGTTGGTTCGTGTCGTGGACACGCTAGCGCGCCAGGGTCGGGTGGTACGCCGCCACGTCGACGGGCGCCGGAGAAATGAGGGAGGGCAGCTCTGGTGGCTGGGAGCGGCGGCACGATGGTGGGCCTGGGTGTGCGCGGCCGGGTCGGTGGTCCAGCGGTGGTCCACGTCGGGGTGGTGGAGGCGGAGCGGCTGTGGTCGGTGGCGACGCGGCGGCAGGTGGGCACGTCCGCCGCCGCCGATCAAGTGGAGGTCGCCACGCTGGTGGCAGGAGCGCTACCCGAGCCTGTCGTGCTCGCGTTGCACAGGTTCCGCGAGCGCGGGACGCCGTCGAACACGCTGCTGTTGCGCGGACTGCTGCCCGGGCATGCCGAGGACAGGCTGCCACCGACGCCACCGGTGCTGTTCGGGTTGCCGGACTCGCCGGCTGTCCGCCGGTACGGACTGGTGCTGCTGGCCGCGATGACCCGGATCGGGTCTCCGTTCACGTTCGCGACGCTGCACGAGGGCAGGTTGGTCCAGAACGTCGCCCCGGTGGCCGGTCAGGAGGGCACGCAGACCAGCGGTGGCAGCGAGTCGGAGCTGGGCTGGCACGTGGAGGACGCGTTCAGCGACGAGCGGTGCGATCACGTCGGGCTCCTGTGCCTGCGCGGGGCCCCGGACGCTGCCACCCGCTCGGCCACGGTCCGGGCGCGAGACCTGGACCCTGCGGCCGTCCGGGTGCTGCGGCAGCCGAGGTTCGGCGTCGTCCCCGACTCCGCCCACGGCACCACGGCGGCTCCGACGCCGATCACGGTTCTCGAGGGCCCCGACGACGATCTCGAGCTGCGGGCCGACGCGATCTACCTCGCCCCGCTCCGACGTCCGGGACCGGGCGGCGGGAGCGGCGCTGGCTCACCTGTACCGGCGGCTCGGGGAGGTTGCGCAGACGCACGTGCTCCTGTCCGGTGACCTGCTCGTGCTCGACAACCGGCGCGCCGCGCACGCCCGCACCACCTTCCGGCCCCGCTACGACGGCTCCGACCGATGGCTGTTGCGGATCATGACCACGTCGGACGGCCGTCAACACCGTCGCCGTCAGGGCCATCCCACGGTGTGACCCCACCGCACCATCCCGACGTGCCGATCTATTCGATCTTGCAGCGACAGGAGCATCCCGTGACGGTGACCGACCAGGCCCCATCCGTGCACACAACGAGGACCACGACCGCCCCGCCCGACGTTGTGCCGGTTGAGGTCGCCTGATGACCGCACACAACACCGAAGGCGTCCGTTGGCCCCAGGAGCGCTACCGGACGTTGCGGGGCGATCCCGACGCCCGCCTGCTCCTGCGGGCCCGGGCCGCCGTCGTCGCCGCGCTGCGCAGGTGGCTGGACGGGGCCGGTTTCGTCGAGATCGACACGCCGCTGCTGCAGCCTGTCGGCACGGGCAGGGTGCAGCCGTTCCGCGTTGCGGTGCGCGCGCTCGACCAGCAGCTGGCTCTGCGCAGCTCACCGCTGTACCTGCGCGGCATGCTCGCCGGCGGGTTCGAGCAGGTCTACGAGGTCGCCCGCTCGTTCCGGGACGAACCACCCGACGCGACCCATCTGCCCGAGTACACCCTGGTCGAGATCTTCCATGCCCACGCTGACCACGCCATGATGCGCCACCTGGCCTGGACCCTGGTGCATGACGCCGCGCGCGCCGCGCGCGGCTGCCTGGGTCAGACCCGACAACATCTCAGCGGTCGGTGGCCGATCACCGACATCTACGACGCTCTTGGCCGGGTGCTCGACCAGCACATCTCGCCCGAGACCACCACCGCGCAGCTCCGTGACCTCGCCGCCGCACACGCGCCGTCACTGGACGCCACCTCGGCGGACGAGATCGTGCTCGCCCTCTACGACCGGCTCGTCGAACCCGCGACCAGTGAGCCGACCTTCTACACCGGCTACCCGGCCTCCTGCGCACCGCTGGCCGAACGCGATCCGGTCGATGAGCGGCGTGCGCAGAAGTGGGACCTCGTCATCGGCGGCCGCGAGATCGCCACTGCCTACACCGAACTGAGTGACCCGGCTGAACTGCGTCGCCGCTTCCGCCGCCTCCGTCACCGCCACACCGAGGCAGACACCATCGACGAACGGATGCTCGCCGTATTCGATCTCGGTATGCCGCCCGCTGCCGGGCTGTGCATCGGGCTCGATCGGCTCATGCTCACCCTGACCCGCGCTGAGAGCGTCCACGAGATCGTGCCGGTCCCCATCGCGCCGCACCCGCGGCGGCGCACACCGTCGCGGTCCGCCCGGTGAGCACCGTCGACACCGCCGTCCGCACCGCCATCGCCCGCTGCAACATCGGAGACGTCCGATGCTGGGCGCCGATCGCGACCGGCTATGAGGACCCCAGCCTCGACGTGCTCACCACGGCGGGCCGCTTCGTCGTGAAGCTGTTCGACCCCCGGCACCGCGGGCACATCCCGGCCCGCATCGCGCACCTCGTCGCGCTGGTACGCCGCCAAGGCGTCCGACACCCGCTGCTGCTCTCCGATCGCGACGGCCTCATCCTGCACCACACGCCCGCCGGAACGGCGCTGGTCATGCGACGACTGCCCGCCGCGGACTACTACGTCCTGGGTCGTCCGCCCACCCGGACCGAGCTCGCGCACGTGATCGAGCAGGCCGCCCGCGTCCACACCGTCTTCACGTCGCTGCCGCCCATCCACGACCCCTGGGCCATCCCCAACCTCCCGGCGCTCGCCCGCGAGCTGCGCCCGCGCCTCGACGTCGAGCAACGCGACCTCGTCACCGCCGCCGTTGACGCCTACACCAGCGTCGACCACCGCAGCCTCCCCCGCGTGCTGATCCACGGTGACCTCACCAAGGGCAACGTGCTCGCCGACCCCGACGGCGCCGTCGCGCTGATCGACTTCGCTTGCGCCGATCACCACCCCCGCGTGCAGGAACTCGCCGTGATCGCCGCGAACCTGACCCACGGGCCCGACGCCGCCCCGATCCTCACCCGTGCCGCCCAGATCGCCCAGCTCTATCCCGACCGGCCACCGTTCCGCCCGCTCACCTCGGCCGAGCACGAGGCGTTACCGTCCTACACGTTCGCCGCCGCCGCGATGGAGTTCCTCGGCGCGGTACGCGAGGCCGACCCGCACCATCGGAATGATCATGAGAACTGCACCATCATGAACCTCGGTCTCACCGGCCTGCGCCATGCTGCTGCCGGACTCAACGCCCCATGAGCGCCAGCACCGCGCCGTCCCGGCTGCGCTGGGTCGAGCTGCCCGACGCACCACGTACCGCGATCGAGGCAACCCTCGGCGCCCCCGTCGCCGCGGAGGTCCCGCAGACCGGCGGATTCTCGCCCGGCCTGGCCTCGCGCCTGCGGCTCGTTGACGGTCGCCGCGTGTTCGTCAAGGCCATCAACAGCGAGCGCAACACGCACGCCCCCGTCCTCTACCGGCGCGAAGCCAGCGTGATGGCCGCACTCCCGGGCGCTGTACCCGCGCCCGCGCTGCGCCACACCTACGACGACGGCGACTGGGTCGCGCTCGTCCTCGACGACATCGATGGCCGGCACGCCAGCGAGCCCTGGAACAGCACTGACCTGCGCCGCGTCCTCAGTGCCCTCACCGACCTCGCCCACCGGCTCACGCCCAGCCCCGCCAAGGTCCCCGACGTCCGCGACGATCTCGCTGACAACTACCGCTCCTGGCGACGACTCGCGGACGACCACGACACCGCCGGCCTGGACCCCTGGGTTGCCGAGCACCTCTCGCAACTCGTCGATCTCGAAGCCGGATGGACCTACGCCGCCGAAGGCGACACACTCCTGCATGCCGACCTGCGCGCCGACAACATCCTGCTCACCCCCGACACCGTCGCGATCATCGACTGGCCCTACGCCGTCCACGGCGCCCCCTGGCTCGACCTGCTCCTGCTGCTGGTCTCCGTCGCCGCCACCACACCGCTGGACCCCGAACCGCTCTGGACCGGACACCCCCTGGGTCGCGCGGCCGACCCGAACGGGGCCACCGCCGTCCTCGCCGCCGTCGCCGGGGACTTCACCTACTGCTCCCGACAACCCGCGCCCCGCAACCTCCCGCACCTCCGCCGGCACCAGCAACAGAAGGCTGCCGCCGCACTGAGCTGGCTCCGCAACCGCACGTCGCGGGTAGCCACGAGCTCATCCACAATCCTGCCTCCGGGCAAGCCCTGAAGGTTATCTGTGTGCCTTCGCTCCGGTCGTGCTCAGCCGGGTGCGGGCACGACCCGGTCCGGCCCGCCGACCAGCAGCGCGACCACACCCGCCACCGGGAACCCGACGAGGACCAGGAACGCTGCCGGCACTCCGACGACGCCGGCCAGGCCGCCGACGAGTGCCGCGCCGACGCTCGCGCCGGTGAGGAACACGAGCGTGGCGACGCCCAGCGCCACGCCGCGCCGCCCGACCGGCACGGCCGCCCCCACCGAGGAGATCATGGCTGGCTGCCCGATCCCGAAGGCCGCGGTGACCAGCACGACCGCCACCGCGAGCAGGACCGGTGCGGCCATCGCGCCACCCAGGGCCGCCACCAGCAGTGCGACGATCGCGGTCGGGCAGGCCAGCGTGAGACAGCGGCGGGGCCCCAGCCGGGACAGCAGGGTGCGGGCGATCGCGGGTGAGATGAACCCGGCGGCGGCCGCCGGGAGCAGCAGCGTGCCCGTGGCCAGCGGCGTCCATCCCCAGGACGCCGCCGCGAGCGGGACCCCCAGCAGCAGTGCGAACCAGCTCGCCGGCACCGCGGCCGTGGCGAACGCGCTACGCAGCACGGTGGCGTTGGTGATGATCTCCCGGGGCAGGAAGCCGAGCGGGCGGGAGCGGACGTGCGCCGCGACCGCCGGTACCCCGACCACCAGCAGCAGGGCGCCCACGCCGGCCGTGGCGAGCCCGGCGGACGGCGACTGGATGAGCAGCACCAGCCCGGACGCGGCGAGCGCGACGAGCACCGCGCCCCGCACGTCGATCGGCTCGCCGGTGCCGCCGGCCGGGGCGGTCCGCCAGAGCGCGGGGATCGCGAGGATGCTGACCACCGGCAGCGCGACGGCCCACCGCCAGCCGCCGAGCGCCTCCAGCCCGCCGCCGATCAGCGGCCCGAGCGCGCTGAGGGTGGCTCCGACTCCGGCGACCCGGCCGAGCACAGCGCCCTGGGTTCGTCCCTGCCAGCGGAGGCTGATCAACGCCGTCGCCAGCACCGGGATCGCGGCGGACCCGGCACCCTGCAGGATCCGCGCGACGATCAGTACGGGGAACGACGGCGCGAGCGCGCCCAGTGCCGCACCGAGCGCCATCGTCGCAACCCCGAGGCACAGCGGCAGCCGGATCCCGACCATGTCGGCCAGCCGGCCGTGGGTCGGGGTGGCGACCGCCAGCGCGACGGTGTAGGCGCTGACGATCCAGGCCGCGGTGGCCGCGGTGACGCCCAGCTCCCCGGCGAGCTCGGGCAGCGTGACGGTGACCGCGGAGGTCGAGGTGCCCGCGAGCCCGAACAGCAGGCCGAGCAGCACGGCCGAGCGTCCGGGGGAGACCACGACCTCCCGAACACGCCGCCCGGCGCCGAGCATTCCCGCCCCACTGCGGCGATCACGGGCATCCGAACTGCTGGATTCCTGCGTCGTGCGTAGCGTGGAACGCGTGCCTCCTGGTCCTCCGCATGACCTTCCCCGCACCCTGGGCGCGCTGCGCGCGTCCGGCCACGAGCTTCGCGGGGTCAAGGACGAGATCCGCCACAACCTGATCACCGCGCTGCGGGAGGGGCGCGACCCCTGGCCCGGCATCGTCGGGTTCTCCGCCACCGTCGTGCCGCAGCTGGAGCGCGCCCTGATCGCCGGCCACGACGTCGTGCTGCTCGGCGAGCGCGGCCAGGGCAAGACCCGCCTGCTCCGCTGCCTGGTCAACCAGCTCGACGAGTGGACGCCGGTGATCGAGGGCGCCGAGCTCGGCGAGCACCCCTACGCGCCGATCACCCCCGCCGCCCGCCGCCGCGCCGCCGAGCTGGGCGACGACCTGCCTGTCACCTGGCGCCATCGTGACGAGCGTTACACCGAGAAGCTCGCGACGCCCGACACCGCGGTGGCCGACCTCATCGGCGACGTCGACCCCGTCAAGGTCGCGCAGGGGCGCAGCCTGGGTGACCCGGAGACCATCCACTACGGGCTCGTCCCGCGCGCCCACCGCGGCGTGGTCGCCATCAACGAGCTGCCCGACCTCGCCGAGCGCATCCAGGTGGCGCTGCTCAACGTGATGGAGGAGCGCGACATCCAGGTGCGCGGCTACACGCTGCGCCTGCCACTGGACGTGCTGCTGGTGGCCTCGGCGAACCCCGAGGACTACACCAACCGTGGACGGATCATCACCCCGCTCAAGGACCGTTTCGGCGCCGAGGTCCGCACCCACTACCCGCTGGAGCTGGCCGACGAGATCGCGCTGGTGACCCAGGAGGCGAAGCTGGTCGCGGACGTCCCGCGGCACCTCCTGGAGATCGTCGCTCGGCTCACCCGGTCGCTGCGCGAGTCCAGCGCCGTCGACCAGGGCTCCGGGGTCTCGGCGCGGTTCGCCGTCGCCGCCGCGGAGACGGTCGCCGCCGCGGCGCTGCGCCGGGCCGCGATCACCGGCGAGGACCGCCCGGTCGCGCGTCCGGTCGATCTGGAGTCGGTGCCCGCCGTGCTGCGCGGCAAGCTGGAGTTCGCCGCCGGCGAGGAGGGCCGCGAGGCCGAGCACCTGGAGCACCTGCTGCGCCGTGCCACCGCCGACACCGCCCGTGCCCGGCTTCGCGGCATCGACCTCGACCCGCTCGCCGAGGCGGTCGCCGGCTCCCCGGTGCGCACCGGGGAGCGGGTGCCCGCCGTCGAGGTCGTGGGCGCGCTGCCCGCCGTCGACGCGCTCACCGAGGTGGCCAAGCGTCTCGACGCGGCAGGTACCGAGGCCCCGGGCCCGATGGCCAGCGCCGCGGAACTGGCCCTGGAGCTGCTCTTCCTCACCCGGCGTCTGGCCAAGGACGTCGCCGACGACGACACCGTGAGCTACGGGTGAGCCGGCAACTCCTACGGGGCGTGGCCGATGGCTAGGCCGGACCGGCGGTACGCGTACGGGCCCTACCGCGACGGGCCCGACCCGCTCGCGCCGCCGTTCGATCTGCGCCCCGCGCTCGACGCGATCGGGCGCGATGTCATGGAGGGTGCGTCCCCGCGTTCGGCGCTGCAGGAGCTGCTGCGCCGGGGCGTGGAAGGCCGCCGCGGCCTCGACGAGCTGACCCGGGAGATCTGGCAGCAGCGCAGCAGGCTGCAGCGGCACAACCGGCTCGACGGCACGCTGCAGCAGGTCCGGGAGCTGCTGGCGCGGGCGTTGGACGCCGAGCGCGACTCGCTGGGCCGCCAGGACACCGACGACGCCCGGTTCCACGAGATGCAGCTCGACGCGCTGCCGTCCGACACCGGTGGCGCGGTCCGCGAGCTCGACTCCTACGACTGGCAGTCCCCCGAGGCCCGCGAGGCCTACCAGGAGCTCCGCGACCTGCTCGGCCGGGAGCTGCTCGACCAGCGCTTCGCGGGCATGAAGCAGGCGATGGAGAACGTGACACCGGGCGACGTCGAGGCCATCCGCGAGATGCTCGACGCGCTCAACGACCTGCTCGCCAACCACGCGGCCGGCCGCGACACGACCGGGCAGTTCCGCGAGTTCATGGCCAGGCACGGCGAGTTCTTCCCGGAGAACCCGGGCAACACCGAGGAGCTGATCGACCTGCTGGCGCAGCGGTCCGCGGCCGCGGCGCGGATGCTCAACTCGATGACACCCGAGCAGCGCGCCGAGCTGCTGGAGCTGTCCCAGCAGGCGTTCGGCGACCCGCGGCTCGCGCAGGCGTTGGCCCAGCTGGACGCGCAGCTGGAGGGGCTGCGTCCCGGCGAGGACTGGGACGGTCAGGGCCGGTTCCGCGGCGACAACCCGCTCGGCATGGGCGAGGCCACCCGGATCATGGAGCAGCTCGGGCAGCTCGACGCGCTGGCCGAGCAGCTGTCGCAGAGCTATCCAGGAGCGCGGATGGAGGACGTCGACCTCGACGCGCTCGGCGAGCACCTGGGTGAGCAGGCCCGCGTCGATGCCCGCGCGCTCGCCGAGCTGGAGCGCGAGCTGGCGCGCCAGGGGCTGTTCGAGCGGGCGGCGGACGGGTCGTTGCAGCTCTCCCCGAAGGCGCTGCGGCGGTTGGGGGAGTCGGCGCTGCGCGAGGTGGCCGACCGGATCGGGGCCCGACGCGGTGAGCGGGAGACCCGCCGCGCGGGCAACGTCGGTGAGGTCACCGGTGCCACCCGCCCCTGGGCGTTCGGCGACACCGAGTCCTGGGACGTGCCGCGCACCCTGCTCAATGCCCAGCTCCGTCAGGCGGGCGGTGACTCCCGGCGGCTCGACGTGAGCGACGTGGAGATCGTCGAGACCGAGCAGCGCTCGCGGGCGGCGGTGGCGCTGTGCGTCGACACGTCGTGGTCGATGGTGCAGGACGGGCGCTGGGTACCGATGAAGCGCACCGCGCTGGCGCTGCACCAGCTCATCTCCACGCGGTTCCGCGGCGACGACCTGAAGCTGATCACGTTCGGGCGGCACGCCCGCAGCGTCGAGCTCGGGGAGCTGGTGGGCCTGGAGGGGGCGTGGGAGCAGGGCACGAACCTGCACCACGCGCTGCTGCTCGCCGGCCAGCACCTGCGTCGCAACCCGGACGCCCAGCCCGTCGTGCTCGTGGTGACCGACGGGGAGCCGACCGCGCATCTGGAGTCCGACGGGCACGCGGTGTTCGACTGGCCCCCGAGCCCACAGACGCTGCGCGCCACCGTCGGCGAGGTCGACCGGCTGACCGGGACGGCGGCCTCGTTCACGTTCTTCATGCTCGGCGACGACCCGCGGCTGGCGGCGTTCGTCGACGCCGTGGCCCGCCGGTGCGGTGGCCGGGTGGTGGCCCCGACGCTGGACGGCCTGGGTGCCGAGGTGGTGGCGGACTACCTGCGCACCCGCCGCTGACGGGCGCCTGGTGCGACAGCGCGACGGTCGCTGACGCGTAGGTTGTTCAGCATGCAACCCTGGGCCGCCCTCGACGTTCCCCGGCTCCCCGGCGCGGGCCCGCCGCTTCGCCTGCACGACACCGCCACCGGTCGTGTCCGCCCGACCGCTCCGGGGCCCACGGCGTCGATGTACGTCTGCGGCATCACCCCCTACGACGCCACCCACCTCGGCCACGCCGCGACGTATCTGGCGTTCGACCTGGTCAACAGGGTGTGGCGGGACGGCGGGCACGACGTGCACTACGTGCAGAACGTCACCGACATCGACGACCCGCTGCTCCAGCGGGCCGCCCGCGACCAGGACGACTGGGTCGTGCTGGGCATGCGCGAGACCGCTCTGTTCCGCGAGGACATGGAGGCGCTTCGGGTGCTCCCGCCGCGGCACTACATCGGGGCGGTCGAGGCGATGGGGGAGATCGCCGAGCTCGTCGGCAAGCTGCTGGCCGCTGGCGCAGCCTACCGCGTCGAGGACCCCGAGTACCCCGACGTGTACTTCGACTCCTCGGCGACCGAGCACTTCGGCTACGCGTCGGGCTACGACGAGCCGACCATGATCCAGCTGTCCCGGGAGCGCGGTGGCGATCCGGCCCGGCCCGGCAAGCGCCATCCCGTCGACGCGCTGCTGTGGCGGGCGGCCCGCGACGGGGAGCCTTCGTGGGCTGGTGACATCGGCGGGGGTGATCTGGGTGCGGGCCGCCCCGGCTGGCACGTCGAGTGCGCCGCCATCGCGCTCAACCGTCTCGGTACCCGGATCGACCTCAACGGCGGCGGCTCGGACCTGATCTTCCCGCACCACGAGTTCGGTGCCGCCCACGCCGAGGCGTTCACCGGCGTGCACCCGTTCGCCCGGCACTACACGCACACCGGGATGATCGGGCTCGACGGCGAGAAGATGTCGAAGTCCCGCGGCAACCTCGTGTTCGTGTCCAAGCTGCGTGCCGAGCAGACCGACCCCACCGCGATCCGGCTGGCGTTGCTGGCCGGGCACTACCGCACCGACCGGGCCTGGACGGCCGACCTGCTCACCCAGGCGCAGGTCCGGCTCGCCCGCTGGCGCGAGGCCGTCGCCCTCGACACCGCCCCGGCCGCCGACGACCTGGTGCTGCGGCTGCGCCGCCACCTCGCCGACGACCTGGACACCCCGGCCGCGCTGGCCGCCGTCGACGCGTGGGCGGCGGAGGCGTTCGACCGTCGGGGGAGTGACGCCGGTGCGCCGGGTCTCGTCCGGGACGCGCTCGACGCGCTGCTCGGCGTACGGCTCTAGCATCCGAGGGAGAGGCACATGGCGCGCAACGTGCTCGGCGGGGAGCTGGAGACCTGCGGCACCGATCCGATGACCGGTTTCTACCGCACCGGCTGCTGTGACACCGGCGGCGAGGACGCGGGCGTGCACACCGTCTGCGCCCGGATGACCGCCGAGTTCCTCGCGTTCAGTGCCGAGCGGGGCAACGACCTGTCGACCCCGCGCCCGGAGTACGGCTTCGCCGGGCTGCGGCCCGGAGACCGGTGGTGCCTGTGCGCCGACCGCTGGGCCGAGGCGCTGGGTGCCGGCGTCGCGCCGCCGGTGGTGCTGGAGGCCACCCACGCCCGCACGCTGGAGTGGGTCGACCTCGACGACCTGCGCCGACACGCGACCACCCCCGGCTGATCAGCAAGCTGGCCGGTGGCGCTGTCGACGACCTCGCACACCTACTGACGTCCTCGCATAGCTCCGGCACGTTGCGAGGACCTCAGTTGGTATGCGAGGTGCGGCCATCAGCGCACCCACCAGGGCATGCGCGATCCCAGGTTCCGCACGTTCTCCACGACCGGGCCTGGGGTCCTCAGGTTCCAGGCGGAGACCATGCGGCGGAGCAGAGGCCGCCGCCGACGTCCCCGGCTGTATTGCTCAATAAGCGGCATCACCGCCGCGGCCAGCTCGCGGGTGCGGGCATAGACGCTGCCCCAGAAGTCCTGGTTGGGTAGTCCGACGGCGCGGGCCTGCTCCGCCGTAGCCAGCAACCACAGCACGGGCGCGTTCGCCTGGGCATCGAGTGCGGCGGAGGTGGGCGGCTGCGCGGATCACCTCGTCGCTGCGGGTGTGGTGGTTGGCATTGGTGGTCATCGGTCCGTCCCGGCTCACCTTGGTGACCGCCTCGCGGGCGGGTGGTGGTGTGACGGTCACCGTGGGGAGAAGACGCGTGATCAGCACGAGCGACCTACAGGTACTATCTAACGGCCCGCCGTATATAGTCAAGCTGCGCCGCAAGGCTCCCAACCCGGCGTCCGTCCAGGTCGGGAGCCATGTTCGGCGTGCAATCGACTAGCTCGCCGCAGCGCGAGGACACTTTGGCCACGCAGTCCCGGGAGGGAACCCATGAGCGACCGTAAGATCGTCCAGGTCACGGTGCTCCGCGGCGACAGCTGCGGCGACAACTACAGCTGTCCCGCCATCACCGACATCGGAGACCCCGAGTTCTTGTACTTCATCGCAACCCCGGTGACCGATCCCGAGGTCCTGGCTGCGCACGCCAGCCGGATGGCCCCGCACGAGCGGCTCTACCGATTCCCTCGCAAGCACATCCCCGAGGTGACAGCCTGATGCTGACCCTGACCGAACTGGGCCCCTACATCGAGGTGCGCTTCACCCGTGCCGCGTTCCGGCTCGAGACCCTGCAGGCCTACGACGTCACCAGTGACGGCAGCGACTTCGGGCGGTACCTCGCCGGGGAGACTGAGCCGACCTCGGAGCGCAAGGCGCCGTGGCTAGCCCAGCTCGCTGCGGAACATGCTCGCGGGCTGCACCGGCACCGAGTGCGGGTGGTGACCGCCCCAGTCACCGACTACACCCGCTACGAATGCGAGTGGGGGTACGCACCCAACACCGCGGCGGGTGAGGACATCCGCGTCCTCGACCTCACTGCTAGCGATGTCGACTCACCGCTGGTCGGCTACACCGGTGGAGACTTCTGGCTCATCACCGACCACAGCGGCTACGACTACCCGATCGTGATGCACTACAGCCCCGGCGGGCAGTTTCTCGGAGCAGACGAGGCCCCTGAGACACCGCACAGGTACCGCGAGATCCGGGACCTTGCGTGGCAGGCTGCGGAACCGTTCGAGCAGTGGTGGGCGCAGAACCCGCAACTCCACCGGGATTCCTGGCGGGTGGCCTGACCGCGTGACCGACCCGCAGGACGACGTCAACGACCGAGATGAGCTGTCCCGGTCGTTGCGGCGGCTACGACTGGATGCGGGACTGACCCAGGTGCAGGTCTTTGAGCGGACGGGGCTCGCGCAGTCCCGCCTGTCAGGTGCTGAGTCCGGGAAACGCTTCCTCGACGCCGAGACGATCGTCGTGCTCGCCCGCCTCTACCAGGCTGCTCCGCAGGAACAACAGCGTCTGGTCGAGCTTGCTCGCGAGCTGCACGCGGCCAGCCTGGACTCCCGGATGGTGTTCCAGCGCGCCAGCTGGCACACCAACCACTTCAACCAGCGCATCCAACGCATCGAAGAAGAGTCGGCTCGGGTGCAGTCCTACCAACCCGCCATGGTGATCGGGCCATTGAGGCTTATTCAGCGATCTTGATCGGAGGCGCATCCCCGCAGCTCAACCGTGGTCTTACAAGATCCACATGACCCTCCTGAATAACCCTCATTGCAGACCCGCGGCTACGCGGCGACGGTGTTCAGCGGATTCGATCCGGCCGCTGCTGCCATGGCGGTCGAGACCCGGCTTGCTCGCGGCCAACGGATCGCCGACGCCGACGCCGACAGAGCCTGGACGGTGCTGCTTACCGAAGGCGCGTTGATGTGGAACATGGGTGGTGACGAGGTGATGGCCGAGCAGGTTCGACACCTCATCGAGATCACCCGGTGGCCTCATGTCCGACTCGGGATCATCACCAGGGACACCCCGGCAACCTTCACCGTCCACCACGGCTTCCACATCTACGACGGCCGAACGGTGCACATCGGCACGATCACCGCGAGTGCGTTGAGTACGGACCCGCGGGACCTCACCGAGTACATCAGCCTGTTCGCCCGCCTGGAACAGCTCGCTCGCTACGACGACGAGGCCCGCGCCGCTCTGGCCAGGATCGGCAACATGTATCGCAACGGCGCGTGAGCGTCAGCCCCGCGCCAAGGGAACTAATTGTCCCAGGGACAAGCAATGCTCAGTTAGTCGACATGTTGTGGACCCTGACCAAATCTGTCGGATGCATCGTCTATAGTTGCACCGGAGGTGATCATGAAAGATCGCGAACCGACAGTCCGCAGCCGGGAGCTCGGCGAGGGACTGCGCCTAGCCATGGAACGCGCCGGGATAAACGGCAGTCAGGCCGCGCACCATCTCGACATCAACCACGAGGCCAAAGCCGTCACGATCTTCGAATTCGGCTCGACGGTGGTGCCCGGTCTGCTGCAGACCGGCGACTACGCCCGCGCCGTGATCAGCTGCATCGCCACCGTGCCGGCCGACGAGGTTGACGCCCGGGTGGCGGCCCGGCTGGCCCGCCAGCGCTTGCTCAGCCGGGACCGTCCGCCCAGGCTCACCTTCTACGTGCACGAGTTCGTGCTCCGGCTTCCGGTCGGTGGCCCGGCGGTGATGGCTTACCAGCTGGACCACCTGCAACGGCTGTCCCTACGGCCCCATGTCGCGCTGCGGGTGGTACCGGCCGCGCTCGGCGCGCACGCCGGCACCGCCGGATCGTTCACATTGATGGAGTTTGCCGGGTTCAAACCGGTGGCGTATATGGAGAGCGAGACCTCCAGTCTGTTCCTGGAGACGCCCGCGGAGATTGAGGCCTACCAACGTGTCCTGGCAGCCCTGGCGGAGACCGCGCTGGGCGAGGAAGAATCGAGGGAGTTGATTGCCAGCCTGGCAATCGAGCTTCATGCGAATCGAAAGGATCATGATGACCGAGCTTGAACCGGGTGGGACCGTCTGGCGCAGAAGTAGCTACAGCGCCGGCAGCGGCAACTGCGTCGAGGTCGGCTGGCACGTTGGCGGCGACGAGAACGGTGCCACGGCGGACCGGGTGCTGGTGCGCGACTCCAAGGACCGCGCCTTCCCCGCTCTGACCTTCTCCACAGCCGCCTGGCGAGCCTTCCTCGCCACCCTCACCCCCTGACCACGCCCCCGCACCCGCCGGGCACACACGATCAGCGAGCTGGCTGACCTCCTCGGAGCGATCCAGCGCTGGCGAGGTGCGGACGGGCGGTGGGGCCGACCGGTCAGGTGCCTGGGCCTCCGGTGCCGCGGCGGCGGAGGTAGCGTTCGAAGTCCGCGGCGATCGCGTCGCCGTCGGCCTCGGGGAGCGGGGCGTCGGCCGCGTCCATCGCGGCCTGTTCCTCGAGCTGGCGCACGTAGTCGCGGACCTCGTCGTCAGCCTCGGCCATCTCCGACACGGTGCGCTCCCACTCCTCGGCCTGTTCCGGGAGCCCGCCGAGGGGCACCTCGACGTCGAGCATTTCCTCGACGCGGTGCAGCAGCGCGACCGTGGCCTTGGGCACGCGGGCTTGCGACACGTAGTGCGGCACCGCAGCCCAGAACGAGACGGCCGGAACGCCGATCTCCACGCAGGCGTTGTGGAAGACCCCGACGATCCCGGTCGGGCCCTGGTAGGTCGACGGCTCGACGTGCAGCTTGCTCGCGGAGGACGTGTCGTAGGAGATGCCGCTGACGGGGGTGGGGCGGGTGTGCGGGATGTCGGTCAGCAGCGCTCCGAGAGTGATGACCTTCGTCACGCCGAGTCGTTCCACATAATCCAGCAACTCGGTGCAGAACGCGCGCCAGCGTAAGTTCGGCTCGATGCCGTTGACGAGCACGGCATGCCGTTCGGTGCCTGGCAGCGTGGCGATCGACAGGCGCGTGGTCTGCCACTCGATCTTGCGCGTGACCCCGTCAGTGTGGTGCACGTGCGGCCTTGTGACCTGGAAGTCGTAGTACTCCTCGGGATCGATGGACACCAGCGGGGTGGCGTCCCAGCTCAGTTCGAGATGCTCCAACGCCGTGCTGGCGGCTTCCCCTGCGTCGTTCCAACCCTCGAACGCGGCGATCATCACCGGGTCGACGAGGCGGGGTAGTTCGGTCTCCGCTCCGGGTTCCGGCTTGCGATCGGTCATCGGTCCAGCCTACGGGCGCAGCGACGATCACGACGGACACCTCCCCTGCCACCCGGCACAGATCGATCTCACAGCGTGAGACCGCTGGACTCCGCGTGACGTCCACTCGCCGGACCAGCCGGTAGGCCGATGTGCCCAGGCCGCCGCGACAGCGCGTCATCGGGCGCAGCCCGGGAACCGGGCGCAGCACGACAGGCACGTCGATTCGCGCCGCCGTGCACCACCCATAACACTGAAACGGTGAGGTGTGAAACGCAGTGAAGACTTTTGACGACCTATTTGCTGAGCTCTCCGACCGGGCCACCACCCGGCCGGCGGGTTCGGGGACGGTGTCCGCGCTCGACGCCGGGGTCCACGAGCAGGGCAAGAAGCTGCTCGAGGAGGCCGGTGAGGTATGGCTGGCCGCTGAGCACGAGGCCGACGACGCGCTGGCCGAGGAGATCTCGCAGCTGCTCTACCGCGTCCAGGTGCTCATGATCGGCCGAGGCCTCGCGCTCGAGGACGTCTACAAGTTCCTGTAGCGGCGACCTTCCTGTAGCGCGGCTCCACACGTACGGCACTACCAAGGAGAGCTCATGCTCCGCGTCGCCATCCCCAACAAGGGGACCCTGGCCGACCCCGCCGCCACGATGATGCGGGAGGCCGGGTATCGGCAGCGGTCGGACCCGCGCGACCTCAGCATGCTCGACGAGGAGAACACGATCGAGTTCTTCTACCTGCGGCCCAAGGACATCGCCACCTACGTCGGTTCGGGTGAACTGCACCTGGGCATCACCGGTGCCGATCTCATGCACGAGTCCGGCAGCCCGGTCGAGTCCGTGCTCGGGCTCGGTTTCGGCGCGTCCAAGTTCCGGTTCGCTGCGCCGGAGGAGACCCCGGAGGGTCGGGAGTGGACGATCAAGGACCTTGAGGGCAGGAAGATCGCCACCTCGTACCCGCGGCTGGTCCGCGCGCACCTGGCCCGCGAGGGTGTGCGCTGCGAGATCATCAAGCTCGACGGCGCCGTCGAGGTCTCCGTCCAGCTCGGGCTGGCCGACGCGATCGCCGACGTCGTCTCCTCCGGCCGTACCCTGCGCCAGCACGGTCTGAAGCCCTTCGGCGACTCGATCGCGGAGTCCGAGGCCACGCTCGTCGCGCGTGAGCCGCGCCGGGACCGGCCGGAGCCCGTGGAGGTCACGGCCGCCAAAGGGGTGTTCACCGCGCGGCTGAAGGGCGTCGTCTACGCGCGCCAGTACCTCATGGTCGACTACGACTGCCCGGACGAGGTTCTGGACAAGGCGAAACTGATCACGCCCGGTATGCTGGGCCCCACGGTGGCGGGGCTGTCGAAGGAGGGCTGGTCGGCTGTGCGGGCGATGGTGCGCAGGCAGCGCGTCAACGACGTGATGGACGAGCTGGCTGCCATCGGCGCGCGCGCCATCCTGACCTCGGAGATCCGCTCCTGCCGGGCGATCGAGTTCACGTAGGCCCGGTACGTTCGGTGGGGATCCGGGTCAGTCGGCGCGGTCCATCGGTGTCTCCTCGGCGCTGACGGCCCCCGGATCCGTCGGCCAGCCAGGGTAGTCCGGCGGGGTGCCGTCCCACGCCGGGCAGAGTGCCTTGTGACTGCACCACTCGCACAGCCGGCTGGGGTTGGGGCGGAAGTCGCCGTCGCGTCCGGCCCGGAGGATCGCCTGCCAGATGGCGTCGAGGGTGCGCTCGAAGCGGCGCAGCTCGGCCTCGTCGGGGGAGTAGGTGAGCGACTCGGCGTCGGCCAGGTACATCAGCCGCAGCTGCGTGGGCACCACGCCGCGCAGGTGCAGGAGAGCGAGCGCGTAGAACTTCATCTGGAACAGTGCCCGCGTCTCGGCCACCTGCCGCGGCGCCGCGCCGGTCTTGTAGTCCACGACCCGCAGCTGGCCGGTGGGGGCGACGTCGAGCCGGTCGACGTAGCCGCGCAGCAGCAGGCCCGACTCCAGCTCCGTCTCGACGAGCAGCTCCCGCGCGGCGGGCTCGAGGCGGCGCGGGTCCTCCAACCGGAAGTACGCCTCCAGCAGCGCACCCGCCGACTCCAGCCACCCCGGCAGCTCGGGGTCGTCCGGGCCGGTGAACAGCTCCGTGACCAGCTCCGGTGCCTGGGCGCAGGCCTGTTCCCACACCGGCGCCACGAGCTCCCGGGCGGCGTCCGGAGAACGCTGCGCGGCGGGGAGGTCGTAGAGCCGCTCCAGGACGGCGTGCACGACGGTGCCCCGGACCTGGGCCCGGGTCGGCCGCTCGGGCAGGCGATCGATCGCCCGGAACCGGTAGAGCAGCGGGCACTGCTTGAAGTCCCCGGCCCGCGACGGTGAGAGCGCCGGCCGCCGCGGGTGCGCTGCAGGGTCGGCGATGGCCGTGCTGGTGCCGGGGGTGTCCATCACGCTCCGGAGGGTAGGGGACAGCA
The DNA here is from genome assembly GCA_038257875.1 of Mycobacteriales bacterium. Classification (GTDB taxonomy): domain Bacteria; phylum Actinomycetota; class Actinomycetes; order Mycobacteriales; family Pseudonocardiaceae; genus Pseudonocardia. Next base: position 28,467 of record JBBSQN010000012.1, read on the forward strand.
CCGACACGGCGAGCGCACCGGGACCACCCCGGACACCCGAACCGTCGCCCCGTACGGTGGGGCCCGATGACGACCATCCGCACCGTGCTCGCGATCGCCGCGATCGCCGCCGTCCTCTCCTCCTGCGGTGGCGGTTCTCCTGCTGACCCCGCCACCGGTGAACGGGGCGCGGTCGAGACCGTGTTCCGCGGCTACCACGAGGCGCTGCACGTCCGTGACTTCACCACCGCGTGCTCGCTGAACGCCCCGGAGAAGAGCGCGGAGCTGATCGAGAAACTCGCGGCGAAGGGGGCGACGGTCAGCAGCTGCGAGGAGGCTCTCCGGATGGTGTTCACCCTTCCCCAGGCCGCTGACTCCGCCGACCGCATCGCGACCACCCTGCAGGTCGACGACGTCACGGTCGACGGGGACAACGCGACGATCACCTGGTCGGCCCGGGGACAGAGTCGGGGGCAGCCGACGACCAGTGCCCTGCGCCGCATCGACGACCAGTGGCGCCTGCTCCCATAAGGCTCGACGCGCCCAACGCGACGTGGCGCAGGCACGGCCTGCGTCGCCAGACTCCCGGACGGCTAGCGTAACGCCCCGTGTCCGAACCGCACCCGACCGTCGACGGGCCCACTCCCGCTTGCGGCGGCCCGTTCCGCCCCGGTGACCGCGTGCAGCTCACGGACCCGAAGGGACGCCACTACACGGTGACCCTGGAGCCGGGTGGGCAGTACCACACCCACCGCGGCGGCCTCGCGCATGACGAGCTGATCGGCAAACCCGAGGGCAGCCTGGTGGTCTCGCCGGTGGGTACGCCCTACCTCGCGCTGCGGCCCCGGCTGGCCGACTACGTGCTGTCCATGCCCCGTGGCGCGCAGGTGATCTACCCGAAGGACGCCGCGCAGATCCTCATGTGGGGCGACGTCTGCCCCGGTGCCCGCGTGCTGGAGGCCGGCGCCGGGTCGGGGGCGATGACCTGCTCGCTGCTGCAGGCCGTCGGACCGCAGGGCAGCGTGCTGTCCTACGAGGTCCGTGCCGACCACGCCGAACACGCCGAACGCAACGTACGACGGTTTTTTGGTGAGATACCACCCAACTGGACCTTGAAGGTCGCGGACCTTCGGGTACACGATGGGGTGGCCGAGCCGGTCCACCGGGTCGTGCTGGACATGCTGGCGCCGTGGGAACACCTGGAGACCGTCGCCGCGGCGCTGCGCCCCGGCGGGGTGCTCGTGGGGTACGTCGCCACCACGACGCAGCTCTCGCGGCTCGTGGAGGACCTGCGCGAGCAGCGGTGCTGGACCGAGCCGCAGGCGTGGGAGTCGCTGGTCAGGCCGTGGCACGTGGTTGGCCTGGCGGTCCGGCCCGAGCACCGTATGCAGGGTCACACGGCGTTCCTGGTGACGGCGCGCCGCCTCGCCGACGGCGTCGTCGCGCCGCGACCCCAGCGTCGACCGACCAGCCGATGAGACCGCCGGACCTATCCGCTCCCGGTCGCCGTCACAGAAACCGGACATCGCCGCAGCGTCAAGGAGCCGTCCGGTTGAGTGGTGGATCACCGGTTCGCCGGAGGGCCGCTGGCATCGTTCACGGGTACCGTAGGGAGACGGAACACGGAGGGAGGGTGCCGTGAATCCCTACGACGGTCCCGGCAGGCGTGAAACAGGTGATCACGGGGAGTTCAGCGCGGCCGAGGCCACCGCGCAGATCCGCTTCCTCGAGGAGGAGGTCGCGCTGCTGCGTCGCAAGCTCACGGAGTCGCCGCGGCATGCGCGCGTTCTCGAGCAGCGGCTCGCGGAGTCCGCCAGCAGGCTCGCCCAGCTCTCGGCCCGCAACGAGAAGCTCACCGAGACCTTGAAAGAGGCGCGCGGCCAGCTCGTCGCGCTGCGCGAAGAGGTCGACCGGCTGGCCCAGCCGCCGAGCGGCTACGGCGTGTTCCTGGGGCGGTTCCCGGACGAGACGGTGGACGTCTTCACCTCCGGGCGCCGGATGCGGGTCGCGGTCTCGCCCGCGGTGTCCACCGCAGAGCTGTGCAACGGGCAGACGGTGCGGCTCAACGAGGCGCTCACGGTCGTCGAGGCCGGCGCGTACGAGCGGATCGGTGACGTCTGCTCGCTGCGCGAGGTGCTCTCCGAGCCCACGTCCGACGGTCTCGCGGGCCGCGCGCTGGTCATCAGTCACTCCGATGAGGAGCGGGTGGTCTGGCTGGCCGCGCCGCTGTTCCCCGACCTGGACGACCCGGATGCCGTGCCGCTCAAGCCCGGCGACTCGCTGCTGGTCGACACCAAGGCCGGCTACGCCTACGAGCGGGTGCCCAAGGCCGAGGTCGAGGATCTCGTGCTGGAGGAGGTGCCCGACGTCGACTACTCCGACATCGGCGGCCTGTTCCGCCAGATCGAGCAGATCCGCGACGCCGTGGAGCTGCCGTTCCTGCACGCCGAGCTGTTCCGCGAGTACGAGCTGCGCCCGCCCAAGGGTGTGCTGCTCTACGGTCCGCCCGGCTGCGGCAAGACGCTCATCGCCAAGGCGGTGGCGAACTCGCTGGCCAAGAAGGTGGCCGCCGTCCGCGGCGACGACCCCAACGACGGTCGCGCGTTCTTCCTCAACATCAAGGGCCCGGAGCTGCTCAACAAGTTCGTCGGCGAGACCGAGCGGCACATCCGGCTGATCTTCCAGCGGGCCCGCGAGAAGGCGTCTGCGGGTCAGCCCGTCATCGTGTTCTTCGACGAGATGGACTCGATCTTCCGTACCCGTGGGTCCGGCGTCTCCTCCGACGTCGAGACCACCATCGTCCCGCAGCTGCTGGCCGAGATCGACGGTGTGGAGGGCCTGGAGAACGTCATCGTCATCGGCGCCTCCAACCGCGAGGACATGATCGACCCGGCGATCCTGCGGCCGGGCCGGCTCGATGTGAAGATCAAGATTGAGCGGCCGGACGCCGAGGCCGCGCAGGACATCTTCTCCAAGTACCTGACCCAGACGTTGCCGATCCACGTCGACGACCTCACGGAGTTCGGCGACAACCGCAGCGCCTGCATCGACGCGATGATCCAGCGGGTCGTCGAGCGGATGTACGACGAGACCGAGGAGAACCGGTTCCTGGAGGTCACCTACGCCAACGGTGACAAGGAGACCCTGTACTTCAAGGACTTCAACTCCGGTGCCATGATCCAGAACATCGTCGACCGGTCGAAGAAGTCGGCCATCAAGGCGGTGCTCGAGACCGGCCAGCCCGGCCTGCGCGTGCAGCACCTGCTGGACGCGATCGTCGACGAGTTCGCCGAGAACGAGGATCTGCCCAACACCACCAACCCCGACGACTGGGCGCGGATCTCGGGCAAGAAGGGGGAGCGGATCGTCTACATCCGCACCCTGGTCACCGGAAAGAACGCCGAGACCGGCCGCGCGATCGACACCGCGTCGAACACCGGCCAGTACCTGTAGGAGCCACCTGACCGTCCCGCAGTGGCCGGGGCGGTCAGGTTGTCAGAACCGCAGGCCCAGGGCCCACCCGCCCAGCAGCCAGCTGAACACCGTGATGACCAGGACGCCGACGGCGTTGAGCAGGATCCCGCCGCGGGCCATCTGAGCGATCGTCACGGTGCCGCTGCCGAACACGATCGCGTTCGGCGGGGTGGCGACCGGCAGCATGAACGCGCAGGTCGCGGCCAACGCGGCCGGGACGAGCAGGGTCACCGAGTCGGCCCCGACGCCGATCGCGACGCCACCGAGCACGGGGATGAACGTGGCGGCGGTCGCGGTGTTGCTCGTGATCTCGGTGAGGAACACGATGAGCGTCACCACCGCGGCCACGAGCAGGATCACCGGCAGCACTCCGAGGACCTCGACCCGGGAGCCGATCCAGGCATCGAGGCCGCTGCCCGCCACCGCTCCCGCGAGGCTGAGGCCGCCGCCGAAGAGCAGCAACACCCCCCAGGGCAGCCCCTGCTGGGCGTCCTCCCACTGCAGCACCATCCGGCGGCTTCCGCGCTCCGCGGGCAGCAGGAACAGGGCGATGCCGGCTCCGACGGCGATCGCGGTGTCGTTCAGCGACCCGAGCCAGGGTGCGGCGGTGTCGACCGCAGCGATGTTCGACACCAGCCCGGGCACGATCCACAGGAACGCCGCACTGGCGAACACCGCGAGCACCAGCTTCTCCCCACGCCCGATCGGGCCCATCTCCGCGAGCTGGCCGCTGATCATCTCGCGGCCGCCGGGGATCTCGTCGAGGTCGGAGCGGAACAGCACCCGGGTGATGAGCAGCCAGGTCACCGCGATGAAGACCACGACTATCGGCACGCCGAGCTGCATCCACGCGAGGAAGCCGAGCTCGCGGTCGAGCTGTTCGGACACGTAGCCGGCGACGATCGCGTTCGGCGGGCTGCCGAGCAGCGTGCCGAGGCCGCCGATGGAGGCCGCCCACGCGATGGACAGGACGAGGCCGACCCCGAAGATCTTCACCGCCGGGTCGTCGACCGTGTCACTGATCGTGCGACCCTTCTCGATCGCGGGCCTGTCGGGGTGGGCGTCCACGCCGGTACGGGTGCGTTCTACGACGACGCTGAGCACGCTCAGCGCGATCGGCAGCATCATCAACGTCGTCGCGGTGTTCGACACCCACATGCTGACGAAGCTCGTCGCGATCATCATGCCGAGCACGATGCGGCGCGGGTGGGTGCCGACCGCGCGCATGGTGAGCAGCGCGATCCGGCGGTGCAGGTGCCACTTCTGCATGGCGATCGCGATGAGGAACCCGCCCAGGAACAGGAACACGATCGGGTTGGCGTAGGGCGAGGTGGCGTCACTGACCGAGAGCACGCCGAACGCCGGGAAGGCCACGATCGGCACCAGCGCGGTGGCCGAGAGCGGGATCGCCTCGGTCATCCACCACGTCGCCATCAGCACACCGATCGCCGCGACGATGCGGCCCGCCGGCTCCAGACCCTCCGCCCCGCCCAGGGACAGCCAGGTCAGCGCCGCCAGCGCGAGGCCCAGGCCGCGAAACGCCCAGACCCGGCCCGGCGGCCTGCGATCGTCGGAGCCGGGACGCTGCGCCTCGTCGCCTCGCTCGCCGCGAGCGTCGCCGTGCACCTCGATGCCCGCCATCTGTCGACCCTCCCCGGCGCACACGACCCCTGGTGGGCGTCCTCCTCGTGCGCGGAAATCACTGTGGGAACAACGTTATCCGCGCACGGGCCGTTAGGCGGGTTGGAGTTCGCCGCGGACGGCGGCGGCGTTGGCCTCCACCCGATCCGCCAGGGCGCGCTGACCGTCGGCCCACAGTGCCGGGTCGGCGTGCCAGGCCTTCAGCGCCGGGTCGACGAGTGCCCGTCCGAACGAGAAGGTCAGCGGCCACGGCGTGTCGTGGGCCTGCATGGCGGCGAGGTTCGCGGTGGCCCGCTCCGGGGGCTGCCCACCGGACAGGAACGTCACGCCAGCCAGGTCGTTGGGCAGGTTCCGCCGCAGGACCTCGACGGTGGCCGCCGCGACCTGCTCCGCGGTCAACCGCTCGGGGTACTCGGTGCCCTCGAGCACCATATTCGGCTTGAGGACCATGCCAGCCGGGTCGACGTGGAAGTCGGCCAGCTCGGCGAACACGAGGGCGTGCATCTCGGAGGTTGCCGCGGCGTGCTGCTCGACCGAATGCGGCCCGTCCATCAGGACCTCCGGCTCGACGATCGGCACCAACCCCGCCTCCTGGCACGCGGCCGCATAGCGCGCCAGCGCGTGGGCGTTCGTCCGCAGGCCCGTCGACGTCGGGATCCCGTCGCCGATCGCGATGACCGCGCGCCACTTGACGAACGCCGCTCCCAGCTCCGCGTACTCGGCCAGCCGGGCGGGGAGGTTGTCCAGTCCCTCGGTGACCTGTTCGCCCGGCAGGCCGGGACACGGCTTGGACCCGGTGTCGACCTTGATGCCGGGCAGCACACCCCGGTCCCGCACCGCCTGGGGGAACGCGGTGCCGTCCCCGAACTGCTGCCGCAGCGTCTCGTCGCACAGGATGATGCCGCTGGCGCCATCCGACAGGCTCGGGGTGCTGGCCAGCAGCTCGCGGTAGGCGCGGCGGTTCTCCTCCGTCTGCGCGACGCCGACCTTGTCCAGGCGCTTGTTCATGGTGCCGATACTCTCGTCGGCCGCCAGGATCCCCTTGCCCGGCGCGACCATCTGGGTAGCGATCTGCCTGAGCTGGTCCATCGCGTCGGTCCTTCCCTCGTCTGTCTGCATACTCCGCACGCGCACACTATTCCGTCAGATCGGTGGAGAACACCCGGTGGCCGTGTCCGATCTGTTCACGACCCGTCGGTGGTGGTCGTCGTAGCGTGCCCGCATGCAGATCGAGGCACGCCTGGACGTGGTGGGGATCGTGGTGGCGGACATGGCGAAGGCGCTGGCCTTCTACCGGCTCCTGGGACTTGAGGTCCCGGCGACGGCGGACGGCGAGCCACACGTGGAGGTCGCGCTGCGCGGCGGACTGACGCTGGCGTTCGACACCGAGGAGACCATCGGCTCCTTCCACCCGGGGTGGTCGCCGCCGCCCGGAGGGGGTCGGGTCACCCTGGCGTTCGCCGTGGCCGATCCGGCGGCGGTCGACGCCGCCTACGCCGAGCTCACGGCCGCCGGATATCACGGCGAGCTGGCCCCGTTCGACGCGTTCTGGGGGCAGCGCTACGCCGTGGTGCACGACCCGGACGGCAACGGCGTGGACCTGTTCGCCCCGCTCACCAGCTGACCCGGCGCCACCCCGGCCAGCGCCCGGACCTCCCGGGACAGGTGCGGCTGGTCGGCGTAGCCGGCGGCAACGGCCGCCTCGGCGGCGGGCGTCCCAGCCCGCAGCAGCGCCAGCGCCCGCCGGAACCGCAGCACCCGGCGCAGCACTGCGGGCCCGTAGCCGAAGGCGGCCAGGCATCGCCGGTGCAGGGTGCGTGAGGTCCAGCCCAGGGCGTCGGCGGTGGCGGTGACCGAGGCGGCGGCGCCGACGTGCGCGGCGACGGCCGCCACGCCGGGATCCGGGGGCGGGCCGGGCAGGGCCAGGGCGAGATCGACGAGCACGGTGGTCGGGGCGGCCCCGTGCTCCACCCGAGCCGTGCCGCGACGAGCGAGGGCGGGGTGCAGCTCGGCCAGCGGCACCCGTCGGTCACGCAGCAGCGCCGCCGGCACGTCCAGCAGCGCGGGCAGCCGCCCCGGCGCGAACCGCAGGCCCGCGGCGGTCATGCCGGGATCCCGGCGGTACGGGTGGGGCGCGGTGTCCGGGCCAGCGACGAGGAGCTCGGTACCGGTCCAGATGAGGTCCATGCAGCCGTCGGGAACCACGGTCAGCAGCTGCGGTGGCTCGTCTGCCGCGATCCCGGCCATCCAGCCGCACTCGACCAGCCCACGCAGCAGCCGCGGCGGCGGGGACTCGCGATAGGCCACGCCTCGACGGTAGCCCTGGCTCCCGACACGGTGACCGCAGCGGTGCGGTCAGGACTCCCGCTGCACTCCCTCGATCTCCAGGCTGATCTGCACCGTGTCGCTGAGGACCACGCCGCCGCCGTCGAGCGGCATGGCGAGGTCGACGCCGAAGTCGTTGCGGTTGATCGTGGCCGAGGCCGAGAAGCCGGCGCGGGTGCCACCGTAGGCGTCGGGGCCGAACCCGTTCACCTCGAGAGCCAGCGGCACGGCGCGGGTCACGCCCTTGATCGTCAGCTCGCCGTCGACGACGATGCCGTCCTCGTCGGTGCGCACGCCGGTGGATCGGTAGGTCCACCTCGGGTGGTTCTCGACGTCGAAGAAGTCCGCGGAGCGGATGTGGCCGTCGCGCTGGGCGTTGCCGGTGTCGATCGACGTTGCCTCGATGGTGGCGGTGACCGCCGATCCGGTGATGTCGGCACCGGTGACGATCTCACCGCTGAAGGTGCCGAACCGGCCGCGCACCTTGCTGACCATCATGTGCCGGACGGTGAAGGAGACGTCGGAGTGCACCGGGTCGATGTCCCAGGTCGCGGCGAGGTAGCCGGGGATCTGCGTGCTGGCAGCCGTGGACATAGCAAACCTCCGCGAAAGTCGTTGAACTCTCAGGTAGTGAGAGCATGCTCCTGTCAACGTGGTGACGTCGCGGCTATTCCAGGGTGTGGTGGCGAGTAACCAGCGCCCGAGCATCATCGACCGGCCGCCGGACCGCCAGCCGGTTAGGCTCGAACCCATGAGCGCTCATGTCGAGGTCGGTTCATGACGACCCGCCGGATCATGGGCACCGAGATCGAGTACGGAATCTCGGTGCCCGGCGACCCGGCTGCCAACCCGGTGATCACCTCCACCCAGGTGGTGCTCGCCTACGCGGCGGCCGCCGACATCCCGCGGTCGCGCCGGGCCCGTTGGGACTATGAAGTGGAGTCGCCGTTGCGCGACGCCCGCGGGTTCGACCTGTCGGCGCCCACCCTGCACAACTCCGGTGACTCCGAGCTCGACGACCTGGGTGCGGCCAACGTCATCCTCACCAACGGCGCCCGGCTCTACGTCGACCACGCCCATCCCGAGTTCTCCACCCCCGAGGTCACCACCCCGCGCGACGTCGTGGTGTGGGACAAGGCGGGCGAGCGGGTGATGGAGGAGGCCGCGATGCGATCGGCCACCGTACCCGGCGCCCCGCGGATCCAGCTCTACAAGAACAACGTCGACGGCAAGGGCGCCAGCTACGGTGCTCACGAGAACTACCTGATGGCGCGCGCGACCACGTTCCCGTCGATCGTCGCCGGGCTGACCCCGTTCTTCGTCACGCGCCAGGTCATCTGCGGGGCCGGTCGGGTCGGGCTCGGCGTGTCCGGCGACGAGGCCGGATACCAGCTCGCGCAGCGCAGCGACTACATCGAGGTCGAGGTCGGGCTGGAGACCACGCTCAAGCGCGGCATCATCAACACCCGCGACGAGCCGCACGCCGACGCCGAGAAGTACCGTCGCCTGCATGTGATCATCGGCGACGCGAACATGAGCGAGTACGCCACGCTGCTCAAGGTCGGTACCGCGGCGCTGGTGCTCGACATGATCGAGGCGGGTGTGCGGTTCGACGAGCTGCGCCTGGCCGAGCCCGTCCGGTCGGTGCACCGGATCAGCCACGACCCCACCCTGGCGACCACGGTCGACCTCGCCGACGGGCGGAAGATGACCGGCCTGGACGTCCAGCACGCCTACTTCGAGAAGGCGTGCAAGCACGTCGAGAACGTCCTCGGTGCCGACGTGGACGACGCCACCGCCGAGGTGCTCCGGATCTGGGGCGAGGTGCTCGACGCCCTGGCCCGCGACCCGATGGAGTGCGCCGACCGCCTGGACTGGCCGGCCAAGCTGCGGCTGCTGGAGGGCTACCGAGAGCGGGACGGGCTGTCCTGGAGCTCGGGCCGGCTGGCGTTGGTCGACCTGCAGTACAGCGACGTGCGGATGGCCAAGGGCCTGTACAACCGGCTTGTTGCGCGCGGCTCGATGCGACGCCTCGTCGCCGAGGAGGACGTCCTTGCCGCCATGCGCACGCCGCCGGAGGACACCCGCGCCTACTTCCGCGGCCGCTGCCTGGAGCGCTACCCGGCCGAGGTCGCCGCGGCGTCCTGGGACTCGGTGATCTTCGACCTGGGCCGCGAGTCGCTCGTGCGCATCCCCACGCTGGAGCCGCTGCGCGGCACCCGGCGCCACGTCGGCGAGCTGTTGGACAACGCGCGCACCGCCGAGGAGCTGGTCGAGGCGCTCACCCGCGGCTGATCATCGTTCACCCCGACGCGCCCATCGAGGCGGACCGATCGGCGGGCGTGTCGCCTATCGGCTGGGTAGTGTTCAACTACCGGACCCCGGTACGCCGCGCAGCGGCCGTCATCGGGCAGGTGCGAGGAGGAGACACCCATGTCGCAGGAGCAGACCAAGCGCCAGGGCGGTGGCGGCGGGGACGACGAGGACGGCGGCGATGCCGCGGCGGCGGGCCAGGAGCGCCGTGAGAAGCTCGGCGAGGACGTGGACACGATTCTCGACGAGATCGACGACGTCCTCGAAGAGAACGCCGAGGACTTCGTCCGTGCCTACGTCCAGAAGGGTGGCGAGTAAGCCGCTCACCGCGGCACCCGTACCAGCACCGCACGAGGAGAGGCACCCACCTGACCATGGAGCCCCGGCTGCCGGTCACCCCCACAGGTCTGGGCGCGTACTTCGCGCCCGGCCCGTCGTCGTTCACCGACTTCGTCACGACCCACACGCCCCACCTGCTGCCCGCTCGCGTCCCCGAGGGCCTCGCGCCCCGGGTCGCGGGCGTCGGCGACGCCCGGGCCCTGGACGTACCCCACGGCACCACGATCGTCGCGCTCACGTTCTCCGAGGGGGTCGTCATCGCCGGTGACCGGCGCGCCACGTCGGGCAATGTGATCGCTCAGCGCGACATGGAGAAGGTGTTCGTCACCGACTCGTACTCGGCGGTCGGTATCGCCGGCTCGGCCGGGATCGCGTTGCAGATGGTCCGGCTGTTCACCGTGGACCTGGAGCACTACGAGAAGACCGAGGGCGTGCCGCTGTCGCTCGACGGCAAGACCAACAAGCTGGCCGGCATGGTCCAGCAGAACCTCGGGGCGGCCCTGCAGGGCTTCGTCGTCGTGCCGCTGTTCGTCGGCTACGACCTCGACGCCGAGCCGTCGAAGGCCGGACGCATCGTCACCTACGACGCCACCGGTGGCCGCTACGACGAGTCGCTCGGCTACCACGCGGTCGGATCCGGCTCGGTGTTCGCGAAGTCGGCCATGAAGAAACGCCACGACACCTCCGCGGACCTGGCCACCACCGTGCGCACGGCCGTCGAGGCGCTCTACGACGCCGCCGACGACGACTCCGCCACCGGTGGTCCGGATCTCACGCGGCGGATCTATCCGGTGGTCGTCGGCATCACCGGTGCGCAGGGTGCGATGCGCCGGCCCGAGGAGGAGATCGAGGCGGTCGTCCGCGAGGTCGTGGCGGGCCGCACCGAGAACCCCGGCGGCTGATCAACCTCCGCTCCCCGACCCGCACGCGATGACCCAGGAGTCCGCCCCGTGACGATGCCCTTCTACTCCTCCGTCGACCAACTGCTGCGCGACCGCTCCGAGTTGGCGCGCAAGGGCATCGCGCGCGGCCGCAGTGTCGTCGTGCTGACCTACACCGGCGGGGTGCTGTTCGTCGCGGAGAACCGGTCCACGGCGCTGCACAAGGTCTCGGAGATCTACGACCGGATCGGATTCGCCGCTGTCGGGCGCTACAACGAGTTCGACAACCTACGCACCGGCGGCATCCGGATGGCCGACGTCCGGGGCTACGCCTACGACCGGCGCGACGTCACCGGCCGGATGCTCGCCAACGCCTACGCCCAGGCCCTGGGCACCGCGTTCGTCGAGCAGCAGAAGCCTTACGAGGTGGAGCTCTGCCTGGCCGAGGTAGGTGCCGTCGCCGCCGCCGACCAGCTCTACCGCATCACCTACGACGGCTCGATCACCGACGAGCCGCAGTTCGTGGTCATGGGCGGCACCACCGAGCCGATCAGCGCGGCGCTCAAGGACACCTACCGGGCCGGGATGGAGCTCGGTGAGGCCATGGGTATCGCCGTCGAGGGGCTGCAGGCCACCGCCACCCCGACGACCGGTTCCGGTTCCGCCGGCGGCAACGGCGGGGCGCAGGCGGCCCGGGTGCTCGGAGTGAGCGCGCTGGAGGTGGCGGTGCTCGACCGCTCCCGGCCGCACCGCACGTTCCGACGCATCACCGGGGCCGTGCTGCGCGAGCTGCTGCCCGAGGCGAACCGCGCCGTGGACACCCCTGCCTCGCCCGACGTCGCCGGGGGTGACGACGCACCCGCGGCCAGCGGTGCGATCAACGGCACCCAGGACGGTCCCGGTGATGAGCCCGACGGTCGATCCGAGGGTTGACCTGCACCCGGGTCGAGGTTGCAGGCTATACCCATGACCGTTGAGCTGAACCACACGATCGTCGCGGCGCGGGACAAGTGGTCCGCCGCCCGCTTCCTGGCCGAGGTGCTCGGCCTGCCCGAGCCCGTCGAGTTCGGTCCGTTCGCCGTGGTGGCACTGCACAACGGCGTGAGCCTGGACGTCGTCGATGTCGAGGACGAGGTGGCCTCGCAGCACTATGCCTTCCTCATCAGCGAGGATGAGTTCGACGCGGTCGCCGCCCGGCTGCGCGAGCGCGAGGTGCCGACCTACGCCGACCCCGCGCACCAGCAGAGCGGACACAACACCCATGACGGCGGACGAGGCATGTACTTCGACTCCCCGGACGGCCACAACCTGGAGGTGCTCACCCGCCCCTACGGCAGCGGCGACCAGCCGTAGCCGCGCAGCCCAATGATCCGGCCGATCATGTCGGTCGGCTGTGCTCGTGGCGGCGGTATACCGGGATCGGGTGGGTCGCGACGCGGAACGTGTAGTGGCTCGCCTCTTCCTCGCCGACCTCCCCGTCCGTGGCGAGTATCCCCGGTACCGCCAGCTCGACGTCGAGCTCGGGCACCTCGCGCTGGGCGTACACGTGGCTGTGCCCGAGTGCGCCCAGCAGCAGCGCGAGGATCGCTCGGAGCCGGGAGAATCGCAGGTCGGCACGCAGCCACCGCACGTCGAGCAGGCCCGAGTCGAGCGAGGGCCGCCACGCCGGGACCATGCCGCGCGGGTGGTAGAGCCCGTTGCCGACGAACAGGAACCACACCGACGTCCACCGGCCGTCGATCGCGATCTCGATCGGTGTGGCCCGGCGCAGCACCACCACCAGTGCGGCGGCGAACGCGGGCCACTTGCTCCAGCGGTGCTCCCACTGCTCGCGCAGCCGCACGAGGTCGGGGTAGGAACCCAGGCTCGCGGTGTTGAGGAAACAGCGAACGTGCGCGGCACCCTCGGAGCCCGGGCTAGCGCCGAGTCCGGCATGCACGTCGATCAGCCCGAGGTCCACGGCCACGGCCTCGCCGGCGCTGGCGGCGTCCACCGCCCCCTGCAGGTCCTCGACGCCGACGTCGCGGGCGAAGTGGTTGAGCGTGCCCGCGGGCACGACCACCAGCGGCAGCCCGTGCCGTCCGGCGGCGGCGACCGCGCCGGCGACCGTGCCGTCGCCGCCGGCGACACCGATCGCCCGCACCGCGCCGTCGTGCTTGGCCACCGCGGTGTCGAGCTGCTTGTCGAGGTCCTGGTCGGGTTCGGTGCGCAGCACCACCGCGGCGGGGAACGCGGCCTCCAACTCGCCGGCGGGGTCGTGATCGGGCGCACCGGAGCGCTGGTTGGACACGATCACCAGTCCCTCGCCGCGGGGCAGCTGCGGCACGGTGTCCAGCGGTCGCGCCCTGGCCTTGTCGGCGCGGCGGACGGGCCACCAGCGGCGGGTGGCGAGCGCGATACCGGTGCCCACGGCAGCACCGGCGATCACGTCGGAGGTCCAGTGCACGCCGACGTGCACCCGCGAGTAGGCCACCGACGCCGCGAGCGGGGCGACGGCGAGGCCGAGCTTCGGGCTCTCCAGCGTCACGGCGGTGGCGAACGCCGCTGCCGACGCGGCGTGGCCGGACGGGAACGACGACGACGTCGGGGGACGGTCGATCGTCTGGTAGGCCGGAAGCTCGGACGCGGCCGGTCGGCGGCGCGGCAGCACCGGCTTGAGCACGGCGTTCGCGGTGGCGCTGGCGCCCGCGATCGCCAGGATGCCGCGGGCGGCGCCCCGGCGGCCGGGACCCCGACGCGACGCGAGCAGCGCGGCGATCGTGAACCACAGCAGGCTGTGGTTCGCCGCGCCCGACAGCGCCTTCATCGCGGTGTCGAGCGGCGTCGGGGGAAGCGTCGAGATCGCTCGGGAGATGGTGCGGTCGGTGTCGTTCACCGTGTCGGCCGCGCGCCGGAAGCAGGAGATCACATCCTGAACCCTACGGGTAGGGACACCGGGTCCCCGGGGCCCGCGCGTGCAGGCCCCGGGGCCCGGACTCGGCCACCCCGATCCAGCACGGTGTGGCGCCGGACACCCCCCAGATGTCCGGCGGCTCCGCCGTGTTTGTGCCGTTCACGCGGTGCCGTGCTCAGGACGCTAGCGAGGTCCCGGCGACCCGGGCTTCGGTAGAACTACCCGATAACGCGCCGGACCGGTCTGTCGCAGGCGTGACATGACCGGGCTCTCTCCGCTTACGCTGGCGGGATGCAGCGGCGGATCTACGGTGTCGAGACTGAGTTCGGGGTCACCTGTACCTTCCATGGACAGCGGCGCCTCTCCCCGGATGAGGTGGCGCGCTACCTGTTCCGCCGCGTCGTCTCGTGGGGGCGCTCGTCGAACGTGTTCCTGCGCAACGGTGCGCGGCTCTACCTCGACGTCGGCAGCCACCCCGAGTACGCCACCGCCGAGTGCGACTCGCTGGCCCAGCTGGTGTCCCACGACAAGGCCGGCGAGCGGATCCTCGAGGACCTGCTCGTCGACGCCGAGCGCAGGCTGATTGACGAGGGTATCGGCGGCGACATCTACCTGTTCAAGAACAACACCGACTCCGCGGGCAACTCCTACGGCTGCCACGAGAACTACCTGGTCGCTCGGGCCGGCGAGTTCTCCCGCATCGCCGACGTGCTGCTGCCGTTCCTGGTCACCCGCCAGCTGATCTGCGGCGCGGGCAAGGTGCTGCAGACCCCGCGCGGCGCGGTCTACTGCCTGAGCCAGCGAGCCGAGCACATCTGGGAGGGAGTCTCGAGCGCCACCACCCGGTCCCGGCCGATCATCAACACTCGCGACGAGCCGCACGCCGACGCCGAGCGCTACCGCCGCCTGCACGTCATCGTCGGGGACTCGAACATGTCCGAGGTCACCACCTTGCTCAAGGTGGGCTCGGCCACCCTCGTGCTGGAGATGATCGAGGCGGGTGTCCAGTTCCGGGACTTCACGCTCGACAACCCGATCCGCGCCATCCGCGAGATCAGCCACGACCTCACCGGGAGGCGTACAGTCCGGCTCGCCGGTGGTCGGGAGGCCAGCGCGCTGGACATTCAGCGCGAGTACTACGCCCGCGCCGTCGACCACGTCGCCACCCGAGGCAGCGAGGACCCGACGATACGGCGGGTGCTCGAGCTGTGGGGCCGCACGCTCGACGCCGTCGAGCAGCAGAACCTGTCGCTGATCGACCGCGAGGTCGACTGGGCGATCAAGCACCGGCTCGTCGATCGCTACCGGCAGCGCAACAACCTCGACCTGGCAGCGGCCCGTGTCGCCCAGCTCGACCTCGCCTACCACGACATCCGCCGCGGCCGCGGCCTGTTCGACCTGCTGCAACGCAAGGGCATGGTCGATCGGGTCACCGACGACGGTGAGATCGAGGCCGCCAAGGACACCCCACCGCAGACGACGCGGGCCAAGCTGCGCGGTGACTTCATCGCCGCCGCCCAGGCCGCCGGCCGCGACTTCACCGTCGACTGGGTACACCTCAAGCTCAACGACCAGGCTCAGCGCACCGTGCTGTGCAAGGATCCGTTCCGGTCGGTCGACGAGCGGGTGGACCGGCTGATCGCGTCACTGTGAGTCGCTCGCGCAGCTTCCCGATGACCGGACGGATTCACTCGCTGTCCGCCAGCTCACCCCACACGGCGCGGCGCACAGCCGCGATGTCTTCTGCGCTCACCTCGTGCACCGTCCCAACCAGGGCTCCGTACATGTTCTTCCGCCGGTCGGCCGGACTGACCCGCAATCGAACCCGCTGTCCTGGCAGCAGCGCGAGACCGCGGACGACCTCGGGTGGCACGACAACCGTGCCGTCTGCCCCGACTACCGCATCGACGTCCACTGGTGAGCTCATGATCTCAGGCCTCCGTAGCGTCAGAAGGCCCATCGTATCGGGCGTTACCTTAACGACCAGGCCCAGCGCACCGTGCTGTGCAAGGATCGGACCGGTGCTGATCGCCGCGGACGTCGCCATCGCGCTGGTCGCGCTCCTGCACGTCTACATCCTGGTGCTGGAGATGTTCTTCTGGTGCACCTCCCGCGGCATGGCCGCGTTCGGCACTACCCCGGAGCTGGCCCGGGCCACCGTCACGATGGCGGCCAACCAGGGCCTGTACCACGGATTCCTGGGCGCCGGCCTGATCGTCGCGCTGGTCGCGGGCGGGCCGACGACCGACGTCGGGCTGGCTTTCGCGGTGTTCTTCCTGCTCTGCGTGTTCGTGGCCGGAGTCTACGGCGGTGCCACGGTGCACCGGCGGATCCTGTTCGTGCAGTCGATCCCGGCGGCGATCGGCCTCGTGCTGGTGCTGCTCGCCCGCTGAGCGGGGAACATTCGTGCTGGTGGTTGCTCCGGTCGCGCACGGTCGGCGCGGTGGCGGCCGTACGATGCCGGGCGTGTCCTCCGTACGGGCCGAGCGGCTGGTGAACCTCGTTCTCTGCCTGCTGTCCACCCGGCAGTTCCTCACGGCCGACCGGATCCGCCACATCGTCCCCGGTTACGCCGCCGCGGCCGGGGACGACGCGTTCTTCCGCATGTTCGAGCGCGACAAGAGCGAGCTGCGCGAGCTGGGCGTCCCGCTGGAGACGGGGCGGCTGTCGAGCTTCGACACGGTGGACGGCTACCGCATCGCCCGCCAGGACTACGAGCTTGGCGAGATCGACCTGGAGGCCGACGAGGCGGCAGCCGTCGCGCTCGCGGCGCGGCTGTGGGACTCCCCGGAGCTTGCGGGCCCGGCGCACGGCGCGCTGGTCAAGCTGCGTGCCGCCGGGGTCGAGGTGGACGAGGACCAGGGCCGCGTGCAGCCGCGGGTGCGCGCCACCGAACCGGCGTTCGCGCCGTTGCTCGCCGCGGTGCAGGCCGGGCGTGTGGTCACCTTCGACCATCGCCGGGGCGATTCCGGTGGCGCGCGGCAGCGCCGCACCGTGGAGCCGTGGGGCGTGGTGTCGTGGCGCGGGCGCTGGTACCTCGTGGGGCACGATCGGGACCGCGACGCGCCCCGGTCGTTTCGGGTGTCGCGGATCAGCGAGCCGGTCACGCCCGTCGGCCGCGCCGGCGCGGTCGTCGTGCCCGCCGGCCTCGACCTGATGGCGATGGTGCGCTCGAGCGTGGACCCGCCGCCGGTCACGGGGACGGCGCGGGTGTGGGTGGCCCACGGCCGGGCCCACGGGCTGCGTCGTATCGGACGGGTCCTGCGGCGGCACCCGCACGACGGCAGGCCCGGTGACGAGCTGGAGCTCGACCTGCGCAGTATCGAGACGGTGACCCGCTGGCTGGCTGGCCACGGCCCCGACGTGGTCGTGCTGGACCCGCCCGAGCTGGCGCACGCGGTCCGGGCCAGCTGGGCGGCAACCGCCGCGGCCCACACCGCACCCGTCGAGCACGGGACGCGGCCGTGAGATCCAGGGGAGTCGCCGAGCGACTCCCGCGGTTGCTGTCGCTGGTGCCCTATCTGCTCGCGCGGCCGGGCATCCCGGTCGCCGAGGCGGCCGCGGACTTCGGGATCAACGAGCGGCAGCTGCGTCGCGACCTCGAGCTGCTCTGGATGTGCGGGCTACCCGGCTACGGCCCCGGAGACCTGGTGGACCTCTCGTT
Source organism: Mycobacteriales bacterium (assembly GCA_038257875.1). Classification (GTDB taxonomy): domain Bacteria; phylum Actinomycetota; class Actinomycetes; order Mycobacteriales; family Pseudonocardiaceae; genus Pseudonocardia. The sequence continues at coordinate 45,976 of JBBSQN010000012.1, forward strand.
CTCCGGGGACACCGTCACCGTCACCGAGGACGCCGGGATGCGCCGTCCGCTGCGGCTCACCACCGCCGAGGCGACGGCCCTGCTGGTGGCGCTGCGCACGCTCGCCGAGGTCCCCGGCATGGTCGACACGGCTGCGGTCCGGCGGGCCACCGCGAAGATCGAGCAGGCGGTGGGCGACGCCGGCCTCGTCGGGGTGGCCGTCGACCTCACCCGTGAGAAGGCGGCCACCACGGCCGCGGTCCGGGAGGCGCTGGACACGGGTCGCGCCTTGCGGATCGTCTACTACACCGCGGGACGCGACGCCGTCTCGCAGCGCACGGTCGCCCCCATGCGGCTGCTGATCGTCGGGGGGCGTAGCTATCTGGATGCCTGGTGCCGCAGCGCCGAGGCGGTGCGGCTGTTCCGGCTGGACCGGGTGGAGGACGTCGCGGTCCTCGACGAGCCCGCCGCGCCGCCACCCGACGCCGTGCCGACCGACGTGTCGAAAGGGCTGTTCCGGCCCAGCGTGGAGCACCGGTCGGCGGTGCTGCTGCTGGAGCGCGAGGCACGCTGGGTGGCCGAGTACTACCCCGTCGACGAGGTCATCGAGCTCGACGGCGGCCGTCTCCGGGTGCTGATGCGCTACGCCGACCCGGCGTGGCTGGTGCGGCTGGTGCTCGGGCTCGGCGGCGGGGCGCGCCTGCTGGAGCCAGTAGAGCTGGTCGACGCCGTCGGTCAGCGGGCGCGGGAAGCGCTGGCCGCTGTCGGCGGGGAGGGGTGAGCTGTGGCTGAGTTGTTGCTGGCGCTCGTGACGGCTGGGGTCGGCGTGGCGTTGCTGGTACTCCTGCTGGTAGGGGTGCGGCGACCGGTCCGCCGGTTCACCCTCGCCCTCGCCGGGCTGCGCGCGGACGTCGCCGAGCGCGTGGTGAGGCTCCAGACGCTGGTGAACTTCCGGCGGGGCGGGCGCGAATGACTGTCCACGAGGTCCTCCGGCCGCGCCCGCCCGCGGTGGCGGCGTAGACTCCGGATGACCTGACAGCGACGGAAGGGACGAGACCATGCCGAGCCTCGGCGGCTGGGAATTCGTGATCCTCATTGGTATCCTGGTGCTGCTGTTCGGCGCCAAGCGGCTCCCGGACATGGCGCGCTCCATCGGGCAGTCCGCCCGCGTGTTCAAGGGTGAGATGAAGGGTATGAAGGGCGACGAAGCCGGGGCAGCCAAGGATGGCAGCACGGCCGAGAAGCCGGCCGACCCGCCGGTCACCCCGTCCCCGCTGCCCCCGTCCGCGGCGAACTCGGCCCGGGAGGCTCCGCCGGCACCCACCCGGACGGCCCACCCGGGCCACAGCAACAACGGGCAGTAACCCAGCCCGGTGGCCAGACTCTTCCAGCGCCGGGGTAGAAAGCGGCCGAAGAACCCCGAAGGCAGGATGTCGCTCGTCGACCATATCTACGAGCTGCGTGACCGCCTCACGATCGCGTTGATCGCGATCGTCATCACCACGGTGTTCGGCTACATCTGGTTCGGTGTGCCGTTCTTTGGCTTCCCGAATCTCGGTGAGTTGCTCAAACAGCCCTACTGCTCGTTGCCGGCGTCCTCGCGCGCCGCGTTCACCGCAGACGGATCCTGCACGCTGCTCGGCACCGGTCCGTTCGACCAGTTCTCCCTGCGGCTCAAGGTGGGTGTCACGGCGGGGGTCGTGCTCGCCTGCCCGGTCTGGCTCTACCAGATATGGGCGTTCATCACCCCCGGCCTCTACGCCAAGGAACGGCGCTACGCCCTGACGTTCGCCTCGATCGCCTCGGTGCTGTTCGTGGCCGGCACGATCCTCGCCTTCTTGGTGATCAGCGAGGGGCTCGGCTTCCTGCTCACCATCGGCTCGGATGTCCAGACCACGGCGCTGACGGGCGATTCGTACTTCTCCTTCGTGATCACCCTGTTGCTGATCTTCGGCGTGAGTTTCGAGCTGCCGTTGCTGGTTGTGATGCTCAATATCGTCGGTGTGATCAGCTACGCCAAGCTCAAATCGTGGCGGCGCGGCCTGATCTTCGGCCTGTTCGTGTTCGCCGCGATCGCGACCCCCGGCCAGGATCCGATCTCGATGCTGGCGCTGGCCATCGCCCTGGTGGTGCTGTTCGAGGTCGCCATCCAGATCGCCCGCGTGAACGACATGCGCAAGGCCAGGCAACGTGTCGAGGAGGGCTGGGACGACTGGGACCCGGATGCCCCCTCGCCGATCGACACCACCCCCAGCGTCTTCGACACCTCACCCGGCTCCACCGGCACCGCTCCCGAACCCGAGGCCACCCCCCGCCGCTTCGACGACGTGCCCTGACCTCCTGTCCGGCGGCGAAATGTGCCAATACTGGGTGATTGTGACATTTCTGAGGTGGTCTGAGAGTTCCTGAAGTCGCTACGGTGGAGGTACGCGAACGGAGGAGGTGTGAGGCATGACGCGATGTGATGCGGCCGTGCTGCGCGGGGCGGTCATCCTCGTCGACGTGGGCGCTGGGCAGCGTTTCGGGCTACTCGTCGTGACGAACGTGGGTACTGGCGACTGCACTCTGAACGGGTTCAGTGACCTTCAACTTGTCGGGCAGAACGGCGAGGAACTGCCGACCCGGACGCAGCAGGACCTCGATCCCGGCCCGAGCACCGTCACGCTGCCCGTCGGCGGCGTCGCGGCGGCGAACATGCGTTGGTCGGTGGTGCCCGGCGAGGGTGACGCGGTGGAGGGCCCGTGTCAGCCCACCCCGTCGGCTCTGCGGGTGAGCCCACCGGAGGAGACTGAACAGTTCGAGGTTCCCTGGACGTTCGGCCCGGTCTGTCAGGGTGGCCTGATCCAGCTGAGTGCCTACTTCGCGCCGCCTGTATAACGCCCTTGACCCTCGATCTCGCACGGAGGGCCGTGACCGTGGCGTCGCCGATCACCCGTGGCTCTCGTGCAATCGCACGAGCTCGCCGGCGGCGATGAGATGCGCGACGTGCTCGGCGGCCCGTCGGGGAGCGTAACCGCCGCGCACGAGCACGCCGGCCTCGAGGTTGGCGCCCACGCCGGACTGCGTGAGGTTCGCGCTGGAGACCAGCAGAACGCGCTGGTCGGCGACGGCGATCTTGGCGTGCATCTTGGCGCTGCTGTCGCCGCGCACCTCCGCAGGCCAGTGCCACAGCTCCACCCCCGGCACACCCAGGAACGCCGCGGCAGGCTCCGTCCCGCCCAGCGCGCCGCCCGCCCCCTGCAGCGTCTCGACCACCACCCACACCCGGACACCCCGGCCCCGGGCGGCGATCAGCGCATCGACGACCGGCGGGTACGGGCGGGCCGAGTACGTCATGAGGACCAGCTGCTCGATCGCGTCCCCGATCAGCTCGACGAGCACCTGCGCCGTCGACCGCACCGGCACCGCATGGCTGCTCGGGCCGCTCCAGACCGACTCGACCGACTCCCATGCCGCGCTGCGCGCGTACCCGTCGGCGACACCCCTCAGGTAGATCGCTGCCGCCGCGTCGGGCAGCCCCGATCCGGTCTGGGCCGAGCGGATCGCGCGCACCGCGTCCGCGTACCCGGGCACAGCCGCTCCGGCGCACAGTGCCGCCTCGGACGAACCGGCCTCGATCCCGCTTGCCAGCACCCGGAGCCGACCGGGACCTATCGACTCCACGGCATCCCCCGCAGCCTGGGCGAAGTCCGTCACGGCAGCTCGGGATACAGCGCCAGGCCCGACTCGTCAATCGGGGCGACGAACCGCCGGTCGAGGAATCGGTTGCCCCGTTCGCACGTCGTCTCGGAGACGAACATGCAGACGTGGCATGCGGCGCCGTGCAGGAAGTCCGCGGGGGCGACCGGGAGACGTTCGGCGCACAACGGGTCCGACGAGCAGCGCATCGCGTCGCTCAGGGCACGTCGGATGAGCCGGGTGAGCTCGCGCTCCGCACCCAGCGACACCAGCCCGCCGAGCGTGCCTTCGGCGTCGGGGACGGCTGTGTAGATCAGGATGCCGCTGCGCGGGTCGTTGTCGTGGCCTGCGTAGATCCGTTCCGAGAGGCTCGCGGAGCTGTACCCGCACTCCAGTGCGATGGTTCGGATCAGCAGGTGCGACAGCGAGTGCATCGCGATGTAGCGCGCTCCGGGCCAGTGCTTCATGGGCTCGAAGGCGCCCTTGATGCGGTCGGAGTAGCGGTTCTGCCGGAACCGGGCGTAGGCCTGCTCGTGGGCCCGGAGCGAGGTCGAGCCGTGTACCCGCTCCTCCCAGGCGGACAACAGGTCCTCCGGCAGCCGCAGGAAGATCCCTTCGCCGCGGACCTCGCTGGCCGGTACCCACTCCGGGTGTGCAGCCCTGGTGAGTGGCGCGGTCGTGACCAGGTCAGGGTCGTCCGGGTCGGGAGCGTCCAGCCGGGTGAAGCCGACCAGCGCGCGCACCTCCCGCAACCGCTCGGCCTGCACGATGTCGGCGACGAAGCCCTTCAGGTCGGCCGGAACGCCCGGCCGGTGCAGGGTGAAGTCGTCGCTGGCCGGGGGTAGTTGGGCGGCTGAGAAGATCTCCCACTCGGCCGTGCGCAGATCGGGGTAACCGAGCTCCTGCTCCTGCTCATCGTCCGCCAACTCGCGGAAGGCCACGATCGCGTCCCACAGCTCGTCGTCCGACCAGCGTTCGAACGCCGCCACCTTCGGCACGTTCGACCGCGCGTAGGGCAGGAACGCCTTGTCCGGGATCCCCTCCAGGTTCATCCACAGCTGCTCGACCAGCGTCGCCAGCTCGCTCGCCCCGGTCCTCGGCACGACCAGCGCGGCGAGCGTCATCGAGAACCACTGGTTGGACGCGCCGACCACGAGCACCTTCGGTTCGGTCTGGCAACCGTCGGGGTCGAACCACGACAGGTGCGCGTGCCGGCCCCGGCAGCTGGGCAGGTTCTGCTGGCCGCGCTTCCCGAGCGCCTCGCGGATGTTGCGCTTCGCGCCGCAGTTGATGCAGAGGATCTCGACGTTGGCGCCCAGGTTCCCGCCGCGGTCCTCCATGCGCAGCCGCGGGACGGGCGCCTTGGGGCACGCGCCGCCGTGATGGACGAAGTGACGGTAGGGGAAGTCGTCGAGGTGGCCGTTCGTGCAGGTCAGGATGAAGCGCGCGGCCACGGCCAGCGGTCGGCGACGGGACTTGGGGCACTCGCCGTGGAAGAACCGGGCGTCGTGCGGGCGGCGCGGCCGGTCGTTCTCGAAGGAGAAAACCGAGGTCGTGACGGGCGCGAGCTCGTCGCAGGCTGTGCAGCGCAACCATGCCGGGAACGGCGTCACCGGCACGCCGACCCGGGACGCCGGGCCCTTCGGGTCGGCGTCGATACCGTCGCGCCACGGTGCCGGCCGCAGCTGGGCGACCGAGCCCATCCCGGGCAGCATCCGCACCGCGGCCAGGAGCCGCGGCTCCGCGATCGCCTCCAGGTCCACGTCCTGGTCCGACCAGTCGTCGAGACCCCGGACGAGCACGGAGAAGTTGGGCAGATCCACCAGGGCGCCCACGCCGCTGGTGAACATGAGATGGCTGGGCCGGACTGCCCCGACCCGCCTGCGGTGCTGTCCGACGCTCATGGCTTCGCCTTCCCGGTGAGGGTGCTGTCGCCGAGCTCGTCGCCTGCGGGGTGGGCGTCGTCGTCGGTCGGGCCACCGTCTTCACGCGGGGCGAACGTCCAGTCGGGCTCGCCAAAGGTGGGCACCGTGATGTCCGCAGGCACGAGGAGATTGATCTCGTTCTCCGTCTCGCGCATCGACATGGCAACGGTCTGGTCGTCCCACGAGCCGTCCCCCGCCCGTTTGAGCAGACCGCGGAGCTGCACCGCACCCTTCGCGGTCTCGTACCCGAGCTGCTGGTCGGTCGCGGTCCGCAGCTGTGCCCACACGTCGGTGAACCGCTTGATCCGCTCCTCCAGGTAGCCCCGCCCCCGCTCCAGGCCGATCACCTCGGCACGGCGCAGCATCCGCGCGATCACGCGGGCGACGACGGGACCGTCGAGCGGCACGTCCTGCGCGTCGCGGTTGCGGGAGTAGGTGTCGTCGGCGTTGCGGATGGCCGCCACGAGCGTCCCGGCGGTGCTGCGGTCGAGCGACCGTCGCGTGTACGGGGTGACCGACAGCGCTTCGACCTGCCGGTAGAAGGTGGCGTGGTAGTGCCCGAAGTCCTCGTAGTGGGCGAGGTCGCGGGGCCGGGACCAGTTGTAGAGCGTCACGACGAGGCCGGGGCGTCTCGCGTCGCGGCCGACGCGGGAGGACGCCTGGATGTACTCGGCGGTGTTCTTCGGCTGGCCGGTGACGACCATCAGCCCGAACCGGGAGACGTCCACGCCCACCTGCAGCATCGACGTCGCGAGCACGACGTCGACGGGGGCCTGGTCCCCGCGCGCGAAGGACTGCTGTGCGAGGGGATGGACGGGGGTGTTCTCCTTGCGGAACGCCGCGTAGCTCGCGCCGATGGCCCGGCGGCGGGTGGAGGTGTCCAGCTCGGGATCGAAGCCGTTCTCCAGGTTCTTCAGGGCCTCGCTGATATCGGCCGAGGAGATGCGCGAGGTCAGCTCCGCAATCTGCAGCATCCCGGTACGCGTGACGATCCGGTCGGACAGGCCTTTGCGTCGGCCGTGCCGGCGGACCCGGGTAGCCACGTCGTCGTCGAGGTAGCGGCGCATGCCGGCCAGCTCGCGGGTGGCGTTGAAGTAGCCGACGAGGGTCAGGTATGGGTCGGCCGGAGCGCCGTGCCGGTCGAACAGGGTCTGGCCGGCGATCAGCAGGATCTCGGCCAGCCGGATCTCCGCCGACTTCAACCGCACCCCGTGCGCGCAGATGCCCAGGTAACGGCGGCCCGGCTGGCCTTGGGTGACCGGCACCTGGCGGGAGAAGAACGTGTCGGCGACGTCGAGCACCGGCGGCGGGAAGATCTGCAGCTTCCGGCCGAACACCCCCAGCACCTGCTCGGCCGCGCGCTTGGTCGTCGCCGTCGACGCGACGATCTTCGGCCCGGTCTCGTGGCCACCTGGCACCGTCCAGGTGCAGAGCTCGTCGACTGCGGACTCGAAGAGCCCGACGGTGGAACCGAGCGCTCCGGAGATGAGGTGCAGCTCGTCCTGAATGATCAGGTCCGGCGGCCGCAGCCGCACCACGGGCTGGCTCTTGGCTGCGGGCCACCTGCCCTTCGCGTTGTGCCGGTCGGTGCAGCCGGTGCGGGCGTCGAGATCGGCGTGGCGATAGCCGTGACGCGGGCAGCGTTCCCGCACCCGGCCGAACAGCATCCCGGCGAAGCCCCGCCAGGGCAGCTGGGCGAGCTTGTCGACGGTGGCGATGACCAGCGACGGCGGGTACCGGTAGATCTCCTCGTCGACGGTGAGCACGGGCAGCCCCTCGTCGCAGCGCTTCTTCGAGAACGGGCAGGCGTCGGCACCCTCGGCGTTCGAGCAGAAGAGGTAGACCCGGCGCGCCGTCTCGTCCGGATACAGGTCGCGGTGCCCACGCAGCGCCGATGCGCACCACGGGCACGACAGCGTCTGCAGGACGTTGACCCGCTGGCCCTTGCCGGCCTCGCGGGCGTCCGCGACCTGCTCGTCGGCCTCACCGAACCAGTTCGGCGACACCCCGCCACCGACCCACAGCCCGATGCGGAACGGCGTGGTCCCCCAGCGGTCCTCGTCCTCGCGGCGGACGACCTCTGCCGCGCAGACCAGCGCCGCGGCGCGCTGGAACTGCTGGGCGGTGAGCAGCCGCAACGTGTAGCGCATCAGGACCGCGACACCGTCGGCCCCGTTGCGCGCCTGCGCGCCGGCACCGACGACGCCCTGGAGCCGTCGGATCGCGAAGGTGAACGCGGTGAGCCCGAGGTAGGCCTCGGTCTTGCCCCCGCCGGTGGGGAAGAACAGCAGGTCGACGGTGGCGTTCTCGTCGGCCGCGCGCTCGGGGTGGGCCGGGTCGGCCAGTGCGGGCAGGTTGAGCAGCACGAACGCCAGCTGGAACGGCCGCCACCTGGCGTTGCTCGGCGCCTCGACCTCCGCGAGGGCGTCGGCGTAGTCCAGCCCCTTCTCGTCGCGCAGGCGGGTGAGCGCGGTGTGGCGGCGCTGCAGGGCCATGACGCGGTTGGCGAACCGGAACGCGGTGAGTGCGTCGTCGTGGCCAGGTGCGGACGGGGTCGTGAGCAGCGCGATGCCCGCGCGGAGCCGCGCGGCGGCGATCCGCGCGGTGGCGACGGCGTGCGCCCCGGTGCTGCGCAGGGCGTCGGGCAGGTTCGGCAGGGTCCGTTCCTGATCGTCGAGCCAGCTCGTGTAGCCGTCGGTCAGCGGGGCGAGCCCCGCGCGCAGGTCGTCGGCGCCGGTCTTGGCGAGTGCGTCCATCGACAGCTCGGCGGTCCCGGCCGAGCCGGCGGCCACGGTCGACGGGACGTCGTGAACGGGCACCCAGGTGGTCTCGAGCTTCCACGCGCGGCGATCGTCGGACTCCCGGACGTGCGGGTGCACCGCGACGTTGTGGCCCGCGGCGTAGCGGCGGTGGGCGCGGTAGAGCAGCCGCAGGTGCAGCTCCTCCGGATCGTTGCTGCCCCCGTGCCCGTCGGCCGGGTCGTCGACGGGCCCGAAGACGGCGGCAACACCGTCGAGCGTGGTGACGGTGAGCCGCGACTGGAAGATCCACGCGGTGTCGGCGTTGGTTTCGGGCTCCTGCTGGGCGTTGACGAGCACGAGCCGGACGACCCGCTGCCCGTCACGCGGCCGCACGTCGACGGCGAGCAGCATGCCGGGTGCCGCCGGGTCGTCGCCGGTGAGCGGGATGCGCTCGCCCGCCTCGCCGTCGAGCCGCACCTCCCGCTCGTGGCGGACCGGCTCGCGGAACCAGACCGTGCGCTTCCTGCCGTCGCCGTCGGTGGTCTCGTGCTTGCCGTAGCGGCCCCACTCGGCGGTGACCGTGAGCGCGGCGACGTCGGCGGGCACGGCGAACGACATCCCCATCGACGACGCCCAGATCCGCCCGAGGTTCTGGGGCGTCAGCACGTCGGGCAGCTCGGCCTCGCCGTCGCCCTGCACCCCGGACTCGGTGTCGGGCACCTCGTCGGCCTCGTCCCGCGACGAGGTCGGGGCGTGCTTGGGGCCGAGCATCCCGACGAGGTAGCGCTCGCGTGAACCCATCGCCCGCGGCGCGAACTCCTCGTTCTCGCCGTCCCACGGCCCCAGCAGGTCGGCCCGGATCAGCGTCTCCAGGTCGTCACGGACCGCGTAGGACGTGGCCGGGGTGAACTCCTGCTCGACGTCGAAGGGATCGGGCTTGTCGGTGAGCACGTTCGGCTCGCCGCGCGGGTTCGGGAACGGTCCGGCGTGCGGCTGGGACATCAGATCGGCACCTCTCGATCGTCGCCGAACAGCCCTTGAGCTCCGACGAAAGGCAAGTATTCGAACATGTGTTCGAGTACGATGGAGCCATGTCGCCCGGTCCGCTCGCCACCGCGCATCAGCACCTCGGTGCTGCGGTCGAGGAGCTGTGTGTCGCTGCGGCCGGCGCCACCGACGACGAGCTGCTGTCGATTCTGACGCTCTGCGAAGGGGTGACGCGGCAGCTGGATCGGCTCACCGTCGACACGGTCGCCACCCTGGAACGGCGCGGCACGTTCGACGAACGCGGCTACCGGTCCGCGGCCAGGGCGCTGAGCGACCTGCTGGGCTGGGAGCGCTTCGAGGCGCGCCGCCGCGTCACCGTCGCCGAGCAGGTCTGCCCTCGCACCGGCCTCGATGGCACCGCGCTCCCCGCCCGCCTGCCGGCCACGGCCGAGGTGTTCGCGGCCGGACAGGCGAGCCTGCGCCACGTCGAAGTGATCGCCCGCGTGCTCGCCGGCCCGTCCGCCGCGCGGCTCACGCCCGAGACGTGGGCGGGTGCGGAGGCGCAGCTCGCCGCGAAGACATCGGAGTACTCGCCCTCGGAGCTGCACACCTGGGGCACCGCGCTGGTGGAGCTGCTCGACCAGGACGGAGCCGAACCCGACGACCGCCCACCCGCGCAGCTCAACGAGCTGCACCTCACCCGCCACCCCGGCGGCGCGGGCGGGCGGCTCAAGGGCCGCTTCGACGACGCCGCGATGTTCGACGCCATCGCCGCGGTCGTCGACGCCCACGCCAAGCCCTGCACCGCCGAGGACGACCGTCCCACCGCCCAGCGCCAGGCCGAAGCCCTCGCCGACGCCTGCGGGTACGTGCTCGACCACGGGGACCTGCCCCAGTCCGGTGGCCGTCGCCCGCACCTCAACGTGATCATCCCGCTGGAGGACCTGGAGAACCGTGCCCGTTCCGCGATGCTCGACTTCGGCGGCACCCTCACCCCCGAGTCGCTGCGGATGCTCGCCTGCGACGCCGGAGTCGTGCCGATCGTCATGAACGGCCAGGGCCAGCCCCTCGACGTCGGCCGCCTCACCCGCGTCATCCCCGAGGGGTTGCGCCGGGCCGTGGCCGCCCGCGACGGCGGCTGCGCCCGCTGCGGCCGCCCCCCGAGCTGGTGCGAGGTCCACCACATCCTCCCCTGGGAGAACGGCGGCGAGACCACCATCGAGAACTGCGTAATGCTCTGCAAGGTCTGCCACCGACTGATCCACCACAGCGACTGGCAAGTCCGACTGCGCAACGGCCTGCCGGAGTTCATCCCACCCCGCTGGATCGACCCCGAACAACGACCCCGCCGACAACCACTCCCACACCTGCTCGGCGTGCCGTGACCCCGTCAGATGGCTGACGCCCAGCCAGCCGCTGGTCACTAGGCTGTCGCTGTGACGGTGGCCGCGACCGACGCGCGCTTCGCCGTGCCCCTCTACACCTCCACGGAGGCGGCTGGCTATCTCGGCGTGCCGCCGAGAACCTTCGCTGGCTGGGTCCAGGGGTACCGGCGCGACTTTCGGCACCGTCCCGCGGTCACGGGTGCGCCGCTGATCACAGGGCTTGCACCAGAAGGCCGAGGCGCCCCGTCCATCCCGTTCGGCGGCCTGGCCGAAGGCATGTTCCTCTCGGCGTTGCGCCGCGCGCGGGTCCCCCTCCAGCAGATCCGACCCGCGCTGGACCTCGTGCGAAACCGGCTCGGTGTGGAGCACGCGCTGGCGTCGAAGCGGCTCTACGTCGTCGGGGCGCAGCTGCTCTGGGAGGTCAGCACCACCTCCGACGTGGGCACCGACGCACGGAACACCGCTCGCGACCTCATCGTGCTCCGCGACGGGCAGTACGTGTTCCGGCAGGTCATCGAGCAGTACCTGCGGCGCATCAGCTACGACGACGAGTACGCCCGCCGGCTGGTGCTGCCCCACTACGAAGTCGCCGAGATCGCGGCGGACCCGGACGTCAACTTCGGCAAGCCCTACTTCGCCCACACCGGCACACCCCTCTCAGTGGTGCGGTCGCTGCTCCAAGCCGGAGAGCCGATCCGCGAGATCGCCGCCGACTTCGACATTGTACTCGACGAGATCACGGAGTTCGCCCAGCGTGAGCGGCTCCTCGCGGCATGAACCCGCCGCCGCTGCGCTTGTTCCTCCCGCCTCCGCGGCCTGGCGGTCGGTCAGGTTCTCCGCCCTATGCAGCACCGTCATCATCGTCAACTGGCTGGCGACCACCCCGGGCTGGCCTCGGACCCCGGATCCGGCGACCAAATCGGCATCATCGAACACCTCCCCCAGCCGATCCCGCACCGTCACAGGCCATCGGTGGCTCCCCTGCGCGTAGACAGCCGTACCGCGGCCACTACCTCCCGGGGTACGCTGTGGCCAGGCCGGTGGGGGATTAGGTCGGCCTTGAGCGTCAGTTGGGTGGCTAGGTGTCTACGGCGCGGGTCAGTCTTCTCGGGGAGTGCCGCTTGCGTCGTGGAGTCCCGAGCGGCGTCGAGGTGGCGCCCTGTACTCTTCTAGTGCAACGAGGACGATGGCAGGCGGAGGGTATCATGTGTCGCGCATTTGAGGCGCGAGGCTGCGGGCCCACAACGATTCGATGGTAGCGGCCTTGGTCGCTAGATGGCTGTCGCGATGGGAGAGATGTGTCGGATTCTGAGCACAGTCCAGAGGCGTCCGAATTTGAGGATGAAGAGCATGTTCTCGACGTAAATTCGGATGAAGAAGTGATTGCGGCTGTGTATGACATCACTTCGTATGGCGCTGACTATCCAGTTGACGGTTTAGTGAAGAGACTGAAGCAAGGCGACATCATCGTGCCCTCTTTCGATCCGTCTTATAAGGAAGGTGGGGAAGTTCAAGGTTTTCAGCGACGATTCGTGTGGTCTCGTCCACAAATGGACCGTTTCATCGAGTCTTTGCTTCTCGGGCTGCCGGTGCCGGGTGTATTTCTTGTTCGGGAAAGAGCTAACGTGCTACTGGTACTTGACGGTCAACAGCGTTTGAAGACTCTTCAGGCGTTCTACGACGGAGTACACCTTGAGGGTTATTCAGGAGGGTCATGTGGATCTTGTAAGACCACGGTTGAGCTGCGGGGATGCGCCTCCGATCAAGATCGCTGAATAAGCCTCCTTGGTCGCGAGTATCGACTAAAGCACGTTCAAGATGCGTTCGTTGATCGGTCGTATGAGGATCTGGAGGATGAAGACCGGCGTAGGCTGGACGACAGCATTATTCACGCCACGGTTCTTCGGCAGGAGCATCCTGCTGGTTCGCAGAACGCAGTGTACTCGATCTTTGAGCGCCTAAACACGGGCGGCAGCCCCTTGCAGCCACAGGAGATCCGGGTAGCGCTTTACCATGGGACATTTTTGCAGCTGATTGCAACGTTGAACGAAGATCAGAACTGGAGACGTCTATATGGGCCGGTATCGCCGCGTTTCAAAGATCAAGAATTAATCTTGAGAGTCTTTGCGCTTTATGATAATGCAGGTAACTACGGGCGGCCAGTGAAGGGTTTCCTGAACGATTATCTAGGCAGGAATCGTCAGGTGGAAGATACTCATGCTGCGGTCCTCGAGGATCGATTTCGGACGGCATGTGCTCTGATCTACGAGTACATCGGGCCGCGAGCATTCCGCCGCGTCCGGGCGCTTAACGCAGCAGTGCTGGACGCTGTGATGGTTGGCCTGATGCGTAGACTTGACCAAGGGCCGGTCATTGCTGCGGATCAGATGGAGCCTTTATATGAAAACTTGATCATGAATGCAAAATTTGTCGCAGCTACGACAAGTTCTACCGCGGCCGAGGAGTCCGTTGAGGATCGTCTGCAGGCGGCCGCATCAGCGTTTCGGCATTTGAATTGAGACTCAGGGGAACCGCCGAAGTTGATCGACGGCGACAACGACTCCAGACTACGTTTGATCTAATTAATGATCAGTCGCTATCGCCAGAGCTTCTTGCTCACTACTCCCGTTATCTTTGTGTGCTTGTATCTGGGTTCATCGAAATGTCAGTGAAAGAGCTTGTCTCACACTATTGTCGTCTTCGATCGGCTGCACCTGTGGAGCGATACGTAACTCAACAGCTGGGCCGTTTAAACAATATTGACTTGGAGAAATTGCGTCAGTTGGTTCGCGCGTTTAATCCAGACTGGTTGACGATACTCGAAGAAGAGTGCCCCGACGAGTTGCAGGCATTTCTCAGTGTGGCATCAACGAGAAATAGCGTTTCACACGGCGGAGATACGGGCATTACGATCGACACCGTTCGTCAGTACTTTGAACAAGTGGCCGTCGTTCTGATGCGACTCTGTGAGCTATTCGACCCAGGGTAAAAGACGAGGCTTAGGGACTGGAATAAAAATAGCTGATGTATGCTATTGTAACCTGTCTCATCGCTGGTCGCAGTTCTGAAGATTTGAATCAAGAGCGCTTCAGGGACTCCAGGCCGCCGGAGCGAAGCTAGTCGGCGACATCTTTCCAGGCGTAACTGGTCAGTGGTCTTGCTCGGCGTGTCGGCTTGATCTTTTGGTTGAAATTGGTGATGATTTCGCGTTGCCTGCGACATCGTCGGTTGTCGAGCTGTGTGAGCGGCTCGCGCAGCGTGATGAGCTGATCGAGAGCTGCGGGCGGAGTTGGATGCTGCGTGCGGGTGTGGATCGCCAAGCTGGAGGCCCGGTTGGGTCGTAGTCTCGCGAAGCTGGGGGACCAGCGGTCCGTCCCACCCGGGGATGATCGACGGGTCGTAGCCCACGGGCTCCGGCGCGGACGCGAAGCGCTCCCAGAGCCGGGTGCACGTCTCGTCGTCGGTGTGCAGCGACGCCCGGCAGTGCGCGCTGGCGGTGTCGTGCGAAGGGTGCCAGTAGGTCAGCGAGACGTAGGGGTGGGCCGCCAGGTGCGCCCGTTTGAGGGGCGTCGGGCCGATGGCGACCCAGCCGATCAGGCGCTCGCCGTCCCACTGCCAGAGGGGATGCAGCACGCGAGTCCACGGCCTGCCGTGGGCGTCGACCGTGGCGGCGGTGGCCCACACGATCCGATGGGCCATCTCGACGAACGCGGGTGCGGTCTCGGTCAGCGCGGAGGACATGCGCCGAGGGTGCCACGGCGCTGCCCGCGGGTACGGCGGGTCCACCGCGCGGGGATGTGGAAGCCTGGACCTCGTGGCCAGCAGCCAGCCTGCTCCCGCGGAGGCCTACGCCGCCGCCCGGAGCCGCGCCGCACGTCCCCGGCTCGCGGAGTTCGCCCACGGCCTCCCCTTCGAACTCGACGGGTTCCAGCGCAGCGCCTGCTCCGCCCTCGAGGACGGGCACGGGGTGCTCGTGTGCGCCCCGACCGGGGCGGGGAAGACGGTGGTCGGCGAGTTCGCCGTGCACCTCGCGCTCGCCCAGGGCCTCAAGTGCTTCTACACCACCCCGATCAAGGCGTTGAGCAACCAGAAGTACGCCGACCTCGTCGAGCGCCACGGCGCCGGCGCCGTGGGGCTGCTCACCGGCGACACGAGCGTCAACGGGGACGCGCAGGTGGTCGTGATGACCACCGAGGTGCTGCGCAACATGATCTACGCTGGCTCCCGGCAGCTGGAGCAGCTCGGCTACGTCGTGATGGACGAGGTGCACTACCTCGCCGACCGCTTCCGTGGCGCGGTGTGGGAGGAGGTGATCCTCCAGCTCCCCGAGCACGTCGCGCTGGTGAGCCTGTCGGCCACGGTGAGCAACGCCGAGGAGTTCGGCGACTGGCTGGTCACCGTCCGCGGCGACACGACTGTCGTCGTCGACGAGCACCGGCCGGTGCCGCTGTGGCAGCACATGATGGTCGGCAACCGGCTGCTGGACCTGTTCGCGGGGCAGGACGCCGCCGGCGACCTCCAGGTCGACCCGGATCTCGTCCGGCACACCCGCGACCTCGATCGGCACAGCGTCGGGTGGGAGCGGGGGCGCGGCCGCGGGCCGCGCGGCAACGGTCGCGCGACCGCGCGCTTCCGGCCGCCGTCGCGGACCACGGTGATCGACCGTCTCGATCGCGGCGGTCTGCTCCCGGCGATCACGTTCGTGTTCAGCCGCACCGGCTGTGACGCCGCCGTCGGGCAGTGCGTGCGTTCCGGCCTGCGGCTCACCACCGAGGTCGAGGCGGCCGAGATCCGCCGCACCGTGCAGCGGCGCACCACCGATCTCCCGCCGGACGACCTCGCCGTCCTCGGATACTGGGAATGGCTCGAGGCGTTGCAACGTGGGATCGCCGCGCACCACGCCGGGATGCTGCCGGCGTTCAAGGAGACCGTGGAGGAGCTGTTCGTCCGCGGTCTGGTGCGCGCCGTGTTCGCCACCGAGACCCTCGCGCTCGGGATCAACATGCCGGCCCGCACCGTCGTGCTGGAGCGGCTGGTCAAGTTCAACGGCGAGGCGCACGCCGAGCTCACTGCCGGCGAGTACACACAGCTCACCGGGCGCGCCGGCAGGCGGGGGATCGACGTGGAGGGCCACGCGGTCGTGATCTGGCAGCCCGGCGTGGACCCCGAGCGGGTCGCGGGGCTGGCCTCGACCCGGACCTATCCGCTGCTCAGCTCGTTCCGGCCCGGCTACAACATGGCCGTCAACCTCGTCGGACGCCTGGGCGCCGAGCCCGCCCGCGAGCTGCTGGAGCAGTCGCTCGGGCAGTTCCAGGCCGACCGGTCCGTCGTCGGGCTGGCCCGCCGGATCGAGCGCAACACCGAGGCACTGGCCGGCTATGCCTCGTCGATGCAGTGCCATCTCAGCGACTTCGCCGAGTACGCCGCGCTGCGCCGCGAGGTCGCCGAGCGGGAGAAGTCGTTGTCGCGCCGGGGCGTCGCGCAACGCCGGGAGGCCGCTGCCGACTCGCTGCGCTCGCTGCGACCCGGCGACGTGATCGCGGTTCCCGGCGGTCGCCGCGCGGGCCTGGCCGTGGTGCTCGACCCGGGTCTGGATCCCGGCACCGACCCGCGCCCGCTGGTACTGAACGAGGACCGGTGGGCCGGGCGGCTGTCCGCCGCGGACTTCCCGGCGCCCGTCGAGCCGCTCGGCCGGATGCGGCTGCCCCGCCACGTCGACCACCGGGTGCCGCGGGTGCGCCGCGACCTCGCGTCGTCCTTGCGCAACACCGGCATTCAAGCGCCTGCCGCGCAGCAGCGCCGCAACCGCGGCGGCGGTGGCGGCGCCGCCGACGATCCCGAGCTCGACACCGTGCGCCGGGCGCTGCGGTCGCACCCGTGCCACGGGTGCGA
>JBBSQN010000013.1:0-60995 GCA_038257875.1 Mycobacteriales bacterium
ACGCCGCCGTGAACAAGCCCAGCTCATCCATGCACCGACACCTCCTGCGCGACCTACACGGACAGTCACACAGTCAACGAAACGATCTTCCCCCGGTCACCGCCTTGCCGGGACCAACCCACTTGATACAGCGAGGAGCCGTCGGGACGCGGGCGCTCAGCTCGCGGGACGGAGGCGTTGGCTGATCACCGTGGTGATGCCGTCGCCGCGCATGGAGACGCCGTAGAGCGCGTCGGCGACCTCCATCGTCGGCTTCTGGTGGGTGATGACGACCAGCTGGCTGGTCTCCCGCAGCTGCTCCAGCAGCGCGATCAGCCGGCGCAGGTTGGTGTCGTCGAGGGCCGCCTCG
Organism: Mycobacteriales bacterium; assembly: GCA_038257875.1. Taxonomy (GTDB): domain Bacteria; phylum Actinomycetota; class Actinomycetes; order Mycobacteriales; family Pseudonocardiaceae; genus Pseudonocardia. The sequence goes on from JBBSQN010000013.1 coordinate 350, forward strand.
ATCTCGTCGAGGATGTAGAACGGCGACGGTCGCGCCCGGAAGATCGCCACCAGCAGCGCCATGGCCGTCAGCGAGCGCTCGCCCCCCGAGAGCAGCGAGAGCCGCTTCACCTTCTTGCCCGGGGGTCGGGCCTCGACCTCGATGCCGGTGGTGAGCATGTCATCGGGGTCGGTGAGGACCAGCCGCCCCTCCCCGCCGGGGAACAGCGTCTCGAACACCACCACGAACTCCCGCGCCACGTCGGCGTAGGCGACCGTGAAGACCTCGAGGATCTTGTCGTCCACCTCACGGACGACGGTCAGCAGGTCGCGGCGGGTGTTCTTGAGGTCCTCGAGCTGGGTGGACAGGAAGCGGTAGCGCTCCTCCAGCGCCGCGAACTCCTCCAGCGCCAGCGGGTTGACCTTGCCCAGCAGCGCGAGGTCCTTCTCGGCGCGCTGCGCCCGGCGTTCCTGGGTGGCCCGCTCATAGGGCATCGGCGGCGGCGCGACGACGGACTCCCCGCGCTCGCGGGCCGCCTCGAACTCGGCCAGCTCCGCCGCGGACGCCGGGACGGGGGCGTCCGGCCCGTACTCGGTGACCAGGTCCTCGACACCGAGGCCGTGGTCGGCAAGCACCTTCTCGGTGAGCTGCTCGAGCCGCAGCCGGTTCTGGGCGCGCAGCACCTCGTCGCGGTGCACGGTGTCGGTGAGCTTGTCCATCAGCGCGGTCAGCCGGTCGGTGGTGGCGCGGGCCTCGCCCAACGCCCGCTCCCGCGAGTCCCGGGCGGCGGCCACGGCGTCACGTTCGACGGCCGCCTGCTCCAGCGAGGCCGCGATCTGCGCGCAGGCCCGCTGTCCTGCCTCGACGACGCGAGCCGCGACCGCGGCGTCGCGTTCCCGGACGGCCACGGCGGCGGCGGCCCGGGCCCGGGCCTGGCGTTCCGACGAGGCCTGCCGGCGCAGCGACTCGGCACGCCCGGCGATCGCGCGGGCCCGTTCCTCGGCGGTGCGCAGCGCCAGCCGGGCGTCCACCTCCGCGGAGCGGGCGGCGGCGAGCGCCTCGGCGGCGATGTCGCGGATCTCGGTGTCCGGCTCGTCGTCCACGGGCTCGTCCTCGGCCACGGCAAGCTGCTGCTCGGCAGCCTCCAACGCGAGCAGCGCGTCGGAGCGACGGGCCTCCACCTCGTCGCGGCGGGTGCGCAGGCGCTGCGCCTCCGCGGTGGCCGATCGGACGACCTGCTCCAGGCGCCCGAGCTGGGCCGTCGCCGCGGCCCGATGCTGCTCGGCGGCCCCCTGAGCCTGCTGGGCGGCCTCAAGGTCGGCGCACCGCGCGGCCTCCTCGGCACGGGCGCCGTCCAGCGCGGGGCGCAACCGGGCCAGCTCCTGCTCGACGGCCTCGCGGCGCTCCAGCGCCTCGTTCACGGCGGCCTGCACGTCCAGCGCACTGGACGCGGCGCCGGACCCGCCGTCGGCCCGGTCGGCGGCGAGCACGTCGCCACCGGTGGTCACGGCCGTCAGCTCGGGCGCGGCGGTGACCACGGCGTGCGCCGCGTCGAGGTCCTCGACGACCACCACGTCGCGCAGCACCCGGCGCACCGACCCGGCGAGCGGCTCCGCGGCGGTGACCAGCTCGGCGGCCCACCGACCCGCCGGCGGCGACCCGGCCGGCGCCGCGGCGGCGGCACCGCTCACGAGCAGGGACGCGCGGCCCTCGTCGCGGTCCCGCAGCCGGCGCAGCGCCGCCACCGCGACCTCCGGGGACGCGACGGCGACCGCGTCGGCCAGCCCGCCCAGCGCCGCCGCCACCGCGGTGCGGGCCCACGGCTCGACGGTGACCAACCCGGGCACGGTACCGAGCACCCCGGGGTCCTGCGCGTCGAGCAGGGCACCGGAACCGTCGCGGCGGGCCAGCCCGACCGACAGCGCGTCCACCCGGGCCCGCCAATGCGCCCGCTGCTGCTCCACCTCACGCTCGCGGGCCACCAGCTCGGCCACCCGGGTGCGGGCCCGTTCGTGGGCGGGGGCGGCCTCCGCGCAGCGCTGCTCCAGCCCGCGCAGCGAGCCCGCGAGCGACCCGACGGTGCCGTCGCCGTCGTCGAGCGCGCCCAGCTCGTCGCGGGCGTCGGCCAGCTCGCCCTCGGCGGCATCGGTGCGCTCCTGGGCCTCGGCGAGGGACTGCGAGAGCCGCTCGATCTCCTCGGCAGTGGCCGCGGCACCGCTGCGCAGGGCCTCGGTCCGCCCGGCGAGCGTGGCGAGCCCGGCGCGGCGGTCGGCCAGCGCCCGGACCGCGGCGATGTGCGCGCGCTCGGCCGCGGCGAGGGTGCGCTCGTGCTCGGTGCGCTCGGCCATCACCTCGGAGAGCACGCGGCGGGCCTCGGCGACGCCGGCGACCAGCTCGTCCTCCTGCTCGGCGACCACGTCCGCCTCCGCCTCGGTCTCGTCGGGGTCGCGCCCGGGGGTGTGCTCGTGGGAGTCGGCGAGGTGCCGGGTGCGCTCCTGCGCGAGCCGGACCGTCCCGCTCAGCCGCTCGGCCAGCGTCGAAAGCCGGTACCAGACGTCCTGCGCCGCAGCCAGCCGCGGCGCGTCGTGGCTGAGCGCGGTCTCCAGCCGCTCCTGCTCGACCCGGGCGACCGAGAGCTGCCCCTCGACCTCGGCGCGCCGGGCGCGCGCCGAGGACTCGTCGGCCTCCTCGCGGGCCAGCTCGTCGCGCAGCGTCACGAGGTCATCGGCGGCCAGCCGCAGCCGGGCGTCACGCAGCTCGGACTGGACGGCCTGGGCGCGCCGCGCGATCTCCGCCTGCCGGCCGAGCGGTTTGAGCTGGCGGCGCAGCTCGGCGGTGAGGTCGGTGAGGCGGGTGAGGTTGGCCTGCATCGCGTCGAGCTTGCGCAGCGCCTTCTCCTTGCGCTTGCGGTGCTTGAGGACGCCCGCGGCCTCCTCGATGTAGGCGCGCCGGTCCTCGGGCTTGGACTGCAAGATCGCGTCGAGCTGGCCCTGCCCGACGACGACGTGCATCTCCCGGCCGATGCCGGAGTCCGACAGCAGCTCCTGGATGTCGAGCAGCCGGCACGTCGAACCGTTGATCTCGTACTCGCCGGCGCCGTCGCGGAACATCCGGCGGGTGATCGAGACCTCGGAGTAGTCGATCGGCAGCGCGCCGTCGGAGTTGTCGATCGTGAGCGTCACCTCGGCGCGCCCCAGCGGCGCCCGGCCCGACGTGCCGGCGAAGATGACGTCCTCCATCTTCCCCCCGCGCAGCGCCTTGGCACCCTGCTCGCCGAGCACCCAGGCGATCGCGTCGACGACGTTGGACTTGCCCGAGCCGTTCGGCCCGACGACGCAGGTGATCCCGGGCTCCAGGCGCAGCGTGGTGGCCGAGGCGAAGGACTTGAAGCCCTTCAGCGTCAGACTCTTGAGATGCACGGCTCTCCCGGGAGCAGGTGGTCGTGAAGGCTACCGGCCGGGCCCGGCCGCGAACGGTCCCCCGGACACGGGTCAGGCCTCGACGAAGCCGTCCAGGTCGCCCTGCGCGGCGGCCCACTGCTCCACGACCCCATCGACGCGGCCCGGCGCGCCGCTGCCGCGCAGCACCGCCAGCAGCCGCTCACACGCCACCCGGCGGCCCTCGGCGACCACCGCGACCCGACCGTCCGGGAGATTGCGGGCCACCCCGACCAGCCCCAGCTCGCGCGCACGGCACCGCGTCCACCAGCGAAAACCCACACCCTGGACGCGCCCGTGCACCCACGCGGTGAGCCGAACGGCGGCGTCACTGTTGGTACTCACAGTGCCCGCCAGGCTACCGCACCGTGATCAGCTCGGGTGGGGCGGTGGCGCGATCGTACCGATACCCTTCGCCGCAAATACTCGAGCAAGGAGCCCGCATGTCGGTGGTCGACAACGCGATCTATGTCGACGGCCGCCGAGCCGTCGTGCCCGACTCGCTGGACCACACCTTCGCCGAGCTGCGCCAGTGCCCCGACGAGGGGCACAGCTTCTGCTGGATCGGCATCCTGCACCCGACCGAACGGGAGGTCCAGGCCGTCTCCGCGGAGTTCGGCCTGCACAGCCTCGCCGTCGAGGACACCGTCAAAGCCCACCAGCGTCCCAAGCTGGAGCGCTACGACGACGTCGTCTTCGTGGTGCTCCGCCCGGCCCGCTACGTCGACCCGGTCGAGGTCGTCGAGATCGGCGAGGTGCACCTGTTCCTCGGGCCCGACTTCGTGATCACCGTCCGGCATGCCGAGGAGCCCGACCTGGGGGCGGTCCGCCAGCGCCTGGAAAGCGACCCGGACCTGCTCGGCCACGGGCCCTACGCGGTGCTCTACGCGGTGCTGGACAAGGTCGTCGACGACTACGCGCCGGTGCTCGACGGGCTGCAGAACGACATCGACCAGATCGAGGTGCAGGTCTTCGGCGGCGACCCCGGCGTGTCGCGGCGGATCTACCAGCTCACCCGCGAGGTGATCGAGTTCCAGCGCGCGGTCGAGCCGCTGCGGGAGATCCTCGACGAGCTGCGCGAACAGCTCAAGGAACGGGCGAGCGAGGCCGACCGGGAGCTGCGCCGGGCCCTGCGCGACGTGACCGACCACGCCACCCGCGTCCTCGAGCGCACCGAGGGCTTCCGGCAGCTGCTCACCAACATCCTGACCGTGAACGCCGCGCTCGTCGCCCAGCGGCAGAACGAGGAGATGGCGCGGCTGACCGAAGCGGGCTACGACCAGAACGAGCAGGTCAAGCGGATCTCGTCGTGGGCGGCGATCCTGTTCGCGCCCACGCTAATCGCCTCGATCTACGGGATGAACTTCACGCACATGCCCGAGCTGAAATGGACGTTCGGCTATCCGCTCGCGGTCATCCTGATGCTGCTGCTGGGTCTGGGCCTGTACACCGCCTTCAAGCGGCGGGGCTGGTTGTGAGAACGGTGCCGCTGCGGCGGCTGATGACCGGGCGCGACCCGGACGAGCCGCACCGCGCCGCGACACCCTTGGAACTGCTGTTCGATCTGTGCTTCGTCGTCGCGGTCGCCCAGGCCGCTGCGGAGCTGCACCACGCCCTCACCGAGGGCCACACCGGCGCCGGGGTGCTCGGCTACCTGCTGGTGTTCTTCGCGATCTGATGGACCTGGGTGAACTTCACCTGGTTCGCCTCGGCCTATGACACCGACGATGTGACCTACCGGCTGCTCACCCTGCTGCAGATCGCCGGCGTGCTCGTCTTCGCCGTCGGCGTGCCCGCCGGACTCGGCGAGCTGGACTTCACCGTGATGACCCTGGGCTACGTGCTCATGCGGATCGCGCTGATCGTCCAATGGCTGCACGCCGCCCGCGAACACCCCGCCGGACGCTCCGCCACCCTGCGCTACGCCGCCGGGATCGGCGTCGTCCAGGTCGGCTGACTGGTACGCCTGGCGTTGCCCCACCCGTACGACTACCTCGCCTTCGCCGTGCTCGCCGGGGCCGAGCTCGCGGTGCCGATCTGGGCGGAGTTCCGCGGAACCGCCACGCCCTGGCACCCCGAACACATCGTCGAGCGCTACGGCCTGTTCACCCTGATCGTGCTCGGCGAAGCCATCCTCGGCACCACCGCAGCGATCCAGTCATCCTTCGGCGCGCTGGGGGCGTCCGGCTCGCTGATCATGCTCACCGTCGGGGCGCTGCTGCTGGTGTTCGGCCTCTGGTGGTCCTATTTCCGGATCGGGGCCGCCGACGGGCTGCGGGTCTCACTGCGCACGACCTTCGGCTGGGCCTACGGCCACTACCTCGTCTTCGGCTCCGTCGCCGCGCTCGGTGCCGGTATCGAGGTCGCCATCGAGACCGAGGAAGGTAGCAGCAGCGTCTCCGAGCTCGTCGCCGCGCTGTCCGTCGCGATCCCGCTGGCGGTGTACCTCGTCGTGCTCATGCGACTGCAACGCCGCGTCGGCAGCAGCTACCCCTACGCCCAGCCCCTGGTGATCAGCACCGCTGTCCTGGTGCTCGCCGCCGGCACCGCCGGTACGGCCCTCGAGCTCGACCTCGGCCTGATCGTGCTGATCATGGGTGTGCTCGTCGCGGCTCAGGTCGGCGCCTGCCTGGTCGGGTCACGGCGCTGACCCGGTTCGGGCTCACCTCAAGGATGCGGGTGGCGGGGTCTGGGCTGGCAGCGCGGGCAGCTGAACGAGCTGCGGTTCATGAACGCGTCGCGGCGGATCGGGGTGCCGCAGCGGTAGCACGCCTGGCCGACCCGGCCGTACACGTTCAGCGATCGGTCGAAGTACCCCGACGCCCCGTTGACGTTCACATAGAGCGCGTCGAACGACGTGCCGCCAGCGGCGAGCGCCTGCGCCATGACGTCGGTCGCGGCACCGAGCAGCTCGCGGCCCTGCTTGCGGGACAGCCCCTCGGTCGGGCGCGCCCCGTGCAGCCGGGCCCGCCAGAGCGCCTCGTCGGCGTAGATGTTGCCGATGCCCGACACGACCGTCTGGTCGAGCAGGGCGCGCTTGAGGCCGGTGCGGCGCCGCCGGATGCCGGCCACCGCGGCGTCGAGGTCGAAGGCCGGGTCCATCGGGTCGCGGGCGATGTGGGCGACGGGCTCGGGCAGCAGCCCGCCTCCGGCCGCGGCCACCAGCGGGTGCAGCGACAGCCCGCCGAAGGTGCGCTGGTCGACGAACCGCAGCTCCGGCCCGTCGTCGGCGAAGCGGACCCGGATCCGCAGATGGCGCTCCTGGGCCCGAGCGGCGTCGACCACCAGCAGCTGCCCGCTCATTCCGAGGTGGGCAAGGACGGCCTCCCCGGAACCGTCGAACTCACACCAGAGGTACTTGCCACGCCGACGGGCGGCGGTGATCGTGCGCCCGGTCAGCCGGGCCGCGAAGTCGGCCGCACCAGCCAGGTGTCGCCGTACCGCCCGCGGATGGCCGACTGTGACCGCGGTGATCGTGCGGTCGAGGACGTGGTCGGCGAGACCGCGCCGGACGACCTCGACCTCGGGGAGCTCGGGCACGTCGGGATGCTCAGGACGGGTCGTCGGAGCCCGTGCCGCCCGCCGCTTCGGCGGTGAGGGTGCGCCACGCGAGCTCGGCAGCCCGCTGCTCGGCCTCCTTCTTCGTGGGCCCCTCCCCGGACCCGAGCCGGCGGCCGTTGACGACGGCGGTGGCGGTGAAGACCTTCTGGTGGTCCGGCCCGTCCTCGACGATCCGGTATTCCGGCACGCCGAGGCCGGCCGCCGCGGTGAGCTCCTGCAGGCTCGTCTTCCAGTCCAGGCCGGCACCGAGCAACGGGGCGCTGCGCAGCAGCCCGTCGAAGAGCCGGTGCACGAGCTCACGTGCGGTCTCCAGACCGTGCTTCAGGTACACCGCCCCGATCAGGGCCTCAGTGGCGTCGGCCAGGATGCTGGTCTTGGTGCGGCCGCCGGTCAGCTCCTCACCGCGACCGAGGTAGAGGTACGTACCGAGCCCGGCGTCGCCCAGGGTGGCGGCCACGCTGGCGAGGGCGTGCATGTTGACCACACTCGCCCGCAGCTTCGCCAGCTGCCCCTCGGGCAGGTCCGGATAGTCGAGGTAGAGACGCTCGGTGACCACGATGCTGAGCACCGAGTCGCCGAGGAACTCCAGCCGCTCGTTGGTGGGCAGGCCACCGTTCTCGTAGGCGTAGGACCGGTGGGTCAGCGCGAGAGTGAGCAGGTCGGCGTCGAGCTCGACGCCGAGGGACACGAGAAGGGGTTCGCGGTCATCCACGGGCCACGCCACGCTCCGCCATGCCGCTGGTCTGGCGATCAGGCCGGGCGGACGACCTGGCGGCCGTCGTAGGTGCCGCAGGTGGGACAGGCCATGTGCGGGGGTGTGGTGGCGCGGCACGCCCGGTTTGAGCACGTGACGAGCGTGGGAGCAGTGGCCTTCCACTGCGCCCGACGCGAGCGCGTGTTCGACCGCGACATCCGGCGCTTGGGTACGGCCACGGTGGATCTCCTTGCGGTGCTCGAGGGCGACGTGGCGGGTCAGTCGGCGGACAGCGTCACTCAGAATTGACGCTCACGCAGAGCGGCCCAGCGGGAGTCCAGTATCTCATGCCCGTGGTCGGGACCGAGGTCGACCCGCTTCTCGCCGCACTCGGGGCACAGCCCGGGACAGTCCGGGCGGCACAGCGGGGCCAGCGGGAGCGCCAGGACGATCGCGTCCCGCCCGGTCTGCTCGACGTCGATCTGCTCCTCGACCACCCGGGGCAGCTCGTCGGAGTCCGTGGTCTCGTCGGTGACGCTGTCCGGGTAGGCGAACAGCTCCGAGAGGTCCACGGTGATCTCGTCGGACAGCTCGTCGAGGCAGCGCGAGCACACCCCGGCGAGCGGCGCCGAGACGGTGCCCGAGACGTAGACGCCCTCGGTGACCGACTCCAGCCGGATGTCCAGCTCGACGGGCTCGCCCGCGGGCACGCCGATGACGTCGAGGCCGAGCCGGTCCGGGTCGGCGGGGGCCGGGATCTGGCGGGTGTAGGTGCGCATGTCCCCGGGGCGCCTGCCGAGCTCCCGGATGGTGAAGACCCACGGGCTCGACGGGTCGGGACGGCCGGGGGTGGGACGACGCGTGCTCACCTGTCCCAGGGTAAGCGGGTCCGCGGTCGGCCGCGGCACCGGCGATCAGCCGAACGTGACCAGCAGGCGCGGCGGCCCAGCCGACTCCGCCCAGGCGACCGGCGGGCCGCCGTCGGCGAGCTCCACCAGGAACCCGTGACCGTTGCCCGCCAGCAGGGCGACGACGAGCTCGCGCACCTCCCAGGAGCGCGGACCGCTCGCCGGTGCCGACCCGACCGCCGGACCGGCTGTGGCGGGTGCCGAGGTCACCGCGTCCGACCACGGATCGGTCACCCGCGCGACCGCGAGGGCCCGCCCGTCGGCGGCCGCGCCGGGGTCGAGCCGCAGCGTCGCCGCGACCACACCACAGCCCTCGGGTGGCTCGGACAGGGTGAAACGCAGCAGCAGGCCGGTGCCATCGGGCACCGGCGACGTGGCCGTCGCCTCCAGGACGACCGGGTCGGGCGCGCACGTCGGTTCGGCCGGGGTGGCGGTCGGCTCCGGTGTCCCGGACGGCTCGCTCGGTGCGGGGGTATCGCCAGCCGTGGCAGGGGCGGGCGAGGTCTCCGTTTCCGACGGTACGGGGGCGTCGGAGGTCATCACAGCCTGTTCCGACGGCGCACCAGTACCGGTCCCGGTCCCGGTCACACCGGGATCAGGACCAGGGGCTTCTGCTGCGGGTTGGCTCGATGCCGGAGTCGCTGCCTGGCCCGGCTCGTCCCCGGCGGCGGCGAGGACCGCAGGCGGCGGCTCCGCCGGTGGCTCGGGCTCGGTGGGTGGCGATAGCTGCGGTACGGCGGGTGACACCGAGACGGGTGGCGGCGCCGGCACCGGATCAGCCCGCCCAGGTAGCGGCCGCACCCCCGTCCGGTACGCCTGCGCCCACGCCAGGACGTCGAGACCGTAGGAGGTCGACCGGTTGTAGCGGAACAGGGCCGCCAGGGCGGCCCGCCGCTCCCGAAGGTCCCCACCACCCGCGCACAGGTAACGAGCGGCGGCCAGTGCCGCGTCGTAGACGTTGTTCGGGTCCTGGGCGCCGTCGTCGTTGCCGTCGGCGCCGAAACCGCGCCAGGTCCCGGGCAGGAACTGCATTGGACCCGTGGCGCGGTCAAACTGCGCGTCACCGTCGAGGACGCCGCCGTCGCTGTCACGGACGACCGCGGTGCCGGGCAGCCTCCCGTCGAGGCGGGGGCCGAGGATGCGCCCGCGGGTCGTGCCGGTCTCGTCGACGCGCCCGCCACTGGCGTGGCCCGACTCGATCCGCCCGATCCCCGCCAGGATCGCCCAGTCCAGACCGCAGCCCGGGGCCCGGGACTCCATGATCTCGGCCGTCCGCCGGTAACCCGCGAGGACCGGGCCCGGGATGCCCCAGGGTCCGACCGGCACCCGAGCGCGGTCCCGCTGCACCGGTTCGGGCACCGGAGCGGCGGGGGCCGGTGTGACGGCGGGCGGGAGTGCGGCCGGTCCGGGAGTGACCGGTCCAAGTGTGACCGACGCCGGCGGGGCGGCATCGGCCGTGGCAGCACGCTCGGGGGCCGCGGCACTCACCGACAGCACGACAGTCACCGTGGCGACCACGCCCACAAGCCGTCCGTATCGAGCTGCCATGACCTCCCCCCGTTCGCGCCCTACCGCCCCCCCAGATGAGAGTGACAGCACCGGAGCGTGGTAGCGAGAGCGAGACGGGTGAACTCCGGCGGTCTTCAGTTCCGGATCCAGCCGATCTCCGCCTACCGTCGGCGGGGCGGTTCCCACCGCGATGGCACCACCCCAGCCACGATGACGGGTGGGTGCGGCGGAGTGATCGCTGCTTCGGACCCGCCCGCTGTGTCGGAGGCGGTGCTCGGTCCCGATCCGGTGATCACACCTCCCGGAGCGCTGGACCTGTCAGCCCGAGCCGCCACAGTGAGCACCGGGCGCCGCGACCAATCACGCGCATCTGGGCTCAGCCACCCTTGGTGAGCTGACCGGCACGTTGGAACGACACCCCGAGGAGCCGACCGAGGTCGCGTAACGGGATACCCGATCTCTGGAGCGACAGCGCCGCGGCGCGCACCTCGGCTGCCGCATCGGACTGGGCCTTGATAGCCGTAGTGCGCAGCTGTTCGGCGCGGCGGAGGTGCTCGGCGGCGTCGTCGGGCATGGCAACATCGATGTCGAGCTCGAACGAGTCGGACGCGACGTCGAGCATGACCGCGATCAGGTCGCGCGCCATCTCGTCGATCTCACGCAGGCGTCGCGCCTGGGTCCAGCGGTCCCCGGGCTCAGCCCAGAACCTTCCGCTGCGCTGCACACGCACGGAGTAGGTCGTGGTCAACTCCACCACCAGCCCTTCCCAGCCTCGGCTCGCACTCCTTGACGATCCTTGTTGCGGTCAGTTCGTTGATCTCGTTATGGCGCGGTATCGGAATCGTCAGGGCATCGAGGGTGTAACGGTCTCGTCGGGCGGCATCTCCTGCTACGGGAGCAGCTCGAAGACGTCCACGTGGCGTGGACGAACGATCGAGAAATGCGCCCGGTCGAGCGTCAGGATCTGCTGGACGCCGAGTCGTTCGGCGACAGCGATGACACTCGCGTCCGCGGCACCGAGCGGCAGGTTCGCATAGCGCTCGACCAGCTGGGCCGACCGCTCCAGATCGTCGCCGCTTAACGACACAAGATCGAACGAGCCGATCGCGACCGACCGGAGGAAGGCCGCCTCCGCGGCCGGGCTCGCGCGAGTCGCGAGGAAGTAGCAGACCTCCATGACGACCAGCGGCGTGATGAGAGGCGGCTCACGGAGGCTGCTCAGCGCAGCCAGGCAGGTGGCGTGGTGCTCATCCCGTTTCGACGCAGCAGCAACGATCGGGCCGGTGTCGACCAGGATCACTTCTCGCCGAACTCGGCTCTCAGGACGTCACGGGCGCGGGTCGCCAGGTGCTCGTCATCGGTGGTGATAGAACCGACCCAGGCTGGCGGCCATGACTCACGGCGGCCCGGGCCGCCGCCGGGTTGGCCGCCATCGATGACCTCGAACCGCACCCGGTCGCCAGCATGCAAGGGCACGCCGAAACGCTCAGCGACCTCGGCAAGCTCCCGTGCGACTACGAACTCGTAGGCACCCTCTGCGGCGGACATGCTCATCGCGGCTCACCTCCTCGGACATCATCGCACCATGACCGCCTCGCTCGTAGGCACTGCGACGGGTCGCTGACCCGTGATGCTGTCGCTGCTGGTAAAGCCCCACAGCCCAGGCAGAGCGTGCTGAGGTCGGCACACCTCAGCGGGGCGGTGGGGGCTGTGGGGTGGGGGCCGAGAGCGGGACCGGTGGCACCGGGGACGACGCGGAGACCTCGAAGCGGTCTGCGATCAGGGCTGCGAGGCGCAGGAACGCGTCGCGGGTCTGGGGGCGCAGCCGGGTCAGCTCCACCCGGCCCCCGGTGGACAGGTGCGGATCGTGGGGCACCTCGACCACCGCCCGGCACCGGGCCGCGAAGTGCTCCCGGATCCGTTCCAAGTCGACGTCGTCGCTGCTGCGGTCGCAGGACAGGACCATCAGGGCGTCGGAGGCCAGCGCCGCGTGCCCGTGCGCCTGCAACCAGTCCAGCGTCTTGCTGGCCCGGCTGGCGCCGTCCACGGTCGGCGCGCCGACGATGATCACGCTGTTGGCGAGCTTGAGGGTGCCCTCCATCGCCGAGTGCACCAGACCGGTGCCCGAGTCGGTGATGACCAGGTTGAAGAAGCGGGCGAGCACACCGCAGATGTGCTCGTACTCCTCACGGCTGAACGCCTCGCTCGCCGCGGGGTCCTGCTCGGAGGCAAGTACCTGTAGGCGTCCGGCCAGACTCGTGTAGCGCGAGATGTCGGCCCAGGAGTGCACGCGGTCGAGGTCGCGCAGCAGCTCCCGGACGGTCACCGACGACTCTCCGGTGAGCCGGTCGGCCAGGGTGCCCGCGTCCGGGTTGGCATCGAGCACGATCACCCGGTCGCCGCGGTTCTCGGCGAGGGTCAGGCCCAGGCAGGTGGCGACCGTGGTCTTGCCAACACCGCCCTTGATCGACGTGACGGCGATGCGGTGCGACTCGGTGAGCGGGCGGCGCAGCCGGTGCACCAGCTCCCGGCGCTCCCGCTCGGCGTCGCTGGGGCCGGGGTTGACCAGCCCACCGCTGGCCCGGTAGAGGGCCCCGCGCCAGCCCTCGCCGGGCCGTTCGGAGTCCCGTCGGACGATCATGTCGTCGGTCAGGTCGGCGGCGCTGCGCGAGCGGCCGTTCCCGTGCGTCGACTCTCTCACTGCTCCCCTTGCATCCGGTGCTGCACCCGTGCGCGCCGGCGGTTCCAGTCGGTGCCCGTACCGGTCCCACCAGCTCGACGGATCAGGTTCGAGGCGGCGCGCCACGAAGGCAGGGTAGCGCCTGCGGCACCCCGTCGGCGCGGCGCCGTTGATCAATTCGAGCAGGGCCGGGCCGGGGCCCGAACGGCCGCTCAGGGCCGCCCGGTCGGAGTCGGGTTCGGCGAGCCACCCCGCCAGATCTGGCTGCGGCCCCGGGTGACCGTGCGCAGCGCCGCGGTCAGCGTCTCCTCGAACTCGGTGAGCTTACCGTCGACGTAGTCGTCGCACTCGCGGCGCAGGCGGTCGGCCTCCCCGTCAGCGGCGTCGACGATGCGGGCGGCCTCGGTGTGCGCGGCCCGGACGACCTCGGTCTGGGAGACGAGCCGGGCCTGCTCGACCTGCCCGTCGATGACGTGGCGGTCGCGCGCGGCGCGGCCGGCGTGGGCCAACCGGTCGGCCTCGGCCTGAGCCCGGTCGGTCAGCTCGGTGTACTGTCGGCGGCCGTCGGCGACGGCCCGATCGGCCTCGTTGCGGGCCTGGGCCAGGGTCTGCTCAACTTCGGCCCGGGCCTCGGCGACCGTGCGCTCGGCCGTCGCGCGCGCCTCGGCCACCAGCCGCTCGGCGTCGGACTGCGCGCCGGCTCGGGTCTCCTCGGCCTCCCGCGCGGCATCATCGATCAGCTCGTCGCGCCGGTCGAGCACGTCCTGGGCGTCGTCGAGCTCACCTGGGAGCGCCTCCCGGACGTCGTCGAGCAGATCGAGGACGTCCCCGCGGGGGACCACGCAGGTCGAGGTCATCGGGAGACCCCGAGCCTCCTCGACGACAGTGACCAGCGCGTCGAGCGATGCGAAGACCCGGTACACGTCGCGCATTCTCGCACCACCGTGCGTCAGGACGGCGCATTGCGCTCGCACCCGCGTGTCACGTCCCGAGCGCGATGCGCTCCAGCAGCCGGTTGTGCACCGAGTCGGGCAGCAGGTGCCCGACCTCACCGCCGTAGGTGGCGACCTCCTTGACCAGCGAGCTCGACACGAAGCTGTACTCCGGGCTCGTCGACATGAACAGGGTGTCCACCCCGGACAGGCGCTGGTTCATCTGCGCCATCTGCAGCTCGTAGTCGAAGTCGGTGACAGCGCGCAGGCCCTTGACGATCGCGTGGATGTCGTGTTCGCGGCAGTAGTCCACGAGCAGCCCGTGGAAGGCGCCGACGCGCACGTTCGGGTAGGCCTCGGTGATCTCGACGAGCATCGCGATGCGCTCGTCCACGGTGAACATGCTGCGCTTGGTCTTGTTCACCAGCACGGCGACGACCACCTCGTCGAACAGGTCCGCTGCGCGGCCGATGACGTCCAGGTGACCGTTGGTCGGCGGGTCGAACGAGCCGGGGCAGACCGCGCGCCTCATGAGCCGGGACCGTAACAGCCTTGACCTGCGCTTCACGCCCCGCTCAACATCCGCTACGGGCAGTGGCCAACATGGAGCACGGTGTCACCGTAGCGACGCTCCCGCACCGCGCACAACGGCGCGGGCCAGGGGAACCGGCCGCCCTTCGCCGCGCGCTCGACCACGACGGTCGCGTCGGCAGCCAGCCAGCCGTGCGCGGCGGCGGTGGCGAGCCAGCCCGCCACCTCGGCGTCGGGAACGTCGTAGGGCGGGTCGGCCAGGACGACGTCGTAGGCGCGGTCGGCGGCGGCGGCCAGCACGGCCGCGGCCGGGGCCGCCCGGACCACCGCGCCGGGCAACCCGATGTCGGCGACGTTGCGCCGCAGGATCACCGCGGCCCGCCGGTCGGACTCGACCAGCAGCGCGTGCACGGCCCCGCGGGACAGGGCCTCGAGCCCGAGCGCGCCCGACCCCGCACACAGGTCGAGCACCGCCGCACCATGCAACCCCGGATCGGCGACCAACGCGCTGAACAGCGCCTCCCGAACCCGGTCCGACGTCGGCCGAGTCCCCCTCGGCGGCACCGCGAGCCGCCGTCCCCCCGCCACCCCCCCTACACTGCGCACTGCGTGCCCGTGCGCGGATAACGTTGTTCCGGCGACGGTTTCCGCGCACGACTCCTCATCCCAGCTCCAGGAGCAGGTCGCCGCCCTCCACCTGGCCGACGTCGCCGATCGCGAGCCGTGCCACCGTCCCGCCCTGGTGCGCGGTGATCGAGGCCTCCATCTTCATCGCCTCGATCGTGGCCACCGTCTGGCCGGACCCGACCACGTCGCCCTCGGTCACCGACAGCGTCACCACGCCCGCGAACGGCGCGGCGACGTGACGGGGGTTGGTCGGGTCGGCCTTCTCGACGGCCTTGACGTCGACCTCGATCGACACGTCCCGCACCGACACCGGCCGCATCTGGCCGTTCAGTGTGGTGAGCACGTTGCGATAGCCGCGATCGTCGGCCTCGGAGATCGCCTCCAGCTCGATCAGCAGCGTCACCCCGGGCTCCAGCTCCACCCTGTGCTCGACCTCCGGCTCCAGCCCGTACAGGTAGTCCTTCGTGGACAGTACCGAGGTGTCACCGTAGGATTTCAGGTGCGCGGTGTACTCCTGCGCGGGCACCGGGAACAGCAGCCGGTTCAGCGTCGAGCGCCGGTCGTCGCACAGCGCCTGGCGGTCCGCGGTCGACAGCTCGACGCTGGCCTTGCCCGGCGACCGGCCCTCCAGTGCCCGGGTGCGGAACGGCTCGGGCCAGCCACCGGGCGGGTCACCCAGCTCGCCGCGCAGGAACCCGATCACCGAGTCGGGCACGTCGAAGTCGCCGGGCGCGGCTTCGAAGTCCGCGGCTTTCACCCCCGAACCGACCAGGTGCAGCGCAAGATCGCCCACCACCTTCGACGACGGTGTCACCTTCACCAGCCGGCCCAGCATCCGGTCGGCGTCGGCGTAGCAGTCCTCGATCAGCTCAAAGCGGTCCCCGAGACCCAGCGCGATCGCCTGCTGGCGCAGGTTCGACAGCTGACCACCGGGGATCTCGTGGTGGTAGACGCGCCCGGTCGGCGACGCCAGCCCGGACTCGAACGGCGCGTAGACCTTGCGCACCGCCTCCCAGTACGGCTCCAGGTCGCAACAGGCCTGCAGGTCCAGCCCGGTGGCCCGCGGGGTGTGGTCGGTGGCCGCGACGAGCGCCGAAAGCGCGGGCTGGCTCGTCGTGCCGGCCATCGACGCGACGGCCGCGTCCACCGCGTCCACCCCGGCCTCGACCGCCGCGACGAGCGTGGCGAGCTGCCCACCCGGGGTGTCGTGGGTGTGCAGGTGCACCGGCAGGTCGAACCGCTCCCGCAGCGCGGTGACCAGCGTCCGGGCCGCAGGCGGGCGCAGCAGCCCGGCCATGTCCTTGATCGCCAGCACGTGCGCGCCGGCCTCGACGATCTGCTCGGCGAGGCGCAGGTAGTAGTCCAGCGTGTACAGCGGCTCGGCGGGGTCGGACAGGTCGCCGGTGTAACAGATCGCCACCTCCGCCACCGCGGTGCCGGTCGCGCGCACGGCGTCGATCGCGGGACGCATCTGCGCCACGTCGTTGAGCGCGTCGAAGATGCGGAAGATGTCCACCCCGGTGCGCGCCGCCTCCTCGACGAACGCGTCGGTCACCGCGGTCGGGTACGGCGTGTAGCCCACGGTGTTGCGCCCGCGCAGCAGCATCTGGATGCAGATGTTCGGCACGGCCGCGCGCAGCGCCGCCAGCCGGTGCCACGGGTTCTCGGCGAGGAACCGCAGCGCCACGTCGTAGGTCGCACCGCCCCAGCACTCCAGCGAGAGCAGCCCCGGCGTGGTCCGCGCCACATACGGGGCGACGGCCAGCAGGTCCCGGGTGCGCACCCGGGTGGCCAGCAACGACTGGTGGGCGTCGCGGAAGGTCGTGTCGGTGACGGCGACGGCGTCGCGCGCGCGCAGCCGGGCCGCGAAGCCCGTCGGACCCAGCGCGCGCAGCAGCTGGTGGGAGCCCGGCGGCGCAGGCGTCGACAGGTCGCAGGCCGGCAGCTTGTCGACGGGCTCGACGACCGCGGGCGCCCGCCCGTTCGGCCTGTTGACCGTCGTCTCGGCGAGGAACGTGAGCAGCTTCGTACCGCGGTCGGCCGGCTGGCGCGCGGTGAGCAGCTCCGGACGTTCAACGATGAAGCTGGTGGTCAACCGGCCGGCCTGGAAGTCGGGGTCGGCGAGCACCGCGGAGAGGAACGGGATGTTGGTCGCCACCCCGCGGATGCGGAACTCCCCCACCGCTCGGCGGGCTCGCAGCACGGCGGTGTCGAACGTCGCGCCCCGACAGGTCAGCTTCACCAGCATGGAGTCGAAGTGCGCGCTGACCTCGGCACCGGTGTAGAGCGTCCCGCTGTCCAGGCGCACGCCCGGCCCGCCTGGCGAACGGTAGTTCCCGATCACGCCGGTGTCGGGGCGGAAGCCGTTGGACGGGTCCTCCGTGGTCACGCGGCACTGCAGCGCGGCTCCGTGGACGGAGATGTCGCACTGGCGCAAGCGCAGCGACGGCAGCGTCTCGCCCGCGGCGATGCGCAGCTGCGCGATCACGAGGTCGAGATCGGTGATCTCCTCGGTGACCGTGTGCTCCACCTGGATACGTGGGTTCATCTCGATGAAGACGTGGTGGCCGCGGGTGTCGAGCAGGAACTCGACGGTGCCGGCGTTGACATAGCCGATGTGCTCGGCGAACCGGACCGCGTCGGCGCAGATCCGGTCGCGCAGATCCGGATCGAGACCGGGCGCGGGGGCGATCTCGATGACCTTCTGGTGCCGTCGCTGCACCGAGCAGTCGCGTTCGTAGAGGTGCACGACCTCGCCCTGACTGTCGGCGAGGATCTGCACCTCGATGTGGCGCGGGTCCACCACGGCCTGCTCGAGGAAGACCGTCGCGTCGCCGAAGGCCGACTCGGCCTCCCGCATTGCGGCCCTGATCGCCTCGCGCAGGTCGTCAGGCTCGCCCACGCGACGCATCCCGCGCCCGCCACCACCCGCGACGGCCTTGACGAACACCGGGAAACCGATGCCCTCGGCCACCGCGACCAGGGCGTCGACGTCGTCGGACGGCTCCGAGGAGTCCAGCACCGCCACCCCGGCCTCCCGGGCGGCGGCGATGGCGCGCGCCTTGTTCCCGGTCAGGTGCAGTACCGCCGGGGGCGGCCCGACGAACGTGATGCCGGCCACCTCGCAGGCCTCCGCGAGTGCCGGGTTCTCCGACAGGAAGCCGTAGCCGGGGTAGACGGCGTCCGCGCCCGCGGTGCGTGCCGCCTTGATCATCCCGTCGACGGAGAGGTAGGCGCGGACCGGGTGACCCGGCTCGCCGATCTGGTAGGCCTCGTCGGCCTGCGCACGGTGCAGCGAGTTCCGGTCCTCGTACGGGAAGATCGCGACCGTGGACGCGCCGAGCTCGGCGATGGCGCGGAAGGCCCGGATGGCGATCTCCCCACGGTTTGCTACCAGCACCTTGCGGAACACGGCAACCCCTCTCTGATGGCCCGCGTCCCGTCGCGGTGCCGGGCCAAGCGGCGATCGACCGAAGGGACACGGTACCGCCGGGCACTCGTTCGGACCCGAACGAAACTCGAGCCGCTCCTTTGCGTTACCCCGACCGCAGCGGTACCAAGGAGGGGTGCGACACCATCCGGGATGGTCTGCAGCGTTCGCGGAGGGCCGTCGCCTGCGCTCGGCGGCCGAGCTGCGGGGCCGGCGGCTCCGCCACACCACGCGATATCGGGGCCGCCATCCCGGACGGCGCCGCTTCGGGCCGTCGCCTTTGCTGCTGCTCGCCGTCCCGGTCGTCGTGGGCGTTCTCGGCGCCGTGGTAGCCGCGATGGTCGTCCTCGGAGCGATCGTCCTGACAGCGTTCGCGGCGCTGCTCCCGATCCTGCTCGCCGGCACGGTGCTGATGGTCGCGACCCGCAGGCGCCGGCGCCGGACGGCCCTGCGCCGCGGCGGCGCGGCGGGCACGGCACCGCTACCGGCCCGTCCCGCGGCATCACCGCGCCCGGAGGTCGTGTGGGACCGGGCCCGGACGCGCTTCCACGCCGTGTGTACCGAGTACGCCGCGTTCGAGTGCGACCCCATGGAGGTGTTGCGGCTGCCCGCGCTCGCCGACGTCTCGGTCGCCAGCACCGGGCGCTTCGTCGAGGCGTTCGCCCAAGCGCAGGCGCTGGAGACCGAGCTGTTCCCGACCGGCGAGCACGGCGCCGCGTTCGTGACCGCCGTAGACCGGGTCGAGCGCGCGTGGCGGGCGGCTCGGGAGGCGGCCGAGCGCATCCGGCTCTCCGGGCTCTCCCCCGCCGAGCGCGCCACCGTCGAGCGGGTGATCAAGCTGCTCACCACGGCCCGGGACTCCGACAGCGATCCCGAGCGGCTGGCCGCCTACGCCCGGGCCCGCTCCGAGCTCGCCAAACTCGACCGCGCCGACGTGGTCCACCTGCCCCGTACCGCACAGGCCGCCCTCGACGCCGCCTCCCGCGGCGCCCTCCCCGCCTGACGAGCGAGTCCCCCGTCCCACCCCGGCGAGTCCCTCGTTCCGCCGCAGCGAGTCCCTCGTTCCGCCGCGGGCGAGTCCTCTCCATCTTTACTCGCGAGCTGCAAGGGGACTCACCGTGCTGAAATGGGGAACTCGCCGGGTGCAGGAGGGGACTCGCCGGGGTGGGATGAGGGACTCGCGGGAGGGTCAGACCTTGTCGAGGTAGGCCGCGCGCTCCTCGTCGCCCACGGTCTCGGCGACCAGCGCGGCGAGGTGGGGATGGGCGCGTAGGTCCGGGTCGGTCGCCACGAGGTCGGCCGCGTAGGTCCGGGCCTTCGCGATGATCTCCTCGTGGCGCAGCAGGGACAGCAGCCGCAGGCCCGAGCGCCGCCCGGACTGCATCGCGCCCAGGACGTCGCCCTCCCGGCGCAGCTCGAGGTCGAGCCTGGCCAGCTCGAAGCCGTCGGTGGTGGCGGCCACGGCGTCGAGCCGCTCGCGGGCGGTGGCGCCCTCGGGCACCTCGGTGACCAGCAGGCACACCCCGGCTGCGGCACCCCGGCCCACCCGCCCGCGCAGCTGGTGGAGCTGGGAGAGGCCGAAGCGATCGGCGTCGAGGATGACCATGCCGGTGGCGTTCGGCACGTCGACACCGACCTCGATCACGGTGGTGGCGACGAGCACGTCCAGCTCACCGCGCTCGAACGCCCGCATGACGGTGTCCTTCTCGTCGGGGGGCAGCTTGCCGTGCAGGACGCCCAGGCGCAGCCCGTGCAGCGCCCCCTCGCCGAGCCGGGGCGCCACGTCGAGGACGGCCAGGGGCGGGCGACGGGTCGCGCCGTCCTCGGAGCCGGCCCCGGCGTCGGGCTCCTCGAGGTCGCCGTCGGGATCACCCGGGTCGCCGTCCACCCGCGGGCACACCACATAGACCTGGTGCCCGGCCGCGACCTCCTCGCGCACCCGCCGCCATACCCGGTCGAACCAGGCCGGCTTCTCCGCCAACGGCACCACCGTGGTGGCGATCGAGGATCGGCCGCGGGGCAGCTCACGCAGCGCGGAGACGTCCAGGTCGCCGTACACCGTCATCGCGACGGTCCGCGGGATCGGCGTCGCGGTCATCACCAGCATGTGCGGGGCCCGCTCGCCGCGCCCGCGCAGCGCGTCGCGCTGCTCGACGCCGAACCGGTGCTGCTCGTCGACCACGACCAGACCGAGGTCGGCGAAGCCGACATGGTCCTGGATGAGCGCGTGCGTGCCGATGACGATCCCGGCCGCACCGGACTGGGCCTCGAGCAGCGCGTGTCGGCGCGCGGGGACGCCGAGCGAGCCGGTGAGCAGCGTGACGCGGGTGGCCTGCTCGGCCGACCCGAGCTCACCGGCCTGCCCGAGCGGCCCGAGCAACGCTCGCAGCGAGCGGTCGTGCTGCGCGGCGAGCACCTCGGTGGGCGCGAGCAGGACGGCCTGCCGGCCCCCGTCGACGACCTGCAGCATCGCCCGCAGCGCGATCACCGTCTTGCCCGCGCCGACGTCACCCTGCACCAGCCGGTTCATCGGGTGCTCCCGCGCCAGGTCGGTGGCGATCTCGGCACCGATCGCCTGCTGGCCGGCGGTGAGCGTGAACGGCAGGCGGGCGTCGAACGCGTCGAGCAGGCCACCGGCTGTCGGCGGGCAGGCCGGCGCCGGTCGCGCGGCGGCGGTCTGGCGGCGCAGCGCCAGCGCGAGCTGGACGCCCATCGCCTCGTCCCACACCAGCCGGTGGCGGGCCGCGTGGAAGTCGGCCTCGGTCTCGGGCAGGTGGATGCGCCGCAGCGCCCGCCCCAGCTCGACGAGCCCCTCCGCGCGGCACAGCGCGGCGGGGAGCGGGTCGGTCGGGTCGTCGAGCAGGTCGAGCACCTGGCGCACGCAGCGGGCGATCTCCCACGAGGTGATCTTCGCGGTGGCCGGGTAGACCGAGATGAACGGCCGGACCTCGTCGTCCTCGCGCAGCGGCTCGAACTGCGGATGGGTGAGCTGCCGGTTCTTGTTGAACTCCCCGACCTTGCCCGCGAACAGCGCCCGCTTCCCCGGAGTGATCACGTGGTGCAGCTTCTCGCCGTGGAAGAACGTGCAGTCGAGCGTGGCGCCCCTGCTGTCGCGGATCACGACGGCGAGCAGCTTGCCGGGTCGGTTGCGCATCGACCGCAGGGTCGTCTTCTCGACCTGCGCGACGACGGTGGCGTGCTCCCCGACCCGCAACCCGGCGATGTCGGTGAGCCGGCCACCATCGACGTAACGGCGCGGGTAGTGGCGCATGAGGTCGCCGACGGTGTGGATGTCGAGCTGCACGGCCAGCATGTCGGCCGCCTTCTTCCCGACGACGGGCAGCAGCGGCGACAGCATGTCGGTTCCCTCGGGGGACCGCGCCCTCCGAGCACCCCCCGGCCCTGCTCCGGTCCTGGTCATTCCACCCCCAGCACGAGCGGGTAGTCGGTCTGCCCACCCCGGTGGACGATCACGTCGACCTCGGGGTGGGTGCGGCGCAGATCGGCAGCCAGCCCCTCCCCGAGAGCGTCATCGGTGCCCTCCCCGAGCAGCGCCGTGACGAGCTCACCGCCCGCGAGCAGCATGCGGTGAGCCAACCACAGGGCACCCACGGCCAGATCGGGGGCGATCAGCACGACCTCGCCGTCGGAGAGGCCGAGGACGTCGCCGGGCTCGCAGCGACCCACCCAGGTGAGCGCCTCGGACTCCGCCACGAGCAGCCCGGCCGTACGGGTACCGGCGGCGGCCTCCACCATGGCCACGACGTCGTCGTCGGGCCGGCGGTCCGGGTCGTGCACCGCCAGCGCCGAGAGCCCCTGCAGCACCGACGCGGTGGGCACCACCAGCACCTCCTGCCCGTCGCGACGCGCGGTCGCCGCGGCCCGCTCGGCTGCCGCGGTGAGCTCAGTGTCGTCGGGCAACACCACGACGTGCCGCGCGCGCGTCCCGGCGAGGGCGGCCACGAGCTCGGCGTCGGTGACCGCGCGTCCGGGCCGGCGCGTCAGCACCTCCGCGCCCGCGGACCGAGCCAGCTCCGCGACGTCTGCACCGGCGACGACCATCAGCACCGCGCGGGGCCGGACGAACCGACCGCCCGCGTCGGGAACAGGACCAGCGTCGAGCTGATCAGCGAACCGGATCACGGTGATCCGGTGCGGCCGGCCCGCGGCGAGCCCCGCCTCGATCGCCGCGCCGATGTCGGTGCAGTGCACGTGGACGTTCCACAGCTGCGCCCCGTCGCCGACCACCGCGATCGAGTCGCCGAGCGCGTCCAGCTCGGTGCGCAGCGCGTCCACCCGGCCGGCGTCAGTCCCGTCGAGCAGGTACATCACCTCGTAGTCGTAGGCAATCGAGCCGCTCTCCCGCTCGGCGGTGAGGGCGTCGCGGTGCCGGGCCGGCCCCCGGGTCGGTGCTGCCGCGATGTCCTCGATCTCGACCGCACTCCCCCGGCCGCTCACCAGCCCGGTCAGCGCGTCGAGCACGAGGTAGAGCCCGAGGCCACCGGCGTCGACGACCCCGGCGCGGGCCAGCTCGGGGAGTTGCCCGGTGGTGGCGTGCAGCGCGGTGCCGGCCGCCGCGGTCGCCGCGAGCGCGACGTCGTCGAGGCGGTCACTCGCCGCGGCGGCCGCCGCGGCCGCGGCGGCGGCGAGCACCGACAGCACCGTGCCCTCTCGTGGACGGGCGACGGCGGCGGTGGCGAGCCGGTCGGCGCGATCCAGCGCGTCGGCCAGCACCACGCCCCCCGGGGCGGTCGTGGTGGATCCGGCGACGGCCTCGGCCACCCCGCGCAGCACCTGGGACAGGATCACGCCGGAGTTGCCCCTCGCACCCAGCAGCGCACCGCGGGCGAGCGCACCGGCGACCGCGGTCCCGCTTCCGGCCGAGTCGTCCCCGGGCTCCCGCAGCCCCCGGCGTACCGCGTCGGCGGCCGACCGCATCGTCAGCACCAGGTTCGTGCCGGTGTCGCCGTCGGGCACCGGGAAGACGTTGATGCGGTCGATCTCCACGCAGTGCCGCTCCAGCGCCTGCGTCGCGGCCCGCGCCCACCCGGTGAGCAGCGCGGCGTCGAGGATCGGTGGCACAGCGCGAGGGTAACCACCGGGGGGTGTGCACGTCGTTCGGCGCCACGGGTAGCCTGGGCACTCACGAAACAGGGAAGCTCCACCATCCCCTGTCGTCACGATGTAATCGTCTACCTGAGGAGTGTCCGACGTGGCTGCCGTCTGCGATGTCTGCGGCAAGGGTCCGGGCTTCGGCATGTCCGTCTCGCACTCGCACCGCCGCACCCACCGCCGCTGGAACCCAAACATCCAGACCGTGCGGTCCCGCGTCGCCGGCGGCAACCGCCAACGCCTAAACGTGTGCACCTCCTGCCTGAAAGCCGGCAAGGTCACCCGCAGCTGATCCGGGGTACGTACCCCGATATGGCACCACGTCGGTGCCGAACGGCTAGTTCCCACCCCGACATGGGTGCATGTCGGGGTGGGCTAGCCAACTCTGGCCGTGAGCTGGCGCGCTAGCGCGCCGCCGAGTTCTGTGGTGTGGGTGTTGGTCGCGGGGTCGGTGACGGCCTAGGCGAGGGCTTCGGGCGGGGTTGCTCCCGCTGTGGCGCGGTGCCCGGGTCCGGCGAGTCCGACGACACCACCAGCGACACCGGTGAGTCCGACGACAACGTCACCGACAGCGGCGAGTCCAACGACACCACCAGTGACACCAACGCGCCCGACGACAACGTCAACAACACCGGCGAGTCCGACGACACCATCAGCGACACCGGCGAACCCGGCGACAACGACACCGGCGAACCCGACAGCACCGGCGCCGGCGAGACCGACGGGGTCGGCGAGACTGGTCGGGCCGACGGGCTCGACGATGGCGCCGACAGCGGCGAGTCCATCGGCATCGGCGAGTCCGACGACACCGCAGGGTCCGGTGCCGTCAGCGAACCCGCCGACAACCACGCCGACAGCCAGCGGCCCGAGGTCGAGGCGTTCAGATCCCGCTGGCGAAATCCGACGAAGCCGGCGGCGACCAGACCAGCGGCCAGCAGCGTGAGTCCGGCCAGGGGTGCGACGTCGAAGTCAGCGGCGGGCAGCGCCGGGATCAGCCCGAACGGGGACAGCTTCAGCGCCCAGTCTGGCAGGCCGAGCAGCGCACCGAGCAACCCCGCGAGCAGCGCGTAGCCGAGCACGACCCATGCGAGCGCCGACAGTCGTGGGACCAGCCCGACCAGGGCGGTAGCGACACCGGCGACGACCAGGACCGCGGGGAGGTAGGCCAGCGCGGCACCGATCAGTGCTCCGACGAAACGGCCGTCCCCGGTGACCGCGGCCGCCGAGACGCCCATTCCGACACCCCCGGCGAGCAGCAGCAGGACCGAGCCGGCGAGGGTCACCAGCAGGCCGCTACCCAGCCAGCGCGAGCGGCTGAGGGCGCTGGCGAGCAGTGCCTCGACACGGCCCTCCGTCTCCTCTCCACGCTGCCGGAGCACCGAGGTCACCGCGAACGCCGCGGCACCCAGCGCGATGTAGAGGATCATCACCGAGGCGAAGGCGTCCGTCAGGCTCTGTGCACCGCCGACCTCGAACACCGACGCGAGCTGCGGGTTGCCGGCGACCGCGTCGGTCACCGCGTCGGTGAGCGAGCCGACGGTCAGGCCGAGGAGCAGCAATCCGATGCCCCACCCGATGATGGTGCCGCGCTGCAGCCGCACCGTCAGCGCCGTGGCCCCCGACAGCAGTCGGGAGGCGTCCGCCGGGCCCCGGCGCGGGGCCACCAACCCGGCTCCGACGTCGCGCCGGTCGGCGAGCCAGTACCCGAACGCCGCCACGCCCGCCGCGAAGACGACCGAGAACAGCAGCGGCCACCAGCGCAGGTCCACGTAGGCGCGGATCTGCTGGGCCCACGCGATCGGGGAGAACCAGGACAGGAGGCTGCCACCTGGATCGCCGATGTCCCCGATTCCGCGGATCAACGCCGCGGCGGCGAGCACGGCCAGCGCCGATCCGGACGCAGCTCGGGCGTGCTCGCTGATCTGGGCGGTGAGTGCGGCCACCGCCGCGAAGACCAGCCCGGTCAGGCCGATGCCGAGCCCGAAGGCGATCGAGTCGATCCCTGCCAGGCCGCTGGCGGTGAGAGCACCGGCCACGACCGCGGCGATGGCGACGTTCGCCAGGGCCGCGAGGATCAGCGCCGAGGTGAGCTGGGCGCGGCGGCCGACGACGCCGGCGCGGACCAGCTCGGCGCGCCCCGACTCCTCCTCGGCACGGGTGTGGCGCATCACGAGCAGGATCGACATGATCGCGACCGCGATCATGATCGTCAGGCTCACCTCGTTGGCGACGATCGCGCCGAGCGTGTAGTCGTCGAGCCCGAAGTTGGGGCCACCCAGCAGCACCGCGGACGGATTGGTCATCAGCGCGGCACGTGCCTGCCGATCGACCGCGGTCGGGAAGGCGCTGTCCAGCGCGGCCGCGGTATAGGCGTTGAGCACGCCGACCGCGAGCACCCAGATCGCCAGCCGGAGCCGGTCGCGGCGCAGCGCGAACCGCAGCAGCTCCGTGGTACCGGCCAGGGTGCGGGATCCTGCGGGCACGTCGGCACCGTCGCGGACGAGTGTCGCCGTGCTCATCGTGCACCGGCTCCGTTCAGAACCGCGAGCTCGTCCCCGTAGTGCCGCATGAACAGGTCCTCGAGCGAGGGTGGCGTGCTGACCAGGCTGCGCAGGCCCAGCTCGGCCACCGCTCGCATCACCGCATCGAGGTGGGCGTTGTCGACGTCGAAGAGGACCTCGTCCCCCTCCACGCGCAGGTCGTGCACCCCGGTCAACCTGGCCAGCCCGGACGGGTCCTTCGCGGTGACGGCGGTGACCGTGCTGCGGGTCAGGTGGCGCAGCTCGGCGAGCGTCCCGGTCTCCACGGTACGACCACCCCTGATGATCGTGATGGTGTGGCAGAGCTTCTCGACCTCGGCGAGGATGTGACTGGACAGCAACACGGAGCGACCGGCGACGCTGGCCTCGGCGATGCACTGGGTGAACACGGACTCCATCAGCGGGTCCAGCCCCGAGGTGGGCTCGTCGAGGATGAGCAGCTCGACATCGGACGCGAGCGCGGCGACCAGGGCGACCTTCTGCCGGTTGCCTTTCGAGTAGGTGCGGGCCTTCTTCGTGGGGTCGAGCTCGAAGCGGGCGAGCAGCTCGGCCTTGCGGAGCTCGTCGGTCCGGCCGCGGAGCCGGCCGAGCAGGTCGATGGCCTCCCCGCCGGTGAGGTTCGGCCACAGGTTCACGTCCCCTGGGACGTAGGCCACCCGCCGGTGCAGCGCGACGGCGTCGGCCCAGGGGTCGCCGCCGAGCAAGCGGACGGTGCCGGCGTCGGCGCGCAGTAGCCCGAGCAGGACCCGGATCGTTGTGGACTTCCCGGAACCGTTGGGGCCGAGGAAACCGGCCACCTGGCCGGTCGGAACGGTCAGGTCGAGCCGGTCGAGCGCGGTGACGGAGCCGAAGGACTTGCTCAGCCCTCGAATCTCGATGGCGGGGGTGGTGGCGTACGCAGGCATTGTGGGACCTAACAGAGTTCTCGAGGATCGGTGGGGCGAGTCAAGCGCCTGCGCGGTGATGATCATCAGTGCCGGCCGGCGAGTCGGAGACGTACATAAGGTAACTGTCGAGCATGTTGCGGCTGGTGAGCAGACCCTCGGTGTAGAGCTCCAGGACAGGCAGGACGGTGACGTCGGCGACGGAGCGCAGCGCGGTGCCGAAGCTCCCGTCAACCGGGGGGTTCAGCCGCAGGTGGAGCAGCAACGCGCCAACGCTCGCCATCACTAGGTATCGCGCCCGGGCACGGGGGTCGTTACTCGGTCGGATCGTGCCGGCCGCGACCGCGGCCTCCAGGTAGGCCTCCGCGGTGGTGACCATGTGTTCCAGGAAGGTGACGGCGAGCGTGCCGCCGGCGAGCAGCGTCTGCGCCACGTAGGCGAGCAGCGGGGCGTGCTCCTCGGCCACGGCGAGCCGGTCGAAGAGATCGGCGGTGCTGCTGCAGATCGCCTCGGTCGTGTCGTCGCGGATCACCCGCAGCACGTGCTCGTCGCAGGCGGCCCGCAGTCCGTCCTTCGACCCGAAGTGGTGGATCACCAGCCCGGGGCTGACCCCGGCCTGGGTGGCGATCGACCGGACGGAGGCGCTGAACCCCTCCACGCCGAACTGCGCAATTGCGGCGTCGCGGATCCGGGCCCGGGTCGTGAGGTCCTCCACCGCGGAGGGGCCGCGAACCGAACGAGAACGCGTCGTTGACCTCACGTTCAAGAGACTAAACATTTGTTTAGCGCACTGTCAAACACCGGCACCATGCCCGGCTGCGCCGACACGAAGCACGTCAGGGCAGCTTCCAGTCCACCGGGTCCCCGCCCAGCTCCGCCAGCAGGGCGTTCACGCGGCTGAACGGGCGCGACCCGAAGAAGCCGCGGTCGGCCGACATCGGGCTCGGATGCGCCGACTCGACGCACGGCACCTCGCCGAGCAGCGGCACGAGGTTGCGCGCGTCGCGGCCCCACAGGATCGCGACGAGCGGCTCGCCCTCGCGGTCCACGAGGGCGCGGATCGCCTGCTCGGTGACGGCCTCCCAACCCTTGTCCCGGTGGGAGCCCGAGTTGCCGGGCTGCACGGTCAGCACCCTGTTGAGCAGCAGCACACCCTGCTCGGTCCAGGGCGTCAGGTCACCGGTGGACGGCGTCGGGTGGCCGAGGTCCTCGGTGTACTCGCGGAAGATGTTGGCCAGCGACCGTGGGATGGGGCGGGTCTGCGGCGCCACCGAGAACGACAGCCCGATCGCGTGCCCCGGCGTCGGGTACGGGTCCTGGCCGACCAGCAGCACGCGTACCGCGTCGAAGGGTTGGGTGAACGCGCGCAGGACGTTCGCCCCGGCCGGCAGGTAACGGCGGCCCGCGGCCAGCTCGGCCCGCAGAAACTCCCCCATGTCGGCGATCAGCGGCGCGACCGGGGCGAGGGCTTTCGCCCACCCGGCCTCGACGACCTCCTCCAACGGCTTGGCCATGTCAGCTCTCCACCCTCCGCAGCTCGGCGCGGAACCGTCTCCCGCGCTGGACGTAGCTCGCCACGGCGTGGTCGAACGTGCCCTCGGGCACCTCGTATCCCTCCCGCACCCGCGCCGGGACTCCCAGCGCCATCCGCCGGGCCGGGACCTGCGTGTGCGGTGACACGACCGCGCCCGCCGCCACCACCGCACCCGCGCCGACGGTAGCCCCGTTGAGCACCACCGAGCCCGACGCGATGAGCGCGCGGTCACCGATCGTGGCGCCCTCGATGTGCACGTTGTGGCCCACCGTGACCTCCACACCGATGACAGTCGGCTCGGACCGGGTGCAGTGGATGACCGAACCGTCCTGGACGCTCGACCGGGCCCCGACCTCGATACGGCCGTCGTCGCCGCGCAGCACCGCGGCGGGCCAGACCGAGGCCTCCGCCCCGATCGTCACGTTGCCGATCACCACGGCGTCCGGGTGGACGTAGGCGTCGGGATGGATATCAGGCTCGACGTCAACGAGGGCATAGCGGGGCACACGTCAAGAGCCTAGGAGTTCTGCTGATCATGATCTCGTCGGCCCTGCTGTGCCCCCTGCCTCCTGCGAAGATGTGGGCCTGGCGCCCACGGTACCGGGTGCCAATCCGAACGGCATGCACGCTAGGAGGGGCGGTCCTCCGGCCTGTTCCCGGCCAGCTCGTCGGCGACGAGGACGTCGGGCGCCACCGCCCCGGCCCGGTACGCCGAGCGCCCGACGAGCTGGGAGATCACCGGCGCGGTGATCACCTGGAACAGCCCCACCAGGACCAGCGTCACGGCGCTGTCGGGCTCCACCCGCAGCGCTGTGCCCGCGAGCACGAGGAGCAGTCCGAGGGTCTGCGGCTTGGTGGCCGCCTGCAGCCGCGCGAGCAGGCCGGGCAGGCGCACCAGTCCCAGCGCCCCGAGCAGGCACGAGGTGGCGCCGAGCAGCAGCAGCGCCGCCGAGACCACGTCCACGGCGTTCACGGAGCGCTCCGAACAGCCGGCGCGCGCGTCATCGGTGCCGCTCCCGACGCTCGGCCAGCCGCGCCGCGGTGACCGACCCGACGAACCCCAGCAACGCCACCGCGGCGAGCAGCGGGATGTTCGAGCCGTCGGCGAAGGAGGCGACGTAGACCGCGGTGCCCGCCACGATGAGCACCACGAGGACGTCCAGCGCGACGATGCGGTCCAGGGTCTCGGGGCCGCGCAACAGCCGCACCAGCGTGAGCCCCCCCGCGGCGCCCAGCAGCGTCAGCGTGAGCACGAAGACCGTGTTCATCCGGCAACCCCCGTTCGTCGGGTAACCTCCGCCAGCTGACGCTCCGCCTCGGCGATCTCCGCGGGCGAGCCCAGCGCCACGAGCACGCGACGCTGCATGTCCATCGCCCGCCACCGCGCCCGCTCCACGCCGGCTCGGTCGCGGGGGCCGAGCGCATAGACGTACCAGACCGCATGGTCGCGATCGATCTGGAGCCCCATCGTGCCCGGCGACAGCGTGAACGCGTTGGCGACCACGATGACCACCCGGTCCGACGCGCTGAGCAGCGGCACCGCCACGATCGCGCCGCGGGAGTCCGGGCCGCGGCGCAGCGTCTGCCAGCTCACCTCGCCCGCGGACACCACGAGGTCATAGACCAGGTAGCCGGCCAGGCCGAGCAGCCGCAGCGGGCGGAAGGGCAGCCGGTCGGGCGCCGGCGGCAGCCGGAACAGCCCGGTCACCAGCACCGCGGCGAGCACCCCGCCGACCACGGTCAGCGGGGTGAACGTGCCCCACAACAGCACCCACACCAGCGTCAGCCAGACGATGCCGGGCCATCGGGCGCGCAGCCGGCGCACCACGGCACGTCCGTCCCGCCCGTCCCGGTTCGTCATCGGACCTCCCCCGAGCCCAGCACCGCCACCCGGTAGGGCCCACGATCCAGCAGGTCCACCCCGGCGCGCCCGGTGACCGCGGACAGCGGCCCGGCGAACGTCGCGATCGCGAGGCTCACCGCCACCAGTCCCGCGGTGGCCGCGTACATGGTCGTCGGCGTCCGGGAGGTCCCGACCACCACGTCGTCGGTCGGGTCGGCGTCGGGCAGCGGGGCGCGCGGCTGTCCCCAGAACACCCGCACCCACACCCGCACCAGGGCGTAGAGCGTGAGCAGGCTGGCCAGGATCACCACGCCGGCCCCCGCCGCCCCGGCCGTGCCCGCCGCCACCCCGGCTTGCAGCAGCGCGAGCTTGGCGACGAACCCGGCCGTCGGCGGCATGCCGGCCAGCGTCAGCGCGGGGATCGCGAACAGGACGGCCAGGCCCGGCGCGCTGCGCGCCAGCCCACCCATCCGGTCCAGCGCCACCGTGCCGGTACGCCGCGTGATAAGGGCGCTGACCAGGAACAGCGTCGCGAGCACGGTGATGTGGTGGGCCGCGTAGAGGGCCGCGCCCGCCACCCCGGCCGCGTCGAACACGGCCAGCCCGAACAGCAGGAACCCGATGTGGCAGACCAGCAGGAACGACAGCACCCGGTTGATGTCGTTCTGCGCCAGCGCACCAAGCGCGCCGATCAGCATCGTGGCGACGGCCAGCACCAGCATCAGCGTCCACGGCCCCTCGCGGGTGAACAGCAGCGTCTGGGTGCGCAGCAACGCATAGAAGCTGACCTTGGTGAACAGCCCGGCGAACAGCGCGGCGACCGGGCCGGGCGCGTTCGGGTAGCTGTCGGGCAGCCAGAAGTGCAGCGGCACCATCGCCGCCTTGATCCCGAACACGACGAGCAGCATCAGGCCGAGCACGGTCCGCAAGCCCGGCGGCAGCGTCTCGATCCGGCCGGCGAGGTCGGCGAGGTTCACGGTGCCGGTGGCGGCGTAGACCATCGCCACCGCCGTGAGGAACAGCAGCGAGGACAGCAGGCTGACCGTCACGTAGGTCATGCCCGAGGGGATCCGGGACGCGGTGGTCCGGCGCGTGATCAGCACGTAGGACGCCGTCAGCATCAGCTCGAACGCGACGAACAGCGTGAACAGGTCGCCGGTGAGGTAGGCCAGCGACACCCCGGCGCAGAGCATCAGGTACATCGGGTGGAAGGTCGTGCTGGTCGTGTCGCGTCCGAAGTCGGCGATGCGCTGGGTGATCGCGTAGACCAGCACCGCGAGCGTCACCAGCGTGGAGACCAGCAGCAGCAGCGCGGAGAGCCGGTCGGCCACCAGCGCGATGCCCACCGGCGCGGCCCAGCCGCCGAGCTCGGTGACGATCGGGCCCCGGTCGTCGGTGACGACGAGCAGCACGCCGGCCAGCGCCGCCACCGTGGCCAGCACGACGACGCCGACGACGCGTTGCAGCGCCGCGGACCGGCTCCCGACGACCGTGAGCGCGGCGCCGAGCATCGGCAGCAGCACGACCAGCGGCAGCAGCGTGCTCACGAGTCCTCCTCGTCGGACTCCAGCGGTGCCGACGGCACCTTCTGGCGCGCGATCCGCCGGTCCTCGACGTCGTCGGGCACCTCGTCGTGCCCGACGAGGACGAAGGCCCGGTAGCCCAGCGCGAGCAGGAACGTCGTCAACGCGAAGGTGATCACGATGG
The DNA here is from genome assembly GCA_038257875.1 of Mycobacteriales bacterium. GTDB lineage: Bacteria > Actinomycetota > Actinomycetes > Mycobacteriales > Pseudonocardiaceae > Pseudonocardia. The sequence continues at coordinate 32,258 of JBBSQN010000013.1, forward strand.
CGGTCAGGGCGAGGGCCTGGGGCAGCGGGTCGGTGAACGACTCCGGCGGGGCCTGCCCGATGATCGGCGCCCGCCCGGGCGGGCCACCGGCCAGCTGCAGCAGCAGGTTGGTGCCGTGGCCGAGCACGACGACGCCGATCAGCACCCGCATCAGCGAGCGTGACAACAGCAGGTAGAAGCCCACCGCGTAGAGCGTCCCCACAGTCAGCGCCATCACGACGTTGATCGTTATCACGGGCCCTCCCCCGCGTCGCGCAGGTCCCGCTCGATGCCGGCACCCAGCGAGCGCAGCAGGTCGAGCACCACGCCGACGATCAGCAGGTACACCCCGCAGTCGAGGAACACGCTCGTCTGCAGCTCGACGCTGCCGAGCAGCGGCAGCTCCGCAGCGAGCTTCGCGCTCGACAGCACGGGTGCGCCCCACGCCACCGGCGCCAGCGCCGTGAGCACCGCGACGGTCAGCCCGGTGCCGATCACGACCGGCGGCCGGACCCGCACGACGGCCCGGAGGTCCCCGCTGCTGCCGTCGATGTAGCGCAGCACGAACGCCAGCCCGGCCACCAGCCCGGCGGCGAACCCACCGCCGGGCCCGTAGTGCCCGACCAGCAGCAGGTATCCGGAGAACACCAGCACCGTCGGGAACAGCGCCCGGGTGGTCAGCTCCAGCAGCAGCGCCCGCTCCGCCGTGCCGCGGCGGGGGGCGGCGCCGTCGCGATCGTTGCCCGTGATGCTCACCCGAGTACGTCCTCCTCGTGCTGAGGGGTGCCCTGACCGCTCTGTACCGCGCGACGCCCGCCGCGCCGGTCGTACCGGGTCGCCAGCACGAGGCTCGCGACACCTGCGGCCGCGACGAACAGCACGCCGATCTCCCCGACGGTGTCCAGCGCCCGGAAGTCCACGAGGATCGCGCTGACCACGTTGTCCGCCCCCGCCTGCTCCGGGGCGAGCCGGATCATCTCCGCGCTGGTCGACGGGGGCGCGGTCCGGGCCCCGGACAGCACCACCGCGACGCCCGCGACGACCACCCCGCCCGCGGTCGCGACCATCGCCTTGGGCACCCGGACCCGCGCCGGCGGGCGCTGCTCGGTGAAGTGCGCGGGCAACCTGCGCAGCACGAGCACGAAGACCACCAGCGACAGCGTCTCGACGAGGAACTGAGCCAGCGCCAGGTCCGGCGCCCCGTCGACGACAAACAGCCCGCCCACGCCGTACCCGATCACACCGACCAGCAGCACCGCGGTGAAGCGCCGCCGGGCCCGCACGAGCGCCAGCGCCGCGACCACGACGACGAGCGCGAGCGGCACCTGCATCGCGGCGTGGAACAGCGGCTGGTCCCCCGGCCAGGAACCGGCGACCACGGCGGCCGTCCCTGGCAGCAGCACGAACACCACGAGGATCACACTGAGGTAGCCCGGCAGCGAGCCCACCTGTGTCCGGCCGGTCACGGCGACAGCGACCCGGCCGATGCCCGCGACCGTCCGCTCGTACCCGCGCTGCGCGTCGACGGGACTGCGGTGGGCCAGGGCCTCGACGCGGCTGCGCATCCGGTGCAGCGCCAGGCCCCCGCCGATCGCGACCGCCGAGAACACCAGTGGCAGGCCGGGGCCGTGCCAGAGGGCGAGATGGTAGCCGTCCTCGTCGGGGTAGGGCGCCGCGTAGCTGCTCGCAAGCGCGTCGACGAGCGGGTAGCCGATCCCGAGCGCGAGCCCGGCGGCGGCGCAGACCCACGTCGGCCCGGTCAGCCAGACCTCGGGCCGGTGCACCGGTGTCGGGTCCACGCCGGGCTTGCGGGCGAACGCACCCCAGAGGAAGCGGGCGCTGTAGGCGGCGGTGAGCACCGAGCCGAGCAGGATCCCGACCGCGACCGTCCAGTCACGAACGCCGCCGCCGGCCACGAACGCCTCGAACGCCGTCTCCTTGCCGACGAAGCCCAGCAGCGGCGGCAGCCCGGCCATCGACGCCACCGCCAGTGCCGTGGCCACGGCGGAGCCGGGCAGCGCGGTGCGCAGCCCGGAGAGCGTGCGCAGATCCCGGGTGCCGGTGGCGTGGTCGATCGTGCCGACCACCAGGAACAGCGGAGCCTTGAACAGCCCGTGCGCCAGCAGCATCGCCAGCCCCGCGAGCGCGGCGATCCGGCTGCCCGCCCCGAGCAGCACCATCAGGAACCCGAGCTGGCTGACCGTGCCGAACGCGAGCAGCCGCTTGAGGTCGGTCTCGGCCAGCGCCCGCCAGCCGCCGACGAGCATCGTGGCCAGCCCCACGGCGAGCACCGGCACCCACCACACCGCGAGGTCGGCGAAACCCGGGGCCAGCCGCGCCACCAGGTAGACCCCGGCCTTCACCATCGACGCGGCATGCAGGTAGGCGCTCACCGGCGTCGGCGCGACCATCGCGGCGGGCAGCCACGGGTGGAACGGCAGCTGGGCCGACTTCGTGAACGCCCCGATCAGGATCAGCAGCAGCGCCGCGGTGACCAGCCCGCCCCGTGGCGGGTCGGCGAGGATCGCCGAGATCCGGTAGGTGCCCGCCGCCTCGCCGAGCAGCACGAACCCGAGCAGCATCGCCAGGCCGCCGAGCACCGTGACGAGCAGGGCCTGCACCGCGGCCCGGCGCTCCTCCCGTTCCTGTCCGCCCTGCCCGACCAGCAGGAACGAGGCGATCGAGGTGAGCTCCCAGAACACGTACAGCGTGAGCAGGTCGTCGGCGAGGACGAGGCCGAGCATCGCGCCGGCGAAGGCCAGCAACCCGGCGGCGCTGCGCGTCGCCTCGGGTGCGTCCGGGCCGAAGTAGCCGATGCAGTAGACGATGATCACGGCGCCGAGGCCCGCGACCAGCACGACCATCGCCAGGGCGAGGGCGTCGAGCCGGAAGCTGAGCGTGAGGCCCAACGTTGGCGCCCACGCGGTGGTGGCGCTGAGTCCACCGTCGAGTGCGGGGCCGGCCTGCGCGAGCGCCCAGAGCAGGGTCACGGCCGGCAGCACGGCGGCCACCCCGAACGCGGCGCGGCGGCTGCGCGCGGACACGAGCGGCAACGCGACGGCGACCACGAGGTGAGCGACGACGAGCGCGAGCAACTCCCACCTCCTTCGCGGTACCCGGCACCGTTGTGATCATTACCCGACAGCGGCTCGACCGCAGCACCAGGCACCCGGAAACCGGACGAACCGGTCAACCGCCCGTAGAGGTGCGGAACGTTAGCTCAGTCGGGATCGGCCGGGATCCTGGCGGCCACACAGGCCGTACCGTCTGGATCCTTGCTGAGCACATCGACGCCGCACTCCGGCGGCAGCTCGGCACCGCCGAGATTCTCCAGAGCCCCCGCTGGACGGGCGACCAGTACGTAGTCGTCATCCGAATCGGGTTGCTGGGCACCGTTGCGGCCGATCTCGCATGACCACAGCCTTCGGACCGGATCAGTCGTACAGCTGCTCGCCACGGGACGAGGCGTCGAGGCATCGCTTCCGCGACGGTCCAGAACCAGCCGGAACTGCCAGCCGACGGCCACCATAGGGGTAGGCAGGTCCCCGATCACCGGCCCGGTCGCGGCCGGGCTCTGCCCGGATCGGCCGAGCATCACTCCCAGCAGGGCACCGATGGCGAACAGCGCCACACCACCGGCGACCAGGGACACCAGCAGACCCCGACCGACGGCTTCGACGCCGGATGACTGCTCCACGGGGTGGGTCGTAGGTCCGTACGGCACCGGCGGACCGATGGCTCGCGCGCCCGCCGGTGGAACCGGCCCACGTCGGCTGGCCACCGATTCACCATGGCGCAGCCACGGGTCCGGGAAGGCGGGATGGGCCGGGTGCTCCGTGGACACCCGCAGCCCGGGGGGATGCACAGCCGGGAGCGACGGGGGTTCGGGCTCCGGCCCGACACGTTCGGCCGGCGGCACCAGGTAGTCCTCGACGAGCTCGATCGCGCGCCTGCCCGGTTGCCCGCTTTCCACCGAGCCGAGGTTGACGATCACCCGGGTGGCGTTGCGGGTGCTGTGCCGCGGCAGCACCGGCAGGAACACGACGTCCGTCCGCCCGGCGAAGTCGTCGTCGTGCTCGATCTCGAACGTGGAGAAGGTCCACGCCCTGCTGCCGAACTCGGGACTGCCGCTACCGATCTCGACGAGCCCGGCGAGGAGCGGCACGACCGTCTCGGCCGGGCAGCCGACGACGCTCAGCGCCTGACCGACCCGGTCGAGCCATTCGTCGAACACCCGGACGAGCAGCGTCCTGTTCTTGTCGATCCATCCCCGCACCTGCGCTGAGTCGCGCCGGGGAAGCTCGGTGACGTCGAGCCGCCGCGTGTCCTCGGCCGGTTCGGCGCTCCAGCCCGGCCATTCGTGCCATGCAAGGGCGTGAGCAGGTGTCACGGCCCGCGTCACGCCAACCAGCGCATGGGCGAACCCCCGTCCGGGACTGTCGCCACTGACGCGACGGAGAACGACAGCACGGCCATCTGAACAGAGGTACGACAACACCGGAGCCGGCCGGATCTTCGCGTTCCCGTCCAGGTGTAAGTGGCCACGAACCATGGTCCTGACCCAACTGGCAGTGCTCGCGTCCTCGATGGTGCTCGCCCGCTGCGACACTCCGTCCCGCCGGTCGAAGCCGAACCACACCTGGTCCACGGCGGCGTAATCGGCGACCTTCTCCATCAGCGGCCCACCTGGTGTTCCTGCCCACCTGCGAGCATGCCGCTCATCGCGAGCAGCGAAAGCAGGGGCTCCAAGGCCCGGGACGGCCGGAACCCCCGGGGGAACATCTCCTTCTCCGACGCGGCCTCGCTACCGCTCGCCGAAGCGAAGTGCAGGGTGACGCGGTCGAAGATCGGAAACGGGGAGAGCGCGGCGTGCTCACCACGCCGATGCAGGTACGCGTAGACGTCGCGGCTCTCCGCGTGCAGCAGCTCGGGGTCGAGAGGCTCGAGTGGATCACGCGTTGACCGCAGCCATCGGTCGACTGGAGGCAGGTAGCGGGTGCGGTCGGACTTGGTTGCGACGATCACCGCGGGGGCTAGGCAGAGAGCGGGGTTGGCGCGGAGCCGGACCATCGAGGTCTCGAACGCCTGGTTGCCGCTGGGATCAGGCTCGGGCTCCAGGCCGTGCACGAAGACCAGTGCGTTCGCGCCGAGCAGGAACCGCCCCACCCGGTCACCCTCGCTGACCGACTGCAGGTCCTCCCCGGCGACGTCGAAGAACGCCACAGGACGCTCCCCGAACGGGCCCTTGATCCGCAAGATGTCGATCGGCTCGGTCAGCCGCTCACGAGTACCGGGCAGCTGGGCGCCGCACTCGGTCCGCCGGATGTACTCCTCGCGGAAGAACGCGTGCCGACGCAGATCGAGCGGGCTCGCCTGCAGCCCGTATGAGGTCAACCCGTGCCGGTCGACGACCTCGCTAATCATCGCGGTCAGGAAGTGGCTCTTGCCCGCGGCCGGCCGGCCGATCAATGCCACCACCAGCGGTGGGCCGAACGAGTGGTACATCGCGGGGAGGAAGTGCTCCGTGACGTCCTGAGACGGGTTGGGGCAACGCCGGTACCCCATGGTCTCCAGCAGGCCACTCTTACGGTTCTGCTTGACGTACTGCTGCTGTTCTTCCTCGTAGAGCCACAGGTCGCCGTCGTGGTGCCACGGGTAGGTGTCGAGGCAGACGGGACACTGCACGAGCGGGAGCGACGGGGCCTCCATCGGAGGTCGCGGTCGCTTGAAGACGCCCTTCAGGGCTTTCCACAGCCGTTTCCACCAGGGCGGGCGCCGACCGGCCGCCGCCCGCCGCGCCGCGAGGTCACGGCGCTTGCGGTCAATCTCGACGTCGAAGGCCCTGCGGCCTTCCCGCAACGGGGCACCCAGATCGCGAGCCGGCACCTCCGTCGACTCACGGATCCGGACCAGCATCTCGGCAGGGGTGGGACGGGCATCGCGCGGATCGACGAACACCCCGGTCAGCAGCTCCCGCAGCGCGCTGTTCGACTCGTCGTCGTCGGTCAGGTCCGGGGCACCGCGGCCGACGTGGTTCGGATGGACAGTCCGCCAGATCGCCAGGCCCGCGTCCCACATGTCATCCCGGATGTCGGCCGGTGCACCGTCGACGTCCCCCGACCGCAGCTCGCCGAGCCGGGCCGACCGCTCGAAGTCGACGAGCTGGACGGTCTGCGTCGCGGCGTCCCAGCGCAGCGTGTCGAGACTCACCCGGCCGTGGGTCACGTCGGCCACGTCCACGAGGTGCAAAGCACGTAGCAGACCGACCCGCAGGTCGTAGCGTTCCTGCGCCCCGAGCGTATGCAGCACGTCCGGGACGGGGACGCCCCGGTAGGGCTCGAGCAGGACGAACGGCTCGTCGCCATCCACGTCGTAGTAGCGCAGCCGGGGAAGCTCGGGCGGGTAGGCGTCGTTCAGCTCGTCGTACAGCACGTAGTAGAAGCGGTGGGCCGCGCGAATCTCCCGGTCCAGCGGTTCCAGGTCACCCGGCTGGCCGGCCGGCGTCCGCAGCACCCACTTCTGCAGCAGCGGCAGCGGGTCATCGTCAACCGTCACCATCCGGGTGGACAGCCCACAGCCCGGTGAGGAGAACGCATCGGCGACCCTCAGCCGCAGCGTGCACGGCGTGCCGTCGACGGTACGACAACGAACGATGACCGACTCCTCGTCGTCGGGCCGGTCGTCGGCGAAGGTTAGGTCAGTCATTCGAACACTCCTTGTCTGAGCGGGACCAGCCGCACCATGCCGGCCACATCGGTGTCACCGGTCCAGATGACCGGCCCCGGCAGGTCGGGTACCGCCCGGACCGCGTCCGGAGCGACTCTCAGGGCTACCGCCCCTTCGGCCATCGGCTGCAGCGCATGGAGCTGCTCGGCGTGGCATAGCTGCACCATCTCTTCGTCGCTCGCCGTCGCGAGCGCCCCGCCGACGTCGGAGGCCCGCCACATGCTGACGGCCAGGACGTCCCGGCGGTCGCTGACACGGGCGAACGGGGGTGGCACGAGCAGCCCGTTGCGCTGCACGTGCTCGCGGTACTCGGTGAGCAGCTCCTCGGTCCGCTTCTCGACGAGCTCGACCGGTGGATCGGCCCGACCGGCCTCGATCGCCTCCCAGCACGGGCTCAGTGCCGAGACCGTCAGGTCCGCGAGGTCGGCGACGATCACCTCGCGGATCTGTTGATAGACGTCACGGTCCGGTGTGGCGTCCTCTCGCTCGCCCCAGTCGCCGACGACCCCGACATCCGGCCGCACGCTGGTGAGAAGCCCTTCGGCCTTCCGCACCAGTACCTCACTGATCGTGGTCATCCCGACGGAGGCCTGCCGGAGGCCCTCGGCCAGCAGCGCCCGGTTGGCCGAGGGCCGCCACTCGACCCGCAGTGCCTCCTCGAGAGCGCTGTCGATCTGCTCCATCTGGGTCTTGAGCCGGTCCAGCCCGAGTCCACGACGCCACGCGCGCACCGATCGGCGCCAGCTGACCGCGACGGTGCCGACGAGACCGAGACCAGCGACGACGGTGAGGAGGAGACGCAAAGGTCCGGGTAACGAGGCACCAGCCTCGTACGATCCCAGCAAGCCTCCAACGATCATCGGCAGCAACCAGCGGGTGAACGCCGGTTTGAGCGCGGCGACGACGCCCTGCTCCCCACCCTCGGTCGGTTGGCGCGCGTGCAGGAACAGCCCGGCCGCGAACCAGACGAGCGCCAGCACGGGGAGAACTACCGCCGGCACAACGCCGAGCGCGGCCAGCACGCCGCTCACCGCGACGAGTGGGACACCGACCGTGGCCGGCGGCCACGTCAAGAACGCCGGGGGCGGTCCGGACGGCGGGGTGAGCGACTCCAGCCCGGCCAGCCCGATATGGCGACCCTGTGGCTCCAGCGCCGTGCGCTCCGCGGTGAGATCGGGCAAGAAACGCCCGATGGAGCGGTACTGGCTAAGCCAGTCGCCGACGATGCCCTTGGCCTGGTCCCGCACCCGGTCGGGCCGGGCCTCGATCGCGCGGTATATCCCGAGCCCGATGGTGTCCTCATTGAGGCTTATTCAGGACGCGCGTACGGTTCAGCATCACCGCAGCTCAGACGTGGTGGAGCATGATCTACTTCTCGCCCGTGAATAAGCCTCATTGGTGACCCTGTTGCGAATGCTGTTCTCAATCCGCTTGATCTGACGGGTCGCCTTTTCGTGGAAGTCACGGGCCGTCGCGTAGGCGCGGTCGACCGAGGCCACCACCTCCCGGCCCGGCCGGTCGTCCGTGAACGGGGCGAGGACGTCATCGAGCCGCTTCAGGTGTTCCTCCGCGGTCTCCAGAGCGGCGAAAGCCGCGGTGCGCGCGGCTGCCAGCCTGCCGTCCGCGACGAGGACATCCTCCGCACGGTCGATCGGGACGACCTCGCGCACCGCGGCCCGAAACTCGTCGCGCGGCAGCTCCCACGCCACGTTTCGACCCGCGTCGGGATCGGTGAACTGGGTCACGGCCTCCACCTGCACCCGGCGCAGCTCGGTCTCGTGCAGCCGAACCCCTTCCAGAGCCATCCCCGGGCTGGCCGTGCTGAACGGGAGCGCGCTCACCGCTTTCGCCACCGCGTGAAACGCCGCGGGATGGTGCAGGACCCCGATCAGCAGGCACAGGCTGGACGGCTCACTCGGTGGCACGCGCTGCACGACGTAATCGGTCGGCCGCCAGTGGATGCCGTGCTCGTGCCCGATCCAGAGGACGGCCCCGTGTTCGGCGGGCCCGAGCGACGGCGGTGGCCGGACCTCCACCCTGTCTCGGGCCCCGTCGTGGACGGCCATGCAGATCACCGCTGAGATGTACGGACTTCCGAGCAGCCGCTGGTAGACGTGGTCGTTCTCGACGGCCGACTCGGCCCGGTCCAGTACCAGGACCGCCCCCTCCAGGTCCGCGAGGGCGACCTCGTCGACCTCACCGGGGCGCAGGTCGAACACGACGACGCTCATTCGGCCCCCTCGTCGTAGTCAAAGAGGGTTATTCAGGAGGGTCATGTGGATCTTGTAAGACCACGGTTGAGCTGCGGGGATGCGCCTCCGATCAAGATCGCTGAATAAGCCTCAAAGAACTTCAGGAGACCGCGTAGGTTCGCGAACGGCGCCTGGACCCCCCGGAACGGCAGGTCGAGCGCGGCCGGCAACGTCTCGCCCCAGAACTCCTCGAACATATCGATCTGCTCACCGCCGCTGATGCCGGGGCGGCGGCGGACCTCCCCGATGAGCGTCAGCTCCGGCTGCTGCAGCCCGACCAGCGAGGTGAGCATCCGCGAGGGCCGGTCGGGGTTGCGGTCGACGTTGCGGGGCAACACCTGCATCACCTGCTCGACCAGGTTGCGGTCGGACCGGTCACCGTTGCTGAGCACCCACTCCTCGTAGGACTGCAGCAGGCTGGCCCACGACGACAGCTCCCGGAACGGGGTCAGCGTCAGCAGCAGCGGTGGCGAGTCGAAATGACCGATGCCCACCCGGACGCGGTCCGGGCTCCGTTCGTCCGGGTCGGCCTGGACCCACCCGTTCCACATCGCGTTGAGGATGCTCTGCAGGATCAGCGCCCGGTCCGCAGACGTAGCGGCACGGTAGTGCGACACCGGGCCGAGCCGCTGCCGCCACAGCAGCCGGTCGGCGGGACGCTCGTGGCGCTGCGCCTCGCCCCACAGCTGGATGGCCTCGCGGACCTCGGGCACGTCGGTGATGCCCATGCAGGTGCGGAACAGCACGACGGCGAGCGAGTCGGACTCGTTCGGCCGGAACTCGAGGATCGGCCCGTCGCTGGGCAGCAGCACCGCGTTCCGCAGGAACGTCTCCACCTCACGGTCACCTTCTGACCCGGGAAAGGACACGAGCACGGTCAGCTCGCCCTCGCCCGCGGGGGCGTAGCCACCGGGGACGAGGCCGGCCACCGTGTTCTGGAAGTGCGCCACGTCCGCGTCGTCGATCGTCGTGCGGGCGCGGCCGACAGCGGCGGCGAGCAGCTCCTTCATCGAGGGGATCAGCGGTCGCTCGTCCCCTCCGGGACGGAACCGCTCCGAGACGGCCGCACGCAGGCGCTGCCGCACGTGGGCGACGGCGGCCTCCGGGTCCTCCCGGCCGAGCTGGTAGGCCTTGAACCAGCCGTCGCCCGCGCCGAGCCGGGTATCGGACAAGATCGCCGAGACGAGGTGGGCAGGGGTGGAGTTCGGGCCGAGCGATTCCTGGTAGTGGATGGTCAGTGCGGCCATCACGCGGGCGTAGAAGGCCGCCAGACCGCCGTCGTCCGGCGGGAGCAGGTAGGACACCCCCAGCCGCGACGCGTAGAGCTGGCCGGCCCGCTCGCCGAAGTGCTGGTCGTCCCAGGCGATGTGGTCGACGAACGCATCCGTGATCCGGGTGAGCTGCGCGCAGAAGGACCGCCAGCGCGGCTCCCAGACCCGCGCGCTCGCTCCCCACGCCGAGTGCCAGTGCTGCTCGACCCGCCAGGCGAACCAGCTGTTCTGGTCCTCGCGGACCTGCTGGACGCTGGGGTCGGTGAGCTTCAGCTGGCCCAGTCTCCTGTTGGTCACGCGCTCGGCCTGGGGTGGGTTGGGGCCGAACCCATACGCTGCGGGCGCCCGGCGCGGGACCTTCCGCTCGGCGAGAATCGCCTCAAAGCCACCCCGGTCGGGCTCGTCGGCATAAGCGGTGTCACCGACCGCGATCCGCCGGAGCCGGAACGGGTCGACCGTCCTCGACAACGTCTCGGCCCCCTGCACCGGGTTGAAGTCGGCGGCCAGCTTGGCCACGTGGGAAGCGAGGTCCCGCTCGTTGCGCTGGGCGCCGTCCTGCACGGAGCGGGCACGGTCGGCCAGGCCCTGGATGATCGCGTTGTAGCCCTTCGGCGCGAGGGCGACGTCCTGGAACTCGCGCAGCGGAGCGCAGGTGCGGAACCCCTCCAACCCGGATGCGACGTCGAACTGGTCGAGATGCTCGTGGTTGTGCGACCCCCCGCCGGCAGGTGCGGCGCGCATCGCCCGCACCGCGTTGGCGAGCAGTCGCGAGCTGACGACGTCGGCCAGCTCGGCGAGCGGGATCGTCAGCGACGCGACGGCCGCGGTCGAGACACCGCGCTTGCCGATGCCGGTCTCGGACATCGCCGGACGTTCGTTGGCCCGGTTCACGAACGCCTCGGCGAAGGGCTGACCGCCCTCCGGCCCGGCGCCGATCAGCGAGATGACCAGCGAGACCATCGAGCGGATCAGGTCGTCGGCGCTCACTCCGTCCGAGGGGCGACCGAACAGGAACGCCGTCTGGATGGTGGCCGGTTGCAAGGTGGTCAGATGCGTGTCCCCGGGGAAGTGCACCGACAGCGGGCCCCTGCCCGTAGCGCCCTCGGCACCCTGCTCCGCGACGCCCTGGGCGTTCTGGTCGTCGACGAGACGGAACAGGTCGACCAGCGCGGCACCCGCGTTGAGCACGGCGGCTCGACCGCCGCCCATCCCAGCCTCGAACGCGGACGGCATCAGGACTATCGGGTAGATCCGGGCCTCGACACCGGCCACCCGCAGGTGCTCACCGATCATGTGAAGGTAGTCGTAGAAGATGCCACTGCCGGTGCCGCCCGCCACCGAGAACGCCACGAACACGTCGAGGGTGGTGCCCAGCCGGCCACCGAGCGCCCGCAGCGCCGCTCCGGAACCGTTGATCCGCTGCGTCGCGGCTGTGACGCCATGCAGCACCGCGCCGGGGCCACCGCCCTGCCGCATCGACTCGTGGAGCACGGCACGACCCGCGGTCGGCAGCTGCCCGGCACCCACGGTGAGCGGCGCGACCCTCGGGTCGGTCGCCTTGGGCGGCAGCCAGTCGCGCAGCCGCGGAGGCATGTTCACGTACATGCTCTGCAGCAGCTTCGGGGTGCCGGGGATGTTCGGCGGGACGAGGTTCGAGATCAGGTGCGTGGTGTGCTGGGCCGCCACGTGGTGCTCGGCGCTGGGCACCACGTTGGGCAGCACCCTACGCAGCTCGGCGTCGCTGAGGTCGGCATAGACGAACTGCAGGCAGGGCGGCAGCTGATAGGGCAGGTAGTCGTGCCCACCTATCCGCTTGACGAGGTCACCGCCGTCCGGGCCGCAGAGCCCCTCGCGCATGACGCGTTCGAGCTCGCTGCCGACCCGGCAGCCGGTACCGCCGAGGCCGACGAAGAGCATCGGTTGATGAACAGCCATCTCCGGCATGGGAGATGCCTCCTTCCGGTCGACGAGCGACCGCTGGCAGGGAAGATCACTAGTCCTTGGGGTCCGTCCGGCGGCTCGCCGACGAGCCGGGCTGATACGACGGTGGCGGTTCGGGTGGGGAGCCACCGCGCGGCGGACGCCGGCTCGGGGCGGGAGCCTCGACGCGGTCGCGGACGAACAGCTCCACGCCGTCGACGGTGATCCGGCCACGGCCGTCGGGACGGCGCCCGTCCACGAGGGGGCCGCGCCCGTTCCGGGTCACCCGGTGGCGCACCCCGGCCGGGTCCGTGACGAGCACGGCGCCCTTCCCCTCGCCCTCGATGCCGAACTCGTACACGGTGGCGTTGCTGTCGAACTCCTGCCCGACCGGACCGCTCACCTGCCGCCCGTCACGGAGCAGGCTCACCTGGACGCCCTTGACCTTCGCGTGGCCCCGGGCACGGTCACGCCCGAGAACCGCGGCCGCCGCGACGGCCACCAGCACGACGACGAGGGTCGCCCACAACCACCAGAGCTGCTGGAACAGGCTCGGAACCGGCACGACGGTGCGGTCGAACAACTGATCCTCCACGGTCGCGCCACTGTCGTCGACGAGCCGCAACCGGGCTCGGGTCGGTCCGAGCGCGGTGGCCGGATCGAACCGGACGGTGAAGGGCACGACGGTCTCCGCGTCCGTCGGGGGGGCCTGGAACTGCTGCGATGGATCAACCGTGAGCATCGCGCCGGGGCTCTGGTCAACCACATCGAGGCGCAGCGACCTCGACGTACCCGTGGCGTTCGTGACCCGGACCGTCCCGGCCAACGTGCTGCCGACCTCGGCCTCGGCACTGGGTTCGTCGAAGGTCAGCACGGCCTGCATGGGAGGGCAGTCCGACCGGGTGTCGTAGTGCCGCTCGTCGGGGCTCACCCCGATGCCGGACACGCTGCCGGTGAAGGTCAAGGACCCGGTCGCGGTGTCGGGGACACGGATATCGCCCTGGAACATCCCGTCGCCGTCCGAGTCGATCAGGCTGACCGGTGAGACGGGATCGAACCCGGCACCGCTGAGGCCGACCTGGAACCTCAGCCCCTCGAGCTGGGCCGGGTCGGTGATCGCGGCCCGGGAACCGTTCACCAGCATCGTCACCTGGGCGTCGGTCCCCTTCGCCGGGCAGGGAGGGTCTACCGAGATCTGCGACCGGATGGCCCCCTGGAAGATCGCGAGGACGTTGACATCCAGCGTTGGCGCGTCGGGTGCCGAGGTCAGGCGCACGGTCCAGGTACCGGGCAGCGGGTTGACGACCCGCAAGGCCTCCGTCTCCGAACCCTGACCAGTGAGATCGAACCGGGAGCCGCCGAGCTCACCGATGGTGGGCACCGCCGTGCCCTCCGGATTGAGGTAGGACACGGTGACAGTCGGGTCGCGCTTGAACACCAGGATCGACCCCTCGCTGGCGATCGCGGGGATATCCACGGGGAGATCGAGCGTCTGGCCCGGTGCGAGCACGCCGGGCACCGGGGTTCCTACGCTCGTGCATCGTGCGGCGCTCGAGGCTTCGCCGATGGCCGTGAGCAGGTCGGCCGAGCCGGCGATGACCTTCGCGCTCGGGCGCGGCGTCCCTTCCCCGCAGGTGTCCTGCGCGGCGCCGGTGGCGAACCCGTCCAGCTGGGCCCTGTCGACGTCCCCGAAGCCGAGCGGCCAGACCTGCACGCCGGCCCGGTTCAGCTCGTCGAGCAGGCCCGGCAGCTTCTGGCGGGCCGCAACGTTGCGGGCGGCAGGGTCGGAACCGTACTCGGGGCTGTTGCCGACGTCGAGCACGCCGTCAGTCAGCAGGTAAACGATCTTCGGTTGATCGGGGTCGGTCGCGCTCAGGGTGTTCAAGGCCTGCCGCAACGCCGCGACATGGTCGGTGTCGGTGCCCTCGGCCGGAGTCCGGCTGCGCAGCCCGTTCACACAGTCGGCGAGGAACTGCCGGTCCTGCGTCGTGTTCAGCCGGGTCGCCGGGCAGACTGCGTCGACGGGCGACACCCCCGTTGCGTTGGCGCTGCCGAAACCGAAGACCGAGACCGTCGACTCCACCGACGGCTCGCCCTGCACGATGAGCCGTACGGCGTCGCGCTCACGGTCGAGGTCCTCCGGGGAGAGACTGCCCGACTCGTCGACCAGCACGACGATCTGCACCGGCCGGATCCGCGGGGGCGGATCCTCAGACCCCTGGGCAGGTGACCGACCAGCGGGATCCGCGCCAGCCGCAGGCGCGAGAGCCAGCAGGAGCAGGGCCGTGAGAGCGACCATCCGGATGGCGGTGCCGAGCGGCGCTCGGGGCGCCCCGTACGCGGGCATGGCGTTCCTCCGGTTCGGTACGGCTGATCGAGGCAAGGGTCCTGGACGGAGGCGGGGACAGGTCCCGGGAGACAGATCACCTGCGGCCTCGGTCGCTGGGGCCGCCGCGTCACCGGACGTTCTGGATGCGGTCAGACGCCGGGTCCGTCCGATGTCGGCGCCGCTCATCGCGGGTCTCCGGCGCCACCGGCGCGGCAAGACCACGGCCGCACCAGCTCCCATCGGCGCAACAGCCACCGCCTCCCGGGCCCGTGCCGGGTCTGGTGACCGGTGTCACCGTAGAGCGTCCACGGCACCCATCGGGTGGGATGTGCACCCGAGACCTGCCCGCCGCGGTCCTCCTCGCGCACTGCGAGATGCAGCGCGACGTCACGCGGGTGGTAGCGCAGGTTCGCCTCGAAACTGTCGAGCACGCGGGCTGTGGCCTCGTCCTCGGTCGCCCAGCGGGCGGCGAGGACTGCAGACGACCCGGCCAGCAGGGCGGCGCGCACGAACCCGGTACGTTCGTCGCGGCCGATGCGGGTGGCCATCCCGGTCTCACAGGCGCCCAGCACGAGTGTGCCCGTCGCACCGAGGTGCATCGACTCCAGGTCTCCGGGACACACCTCGCCTGCAAGCCCCCTCGGCCACAGCATCAACGCTGGCGTGGAGGCGCCCTCCCGACGGTATTTGCCGTGGCTGTCGATCCGCACCTCGTGGTAGCCGTCGGCGAGCGCCTCCCGCAGAGCGGCAGGGGTCGCGCGCTGCCGGCTCAGAACCTCTCGGCCCGGCACCATGGCCGCCGGGCTGAGCTCGTCGTCAAGGCTCGTCCGGCCCTGGCGCACGCTGGGTTCCAGCAGCAGCATGCGCAGCCCACGTTGCCGCCGCGCACGCTGCCGCAAGGGCTGTCGCACCGACAGACAGGACAGGTCCGACAGCGCATACCGGCGACCGAGCAGCTCATCGGGATCGTCGGTACGTCCGGGACAGGGCAGCGCAGCGAACGGAATCTCCGACAGGTCACCACCCGCGACGACGGCGATCCGGCTGACGCGCGCGGGCAACACCGGCAACGTGTCGATACCTAGGTCCCGTGCGACCGCGGAGAGGTGCTCGTCGAACTCCCCCGTCGCCACGCACCGTTCAAGGGTTTGGCTGTTGATCCAACAATCTCCCAGGGCATCGATTTTTTGGGACAGCGCGTTCCGGTCGCAGGCCACGACGAAGTGCCGGAGCTTGCGCCAGCTCACAAGGACGTAGTGCACGTGCTTTGGTGTGGCGTGCACCAGCCACACCACCTGGGATCGGGGCAACCCGCGGACCGCCCGGCGGATCCAGCGGCGGGCTCCCGGGACGTCACCGGGAAGCGGCAGGTTCCGTCCGGCCGGCGAGCCCTGCGGCAAGATGCGCGGGAGCATGGCGGCCCCCCTGGCCGCCTCGATCGCTATGACGAGCGAGGCGACCGCAGTCTGGTCTCCCCGCTGTATGGCCTGGTGAGCCATCTCGATCTGCATGTCGAACTCGTCTGGGGCGCCGCGCAGCATGCGGATCCGCACGCTGTCGGTGGGCTGGTAGCCGGCCACCTTCTCCTCGAGATGGTGCGCCTCCGCCCACGCCTCGACGGCCTTCGAGATCTCGTTGTTCATGCGGCGGGTGTGGCCGCGCCGCTGCGACAGCATCTTGTAACGCACGCAGTGGGCGTGGCCGCGCAGCTGCAGCGCCGCGATCCGGATGGGGACCAGCGACTCCGCCGCCGCGAGCTGCGCGGCCTTCCTCAGGTGGCCGACAGCCTGGTCCGCGACCTCCGGTGCGCCGTTGCCTTCAGCGATCGCGATGGTGAGCTCGCCTGCGGCGAGGTGCCACTCGGCGGCGTGCCGGTCATCGGGTTCGGGCGGTTCGCGTTCGGCAAGCAGGAGCCTCTCGGCCTCGTTCAGCAACCCCGCCTTGACGAGCCTGCGGACGTGCTGGAGCCTGCGGTCGGCCGACACCGGCGTCTCCAAGCGCCCGGTGTGAGCACCGTCGAGCCGCTCCGCTAGCCGCCGGTTCTCCTCGGGCTGCGCGGAGCTCGCGGCTGCCTCGTAGAGCGCGGCGATGAGCCCGTTGGCCCGCTCGTCGTCATACAGCGCCCGGCACAGCCGCACCTCCGCCTCCAGGACGAAGTACAGCTGGGCTGGGTCAACGGGCCCCGCGCGTGCTTGCTCGATCTCGGTCAAGGCTTCCTG
Organism: Mycobacteriales bacterium; assembly: GCA_038257875.1. Lineage (GTDB taxonomy): Bacteria > Actinomycetota > Actinomycetes > Mycobacteriales > Pseudonocardiaceae > Pseudonocardia. Next base: position 48,954 of record JBBSQN010000013.1, read on the forward strand.
GTAGCGCCCGAGCATCCGCAGCTCCTCGGAGCGTGCCAGCCGAGCCGATACCGGCGCGTCCGCACTCACCTCCGCGGGCACCTCAGCCGGACCGGTACCGCTCCGCGTGGCGACCCGCCGGAAGTCGATCTCGACGACGTCGGCTCCGGCCTCGTCACCGAGCGCCCGGTACCGCTCTACGGCGTCCCGGAGGTGCGTCAGGGCCAACGAGAACTTGCGCCCGGCCTCAGCGGCGAGCCCGTCGAGCCTGATGAACAGAGCCTCCGCCTCAGGTGTCAACGACTGTACGGCCGCGAGCCGACGAATCTCAGCGAGGTCAGCGGCGATCCACGAGTAGTCGCCACGACTGACCCGCGTTTCGGCCCGCACCAGATGCAGCCGGACGGCTCGGGGGTACTGGCGCAGATACTGCTCGCAATGGTCCAGCGCCGCCGTGCTGTCCTCGAGCTGGCGGAGCTTCGTGACGTGCTCGACGGCCAGGGCTATCCCGAGCTGATCGACCGGGGCGAGACGGACGGCGATCGGGAACTGCCGGTTCACCTCGTGTTCGTCACCGGCGACGAACGCGGTGCGCGCAGCACGCACGGCCAGCCCGAAGGGTGAGCCGGGGTCGACGACCCACCCGTCCCCCGGCGTCGCCATCACCCGCACTCCTGGGGCTGCGGCTGCCGCTCCGGTTCGCAGGTGGTGACGAGAATGATCACACCGCCGGCACCGGCCCCCCCGAGCACCCCGACCGTGCCCAGACCGAGACCACCTCCGCCGTCACCACCTCCGCCGCCACCTCGGCCGCGGTCAGGCGGATCGATGAGGTTCCACGTTCCCTGACCGCCGATGCCGCCGGACGTCGCCCCGTCGGTCCGCGGGCGGGCGGCTCTCCAGACAATCGGGGTGTCGGCCGCGATGGCGCCGGGAAGCACTGTCGACGGCTCGCCGGCCACGGCGTCGAGGTACATCGGCGTCGATGACGGAGCGCGGTTCAGGAGTTCCCCGTACGTGGCGGAGGTGGGCCCCTGCGTGATCTCGAACGCCGCAACGTCGAACTGCGACAGGCTCCGCGGCGCGCCGGTTCGGAACCCAACGGCGGCGGCGCCAAACACGACGTCCAGGTTGGGTCGGAACGAGGGCGACGGGGGGCCGACCTCGATCCAGCCATCGTCGACGCGATACACGATGCTCGGACCGTCGGAGAGGGCGTACTGATACCGGACTTCCGGCGCGCCCTCCAGGCCGCGTTCGGGATTGCCCCGGATCCGGTCGACAAGTCCCTTGGCCAGCACGCCGAGCCCGGGCAGGAGCGTGACCTCCGTCGCGCCGTCCGCTGACCGGGTCACCTCCAGGCTGCCGAACCATGCATCCTGCACTGACTCGTCGATAACGTAGTTCGACCCGTCAGAGCGGACCACGGTGGTTCGGCTACGGGTGTCGTTCCCCGCCTGCAGGTGGTCGTCCCCGAAGCGCACGGCGACGCTGGGCGGTCCCTCGACCGTGACGGACGCACTGTCGGGGCCCCGACGGAGGTCGTAGGTGATGCGCTCGCCGACCTGGCCGGGTGTGATCGGGGTGATCCGGTCGATCCGCCCTGAGCCGGTGGCGTCCACGCCGGTGGTGACGGGATCAGTGGGCCAGGCCCGCCGCATACCGGGCGACAGCGAGACCGGGTCGGAGGGCAACCCGCCGCGGCGGGCGATCCCGTCAGCAAGCGACACACCACCGGAGATCCAGAGCGGCCCGCAGTCCTGGAAGGTGGCCGACGGGATCGGCAGAACCGCCTCCGGGCTCGCCGACGGCGGGGTGACGAGGGCCAGCGGGTCGCGTTCGCGCAGCTCGGTGTGCTCGGCATACCAGTCGGCGAAGGTCAGGTCGGAGCGGATCGAGCTGCCCAGGGGTTGCGGAAGCGCGCGGCCACCAGTGAACGTGAGCCACTCGAGGGCACCGCTCCACCTCATCAGCTGCTCGAGCCGGTGATACTGCGGCTCGTAGTCGGCCACGGCCTGGTAGTGCCGGTCCCACCAGCGCAGCGCCCGCCCGAAGCGGTAGTCGGGCTCGACCTCGACCTGGTCGGGGCCGTTCGCGCGGAAGAACAGTCGGGTAGCCTGAGCACCGATCGCGACACCGTCGGGCTCGTAGTCGAACGCCGCGTCCTCCTGGCCAAACCATAAGCGACCGGACTGTTCAGACGGCGCAGCCGGGCACAGGCCGGGTGGAGTCTCCGCTTCGGAATCGGGGACGAACCCGCGGATGGCGTCCGTGGGGACACCCGAGCCGGCGCCGGACTTCCAGCTCTTCGCCACGTAATCCGTGAGGCTTATTCAGCGATCTTGATCGGAGGCGCATCCCCGCAGCTCAACCGTGGTCTTACAAGATCCACATGACCCTCCTGAATAACCCTCCGTGTAGAAAAGACTCATTCCGACCTCGGTGCCAGCCAGCCCGCCGTCGTAGCGGGCCTGGCTGTACGCCCGGCCGTCGACCAGGAGGTTGCGCACCGCCCACAGCTGCGTGCGGTCCGTCGGGAGCCCACGGGCTGCCAGGGTGTCGATCGGCGGGTCGTTCCGGAACAGCGCGCCCTCGACGACCTCGCGCAACTCGGTGGCCGAGGAGAAGCCGGATCCGGTGTAGTCCCTCGACAGGATGCTCGCGACCAGCTGGGGTGCGAGCTCGGGGATCGCCGCCCGTAGGTCCTCCGGAGTCGCCAGGGGTACGGGGTCGAGGGAGAACCCGGGCAGCGTCCCGGATCGCTGGAGGTACCCGCGCTGGAGCACGGCGACGTCCTCGGGGGTCACGTCGGCCTGCTCGTCGGGCCAGTCCCAGCCGAGCGCCCAGGTCTCGGTGTTCCTGGTCTCCAACCGGGAGAGCTGGTCGGCGACCGCGAGGAAGTCGGCCAGGCCCGGTGGCTGGTCGACCCGGCGCTCCGTCCAGCCGTTCGCGGCCCGGACCTGGCCGGTCGGCGCGGAGACCTGCGCGGTCAGCTCGATCGTGCGGTTCTCGGGATGGATCCGGTAGCGGTGCACCTGCACCTGGGCCGGGTCCGCGCCGGCATCGGCGCGGTGCGCGTCCAGCAACAGGCCGATCGTGCGCGCGGGCCGCGGATCGTCGCTGGGCACCAGCAGGTGCAAGGTCGTGCCGTCGAACAGCGCCCGACCCGGCCCGACGGGCTGCTCGGCCAGCCCCGCGAGAGCGGTGTCGCGGATCGAGCTGGTGTCGTAGAGGCTGTCTACCAACCGGTCGCGGTCCACACCCAGGGACGACGCCAGGCCCAACCGGGCCCAGTCCCGCAGCTGATCGTCGGCCTCGGCCGGGTCGAGCGTCGTCAGCCAGTCGGCAGCCCCGGCGTAGGAGATGACGTCCGGGGTCTCCGGGGGCGGGCCGTCGGGTGCCGGAGCAGAGCACGCGCAGACGGCCAGCGCCAAGAACACCGCAAACCATGCGACGAGACCGGGTCGCCGCCGACGGGTGGGGTCAGTCATGGCCACCTTCTTGTGATCGCCGGGTCGTGCCCAAGGACTGACGGACGGCGGGAGACACCCGTCGCTCGAAGAGACATCGCACCCACCCGGTCCGCAGTTACGTCGTATGCGAGGTATGGTTAGGACCAAATGGCTTAATCGACATGAGGCCAAGGGGGCCAATCCCACGCTGGTCGTCATCCTGGCCTCAGTTGTCATCGGAGCCACCGCACATGACCTCTCCTCTCCGCGTGCCCGGCAGGAGCGCCGGACACATCGAGACGGCTCGTCACGGGGCGGCGGACAACTGTCCGTTGCGACGCGACGTCCGGCCTGAGGGGGCGGTGACCCCGGCCTGAGGAGGACCATGCCGATCTGTGACATCCTGACGTCGGTAGCCTCTGGAACCCGGGGGAGCAGATGACCCTGACGACGTGGGACGGTCACCTTCGCCTCGACCGGCCGCCGGGAAGCCGGACGGTGACCCTGACGCTCCTGACCGTGGAACCCACCATCGAGGCCGAGCTGCGCACCGGGCTGGTCGCCGGGTTCGTGACGGCCGATCCACACGGACCTCCCGCGTTCGTCGGCGTCACCACCGCGGACGGCCGGTTGCCTGCGGACGTGGCCACGCTGTTCGGTCGACGGGTAGCCGACTCGGTCGCCGCGCTGATCGAGGCGGATGGCGCCGGGGAGTGGCTCCAGCTCGACCTCCTCGAGATCGACGAGCTCGCCGCCGCGTGGGCCCCGTACCGGGTCCGCGTGGTGCAGGAGACACCCGCGGCCGCGGCGACGACTGTCGGTTCGTGGGCCGACGGGCTGTGGGCGTGCGTGGGCCTGCCCGACTGGCGTAGCGCGCTGGACGCCGCAGGCGGGCTCCGGCCGGCCGGGCAGTTCCGCGGTGGCGACGGTGAGCGACCGGAGGGAGCGGACCCGTCGGCGCTGCGCGGGGACCTGCTGCTCCCGGGCGTTCTCGCCTCGGCCGCCGGATGCGCACGGGCAGTCTCGTGGACCGTGCGGCTCGGCTCCGGAGACACGGACGAGATCACCGTGACGGCCGACCGCGTCGACCCGGCGACGCGGGCCACGCTGCTCGTGGGCCTGGACGACACAGCGGGACAGTGGGTGCCGTTCGAGGCCGACGCCTCGGGTCGCCTGCGCGCCCGGACGAGGGGGTCCGGGGGACCGGTGAACCTACGGTTCCGCACCGAGCCCGAGGACCGCTCATGAACGCGGACGACCGGCTCCAAGACGCTCTCGAAGCGGCGGCCGACGCGCTGTTCGAGCGACTCGACCCGGAGGATCTCGATGATCTGGTGGCGAAGATGGGCTCGGACGCCACCCTGCGAGCCGCCGCCGTCGCCCGCGCAGCAGGTGTGCTCACCGCGTTGGCGGCCACGGACCGGCCGGCGACCGCCGACGAGTACACGCGCGTCATCGCGGCCACGCTCACCGGACACGGAAAGTCCCGCGGCGTCCTGCGGCGGACCGACCGCGCCGCGGAGTCCTTCGCCTGGTACCGCCGGTTCCCGACGGTCTCTCCTGAACTGCTGACTCTGATCGGGCACCACTACCCCGACGACCAGGAGCAGCTCATCCCGTTGCTGGACCGCAGCCTGCGCATCCGGACGGCCCTGATCGCCACCGGCGCGACCGAGCCGCCGTTTCTCCTCGACGTCGTCGTCCCAGCGGTCGTCATGGTGCTCAGCACCGGGCCGGACATTCCGGACGAGGCTGCGGTCGAGGCGACCCGCGCCGTACTCGGCCGCGGGACCGAGCTCCCGACCGCGTACCGGGCGTCCGGACGTCCCGTTCCAGGCCGTGACATCGATCTCCCCATCCTCGGCAACGCCGACTTCCTGGTTCGGATGGCCGCCTACCGAGTGGCCCTCGACGACCTGCGAAACGGCGCCGGACCCCTCGACGACCTCGACGACCTCGACGCGGTGGCCAAGGAGCTGGTCGAGGTTCTGCGAGCGGCAATGACGAGGTCCGTCGGGTCATGGCGCAAGAAGACCAACGCCGAGCCCGACATGATTGCGGCGTTCGACCAGTTCGCGGGGCACCTCGGCGCCGTGGCCGGGAAGCGTTCACGGGGGGCCAGGCTGGTCCGCCTCGCCTTCACCATCCTCAGCCGCAGGATCCGGCTGCCGCGGTCGCCGAACGAGGTGCCCATCAATGTTCCCGACTGGGTCCGGACCCCCGGCGACCCGGTGGGAAACGTGGCTGAGGTCAACCACCTCGTCGGCTGGCTGGTCGCCGGGCTGTTCGAGGGCGTGGGCGCGGACGACAACGGCCCCCTCGTGGAGTGGCTGATCGGCGACCGACCGGCGAATCTCGCCGAGCACCTGCCGCTGCTGCTGCGCCGACTTCGGGTCGCCACCCACCGCCTGGACGCTGTTCCCGACGGCGCTCCTCCGCGTCCGGCGGGTGTGTCGCTGCGGCAGTACCGGCAGATGGTCACCCGGCTGTCCCGGGCCGTCGATCCGCACGAGCTCGAAGGGGTCAGGAAGGCCGACGGACGCCGTGTCGTGCATCTCGTGCTCCCCCCGCTGTGGACGCACCGCCGCCTCGCGGGCCGGCTGGTGGCCAGCCATCTGCGGCCGCTCATCGGCGTCGGTCACGCCGGGCCGCGCAAGGCCCTCCTCGTCGCGACGGCAGGGTCGCGCGCGCCCGTGCAGTTCGTCGTGCGCAACACCGACGTCGCGTCCGGACCGTGTTGCGCCGAGACCGAGCCACCCGGCCGGACGCCGCGCACGCCAGTGGAAGACGGCGTCGTCTGTCCGCACCGGCCGTGGGGTGAGATCGGCCTGGTGGAGAACTACCGCACGCTCGGCGAGGACGCCGAGTTCAGCCCCGAGGCAGCGCGCCGGCAGCTGGAGCGCTATCAGGGCCCCTGGCGTGAGCTGCTGCTGGGAGTGCAGGTGGACCTCAGCCCGGACGACTGCTGAGAGCCTCCAGCCGTAGCCGCAGGTCAACCAGCTCTGCGTACCGGCTGTAGCTCGCCTCGTTGCCGCCGGTGACGCGTTTGACCCACTCCCCCGCCACGCGCAGCAGCCGGCCAGCACGCTCCACATCGATGGATCCGGTACCGGCCACTCCGGTCTCCACGGCCGTGACCAACGCCGGCGCGGCGAGGAGGCAGAAATGCGCGGCGGGCTCGATGACCTGTGCGAGCAGGGACTCGGTCTCCTCGTTGCCGAGCGCACGGGCGATCCACTCGTACCCACGCGCTGCCCACCGGCAGGACTCCGTCTCCTGACCCGCGGCTGTGGCGCGGCGGCTCAACGTGGTGGTCGCGCGAGAGGCCGTCTGCAACGACTGCCGCAACGGCAAGAAGCTGTGGGTCCGCTTCCAGTACAGCTCCCGCGCCGGGATCACGGCGGCCTCGAACAGTTCGACCGCAGCGCGCAGGTCCTCCTCGTCATCGGGGTGGGAGGCCAGGTACGACGCGTAGTTGTGCAGGTGGTGCCCGACGGTCAGCCGCGGGTCTGGGACATCCCCGTCGGGCAGCGGTCCGTCGATCTCCACCGCCCGCCCGAACGCCGACCAGGTGACGCGCAACCAGCTATCGAGCGCCTCAGGCGTGGACAGTTTCGCCTCTGGGCGCGTCGCGTTGGTGCGCCGCACGATGTTGATCTCGACGTTGGCCGAGGAGATCGCCTCGGCGGCGGCGCCGCGGTCCAGCACACCGGCGTCGAGCAAGGAGATGCAGCGCTCGACCTGTGACATCAGCTCCTCGATCGGTTGGGCGAGGTCGTGGCGGAGGTCGTGGCGCAGCGTGTGCACCGTCATGTCGGCCACCCGACAGCGGGCGAGCACGGCCATCGGGTCGTCCGACCCGAGCGCGCCCGTGGCGAGCGTGGCCACTTCGGCGAGCTGCAAGATGATCGCCGATCTCGTCTGCTCGCGCTGTTCGGCATCGAACTGCACATGGCGCAGCACGGCAAGCAGGGCGAGCACGACCGCTCGGCGGGCCGGAACCGGGAGGCCGTCGAGATCCACCACGCGCGGCACCCGCGGCAGCACCCGAGCGGTGTCGTCACCGTCCCCGAACAGCGACCGGACCTGCGCGACGTAGCGACTGACCAGTTCCGTCGGCGGGATCAGTGCCTCGACCACGAGCTGGTCGGGTGCACGTTCACTCAGCCACAAGTGGCTCGAGCTCTGCCGGGTGCCGATGGCGATGAGCTCACGCAGGAGCCTGTCGACCACCTCGTCCGGTGCCGTCGTGTGCAGCTCCCGAACGGTGTGATCGGCGAGCTCGAGGTCCCGGGGGTGCGAGTCGGCACTCCGGCTCTCCTCCCGTGATGGGCCGCCCACCTCGCACCGGGTCAGCGGCAACCCGGCGATCGAGGCGGCCAGCGGGAGGTGCCAGGCAACCAGCAGTTCGCGCTGGATGGTGCGGGCGCGGATCGCCGCCGCGACGAGGGCGGGTTGGGTTCGGAAGGCCTCGACGAGCAACGCTGCCCACGCCGCGATGCGAGCACTCGCTGGCAGCGGTGCGCCGTCGGCAGCCACGAGCAGGCGCAGAGCGGACTCCACGGCCCGGGTCACCGGCTCCAACAGCCGGTTCGCTGCGGTGAGCACCACCGCAGCCTTCGTGTCCGGCCCGAAACGGTTGAGGGTGGCGTTGGGGATCTCATTCGGCAACGCCGAGTTCGTGCCCGTGACACCGATGCGGTCGACGATCGCCCACCCGGCGTCCACCTCCGCCCGCGTCCGCGTGGCCTGGCCGCGGGTTGGCAACGGTGCGCCCCGCGCAATCTCGGACAAAGTGATCTTGTTATAGTCGCAGACCCAGGTCCGCGGTCCGAAAGGACCCGTCGGCCACGGCACCCCGAACAGCGGTGCGAGCTTGCGCGCCAGTCGCGCCGGGACGATCTGGGACCGGGACTCCGGCATGTCCGGAACCTCTGCGGGCAGCAGACCCATGGACACCCTCCTCGGTTGGGGCGCGCCCGACCCGTCTCACGCTACGTGTTTGCCTGTATACATTTTCGCAGTTACGCTACTTCTTGTGTTCGTGTAAAATTTCGGACATGTGGGTGTCGAGCACATCTCCTCCCCTCCTTGACGGACCATCGCCGATCGCTGTCGACACCGCTGTGAGCTGGACGAGCGTGGTACCTGTTGTCCTGTCCGAGACTCGCACACACCGCGCTGCCCTCCACCGGGCCGTGTCAGCCAGCCACTGCGATCTTCACATCAGCGTGCCAGGTCCCGACGGCGGACCGGTTCGAATCGAGGGTGAGTGCGCTTGCCGGGACTTCCTGGTCGATATGCTGGTGGAGGTTGATCGTCTGCTTGTCGCGCACGCGGGCGAGCTGCACAACCCCCCGGGAGCGGTACGGACCCACGTCCGAACCCGGGCCGTGGGCGACTGGATCCGCAGGCGACGGATCGAGATGGGCGCCCAGGCCCGAGTGGACCGGATCCGGTCGGCAGCGCGGGCACGCGGCCTTCCGGACGAGTTCCATCGGGCCCTGATGGAGTACCTCGTGGACGAGGCCGGGTCCCCTGCTCCGCTGGAAGGCCAGGAGTCCCTCGTACGCAGGCTCGCGGTGCGCTGCGCCGCCGAGTTCGGCGGGACACCCGAGCAGTACCGCGCCCGGATCATCACGGGGGTTGCCGTCGTCGAGCAGCACTGTCGGTCCGGTCCGCGGGTGAACGACGGCACGGCTCAGGAGCCCGACTACGTAACGTGGTGGGAACGCTACGTCGAGCGCCCACTCGGCAGGCGGCCGCGCCAGTCCGACCTCACCATCCCCGACGAGGCGCTGGCTGGGCCCACGGCCCCGGAGAACCTGAAACCGGACTTGTGCGACCCGGTCTCGGCGTGGACCTGCACTGGCTCCGACGGCCTCGCCGTCGCCACCCTCGTCGAGGCCGTGCGGCGCAAGCCGGATGAACCGGCCGTGGCCCTGCGCGAAGGGCTCCGCGAACTCGTCGAACGGGGTCTGCTCACCCACCGGACCGTCACAGCTCTGCTCGGTGACCGGGACCGGTTCGCGACCGCGACCCACGAGTTGTCTGCACTGGCCTGCGTCCCTCCTTCCTGATGACACCTGTCCGATCGCAGCTGTCGTGCAGCCAGCAGCACGGCGGCCACCCCGAACGCGACACGACGGCTGCGCGCGGACACCAGCGGCCGCAGGATGGCGACCAGGAGGTGAGCGACGAAGAACGCGAACACCTCCCACCTCCTTCGCGGTACCCGGCACCGTTGTCCACCGCGAACCCACCGTATCGGCGCGATCAGACGCTTTCACCGCGCACGTCCGTACCGCTACCGTGAACCGGGTACGTCGCCTGTTCTGCGTTGGCAGCTTGACATGATCTGTACTGCTGGCTCTACTATTGTGTGGGGTCCACAGCATCGTCCGGGCACCAGCGGACGGTGCTCAGTTGGTGGGCCGGAGGAGTGCGCGTGCCGGTGGGTGTGGGTCGGCTCGATGACGAGGACTATCCAGCGGTCACGATGGGTCAGGCCGCGGAGCTGCTGGAGGTACAGCCGGCGTTCCTGCGCAGCCTGGACGCCGCGGGGGTGGTGCAGCCGGAGCGCTCCGGCGGTGGGCACCGTCGTTACTCCCGCCGCCAGCTCGTGGTCGCCGCGCGGATGCGGGTGTTGTTCGATGAAGGGCTGACTCTGGAGGCGGCCACCCGCATCGTCGAGTTGCAGGACGAGCTGCACGTCGCGCGGGCCCACATCGCCGAACTCGAGGATCAGCTCGGCGTGCCGCACCGAGACCGGTGACACCCTGACGCTCCCGACACCACCAACGACACGGGCCCTGCCAGCGCAGGAGTTGCGCTGGCAGGGCCCGTGTTCTGGCGTTCTGGGTGGCACACGCGGTGCGGCTACCGCGTCAAGCGTTGATCTGATGCTGTCCGCTGTCGGTGTTGGTGATGCTGATCTTGCGGGACTTGGCCTTCTCCGCGATCGGGATGCGCAGGGTCAGCACCCCGGCGTCGTAGCTCGCCTGGATGTGGTCGACGTCGAGGGTGTCACCGAGGAACAGCTGCCGGGAGAACACCCCGAGCGGGCGCTCGGCCACCTGCATCTCGACATGCTCGCCGACGGCGGTGGGTCGCCGCTCGGCCTTGACGGTGAGCACGTTGCGCTCCACGTCGAGCTCGATCCCCTCAGGCGACACGCCGGGCAGGTCGAAGGCGACCACGAACTCGTCCCCCTCGCGGTAGGCGTCCATCGCCATTGCGGTGGGCCTGGTCCACGTCCCCGGAGAGTTGCCGAACACCTGCTGGGTAAGCCGGTCCAGCTCCCGGAAGGGGTCGGTACGCATCAGCATCGCAGACCACTCCTTTCATGATCGACCGTAGGACGGCGATGCACTCGGGGTGGTCAGAGGTGGCCCTGACCACCCCGATAGCTGCAATCGTAGCTACAGACTTTCTGGTGCGCAAGTAGTCGTGGACCTCAACTTCGTGGGCTATGAAGATCGACGTTGCCCATGAAGATTTCAGCGGCGACCGCACTGACCGACGGGGGCGAAGAGGACGGTTGGCAGCTGGACCGACTCCCGCCCGACCAGCCGGGTCAACGGTTTGGCGAAGCAGCGGCAGCCCGCCTTGTCGCGGCTGACGCCGAACTTCGTCACCGGCACGTAGCCGGCGCTGGTGTAGAGCGCGATGGCCTCGGGCTGGCGGACGCCGGTCTCCAGCACCGCCCGGCGCCGCCCCGCCGCGGCGGCGGTGCGCTCCAACTCGGCGAGCACGACCCGGGCGAAGCCGCGGCCACGGTGCGCCACGGCGACGTACATGCGCTTGATCTCGGCGTCCCCGTCGTGCAGCCCCGGGTCGGTTCCGCCGTTGCGGGCTCGCCAACCGCCGCACGCGACGGCCGTCCCGTCCACGTAGCCGACCACGAAGTACCCGTACGGCGCCGCGAACTCCACAGGCTCGACGGGCGTGGCGTCCGCGTTGCCGTAGCGCTCGCGGTACACCTGCTGGATCTCGCCGATGAGACGCACGGCATCGGGGTGGTCGAACGGCGTCGGGCGGAGCTCGAGCACGGACACGACCCTACGTCGAGGAGAGTCGTGCGCGGATATCGCTGCTGGGGCGTGCATAACCGCGCACGGGCGGCGTCAGCCGCGTAAGCCGCGTAACAGGTCGGCGGCTTTCTCGCCGATCATCATGCAGGTGAGGTTCGGGTTGACCGCCGGTAGGAAGGGCAGGATCGAGGCGTCGGCCACCCGCAGCCCGTCCACCCCGCGCACCCGCAGCTGCGGGTCGACCACGGCCATCGGGTCCGTCGCCGGCCCCATCTTCGCCGTGCATGCCGGGTGGTACACGGTGTTGTGGGTCTTGGTGACGTAGTCGAGGAGCTCGTCGTCGGTCACCGCGTCCGGTCCGGGCGCCAGCTCGCGGGCCCGCCACGGTCGCAGCGGTGGCTGCTCGGAGATCCGGCGCGCGAGCCGCAGCCCGGCCAGCATGACGGCCATGTCGTGCCCGTCGGGGTCGGTGAAGTAGCGCGGGTCGACCCGCGGCCGGGCCCGGCAGTCGGGGGAGGGCCGCCGCCCCCTGGCCCGGGGTCGTCCCCGGGGCCCGGGGGGGGGGGGGCGGGACGCGG
>JBBSQN010000014.1:0-57731 GCA_038257875.1 Mycobacteriales bacterium
GCCGGTTCGTTGGCGTGGTGCCGCGCGATCACCAGCAGCGTCGGCTTGAAGAGGCTGGCGTTGCGCCGCGACCAGATCGCCCCGCCCCCCGGCTTCATCAGCTCGATCGCGTCGATCGCCCGCCCCTCGTAGGAGCGACCGACGCGCCGCACGATGGCGTGCCCCGCGAGTGGCGCGAGGAGCGCGGGGAGTTGGTCGGGGGCGATCGGGGCGGCGAGGTCCGCGCCGACGGCCCGGTTGCCCCACGCCGCGGCGTTGCGCCGATGGAACTCGACGGTCCCGTGGTGGTAGGTCGCCCAGTCGCGCTCGCGGGTGTCGAGCGCGTCGAGCACGGCGTCGAGCACCGCGAGGTTGGCCGGCTCCAGGGCGGTGAACGGCGTGGCGTCACCGCGCTCGCCCGCCCGCACCCACGCCGACTGGCCGAAGCAGCCGAGCAGCGCGTCACCGACCTGGTCTCGCAGGTACGCGACGTCGGCCGGGTCGGCGACCTTGTTGCCCAGCACCCGCAGCTCCACCCCGTGCCCACGGGCGTGCTCGGCATACTGCCGGTAGACACCCACGCCACGCCGGGTGGGCTCGCTGACCAGCACCGTCAGGTCGAAGCGGGTGAACAGGCCGGACGCGAACGCGTCGGCGCCCGCGGTCATGTCCACGACGACGTACTCGCCGGGGCCGTCGAGGAGGTGGTTGAGGTAGAGTTCCACCGCTCCGGTCTTGGAGTGGTAGCAGGATACGCCGATGTCGGCCTCGTCGAACTCGCCGGTGACGAGATAGCGCACTCCGCCGACCGTCGCCGTGTACCGCTGGATCAGCTCATCCGACAGCGACAGATCGAGCATCCGCGACCCCGGTCCCGGCGGTGTCGTCTTGATCATCGAGTCGGCCGACGGGATGCGTGGGTTGGTGCCGCGCAGGTGGTCCTTGAGCCAGGTGAGGTCGGTGCCGAGCGCGCGGGGTGGGGGGCCGTCGTGGCCGAGGGCCTGGCCGAGGTGCTGGTTGATGTCCGCGTCGATCGTCAGGACAGGCAGGCCCCGCTCGGCCAGGTAGCGGCTGAACATCGCCGCCGAGGTGGTCTTCCCGCTGCCGCCCTTGCCAACGAACGCGATGCGCATCCGGCTTCCTCTCCCTGGTCTCCGATTGAACAAGCGCATGATAATCGTTGTCACTAACGAGTGATCAAGCCGGGTGCCGGTGCGCCGTGGACGGCGGCCTGCGGGCCGGACGGCCAGGGTGGGACCATGAGGGTTCACATCGCATCCCGGTAGTGCGCGACCAGGCTCCGGAGCGGGATGCTGGATGGCGGGGGCGGCTGTCCCCGTCGAGGAACGGAGGTGCACGGTGCTGGAGCCAGCGGAGCTGTACGAGGTGGCGCAGGACGCCCCGGAGCTGGACAAGCCCGTGCTGCTGGTGGCGCTGGACGGCTTCGTCGACGCCGGCAACGCGTCCCGGCTGGCGGTGCAGGCGCTGCGGGAGGGCCGCGAGCTGCGGCCGGTGGCGCGTTTCGACGTCGACCAGCTCGTGGACTACCGGTCCCGCCGCCCGACACTGCGCTTCGAGACCGACCGGTGGGCGGCCTACAGCGCACCCGAGCTGGACGTGGTGGCGCTGTCCGACACCGCCCACACCGAGTACCTGCTGCTCGCGGGCCCGGAGCCGGACACGCAGTGGGAGCGGTTCTCCGCTGCCATCGAGCAGCTCGTGCGACGCTTCGGCGTCCGCCTGGTGGTCAACCTGACGGCGATTCCGATGGCCGTGCCGCACACCCGGCCGATCGGGGTCACCGCCCACGGCACCCGCTCCGAGCTCACCGAAGGCCACGAGGCGTGGTTCGCCAGCGCGGAGGTGCCGGGCAGCGCGATGGGGCTGATGGAGCTGCGGCTCGGCGAGACCGGGCTCGACGCCATGGGCTTCGCGGTGCACGTGCCGCACTACCTGGCCCGCGCGGAGTACCCGCAGGCCGCCCGCGTCCTGCTCGACCACGCCGGGATGGCCACCGGGCTGTACCTGCCCACCGAGTCGCTGTCGCGGGCCACCGAGCGGGTCGCGAGCGAGATCACCGAGCAGGTGGCGGCCTCCGAGGAGATGCGACAGGTCGTGCAGGCCCTGGAACGGCAGTACGACATGGTGTCCACCGGCCGCCGGGAGCACTCGAGCCTGGGCCTGGCCGGCGAGCTGCCCAGTGCTGACGAGCTGGCCGCCGAGGTGGAGAAGTTCCTCGCCGATCACGGCGACGAGGACGACACCGCCTGACACCCGGCGGCCGAGCTGTCCCGCACTGTCGAGTGTCACCGGCTCCATCCGCACCCCGGCACGCTGCGCAGCCGCTAGCGTCGTGGCCATGTCAAGATCGCGCTGGGCGGACACCGGCCTGTTCCTGCGCGAGTTCGCCCGCGACCCCCTGCACACCGCGGCGGTGGCTCCCAGCTCGACCGCGCTTGCCGCGGCGATGACGCTGCCGCTGCCCGCGACGGGCGAGCCCGTGATCGTCGAGCTCGGGCCGGGCACCGGGTCGTTCACCTCCGCGATCCAGGCGCGGGTCGGTGGCCGGGGCCGGCACCTGGCCGTCGAGCGGAACCCGGGCTGGGCGGCGCTGCTGGCGCAGCGCTACCCGGGCGTCGACGTGGTGGTCGCCGAAGCGACAGAGCTACCGGCGCTGCTCGCCGAACGAGGGATCTCTGGGGTGGACGCCGTGGTCAGCGGGCTGCCGTGGGTGGCCTACGCCCCCGGCCGGGACGGGCGCGGCCTGCACGCGCTGCTCACCGAGGTGCTCGCCCCGACCGGTGTGTTCACCCAGTTCGCCTACTCCTGGACGCGCTGGGCGCCACCCGCTCGCCGTCAGCTCGCCGACCTGCGCGCGCACTTCGCGGAGGTCGTGATCAGCCCGACGGTGTGGCGCAACATGCCACCCGCCGTCGTCTACCAGGCCCGGCAACCGATCCCGATGCGGTGATAGCGGGTCCCGCCACCCTCCGGCAATAGGAAAGCCTCACTTACATCTTGGGCCATGTGTGTGTATCCTCCGCCCGATCTACGCAGCACTCGGGGAGCAGCGAGCCATGAGTCCGTCACCGTCCACCGTCGGCCCACTGGAGCAGACCCAGCGGCGGCTGCGCGTCGCACGTCCGGAGTATCCGCACGTCTACACGGTCGGAGTAGGGGTGCCCGACGGTTCCGGCTGGCTCGGCCTGCACGACGCGCTCCCCAGCGGGGCATTGTTCAGCTGGTGGGAGACCGCGCTGCGCCGGGAGAACCCGGCGCTGCCGCCCACGGTGGCCGCGGTGCGGGTGGTCGGGATGTTGGCGCGCGTGGTGCTCAGCCGGCTCACGGCCGCACTGGTGCTCGACCGCCGCGCCCATGACGTGTCCGCAACCAACCTCCTCGTGCACCTGGACGAGGACGGCCGCGCCGACCGGGTCGCGGTCCGCCGTCCCACCGTGGCGGTGCTGCCCGGCGACATCGCCGCCGGTGCGCCGGACACGATCGTCGCGCCCGATCTGGCCACGCTGCTCGACGCGGCGGCGGCGCAGGCCGTGGCCACGCTGACCCCGATGATCGACGCGGTGCACGCACTGTCACGGTTCGGGGTGGTGCCGGCATGGAACGTGGCGGCCGACGCGGTGCTCGGCACGGCGACGTTCGTGCCGCTCTACCTCGGTGGTGACGAGCGGGCGGGCCGCGCGCTGGGGGAGGCGCTGCTGGACGCGCTGGTCGCCCGCGGCGCCCGGATCGGCCGGCGCGGCACCTGTGAGGCCGTGGTCCGCGGCGGCTCGGAGTTCCAGATGCCGGTGCGCGGCTCGTGCTGCTTCTCCTATCGGACCGACGAGGAGACCAGTCGACCCGGCGACCAGTACTGCACGACCTGCCCGCTGCTGGACGTCCCGACCCGCGCACGGCGGTTCGGGGTGCTGCTCGACACGTACGTGCTCCCCCGATGGGCCGGCGCCCCCACCGGGTGAGTCGTGTCCCGCACCGAGCACCCGTTCCGCAGCGGCGGCGTGGAGTGCGCCGCCTGGCTCTACCGGCCGTCCCGGCCGGGAACCGCGCCGGGCGTGGTCATGGCGCACGGGTTCGGCATGACCCGGGCCTGCCGGCTCGACGCCCTGGCTGAGCGGTTCGCCGGTGCGGGCATGGCGGTGCTGCTGTTCGACTATCGCGGCTTCGGCGACAGCGCAGGCGAGCCGCGGCAGGTGGTCGACATCACCGGGCAACGCGCGGACTGGCGCGCCGCGGTGGCGCACATCCGCACGACGCCCGGGATCGACCCGGCGCGGATCGCGCTGTGGGGCAGCTCGTTCAGCGGCGGGCACGTGCTCGCCGTGGCCGCCGCCGACACGAGGCTCGCGGCCGTCGTCGCGCAGGTTCCCTTCGTCGACGGGCCGGCCCTGCTCCGCGGGCTCGGTGCCCGCCGCGGCAAGCGCCGCACGCCGGTGTCCGCGGCGGCCCGCCACGGCCTCATGCTGCTGCGCAACGCCGTGCGTGACGAGGTGCGCCGGCGCCGCGGTCGCCCACCGGTGCTCGTCCCGGTCGCCGGGGAGATCGGCAGCGGCGCGATCATCGCCGGGGCGGGCGTCGAGGCCGCGATCCGCCACCTCGTGCCCGACGACGTCGCCTGGCGCAACGAGGTCGCCGCCAGCATCGCGCTGCGAATCCCGTTCGACCGTCCCGGCCGCTGCGCCGCCGCGATCACCTGCCCGCTACTCATCGCCGTCTGCGAGCAGGACATGGTCGCCCCGCCCGCAGCAGCCGCGGTCGTGGCGGCGGCCGCTCCGCGTGGTGAGCTGCGCCGCTACCCGTTCACGCACGTCGGGGCCTGTATCGGCGCGGGTTTCGAGGCGCTGTCCACGGATCAGGTGAGCTTCCTGACCCGGCACCTGCGCCCCTGAGAGCCTGTTGGTAAACGTCTTCAGGTGGCTGATCTGTCCGGTCTCGGTGGGGGTGGGCGTGGGGGACGGGCGCCGCACCGAGGTAGTGGTGGGCTGATAGCCGCTCCACCACCGGCGGGTGGTACCACGAACCCGGGGCGTCGTCGGTGCGTGTGACCACGGTGACCCTCAACTGGCCCCCCGATCGCCCAGACCATCTGAGGGACCCCGCCTCACACGGTGTCCCGACACTTCAACGTGACCACATCGCTCTCCGCGCCCACAGCCCTGGCCGGGTCCGCTGTGGTTCACCGACAGGCTCCCAGGAAAAATCTTGAAAAGATTCTCCGGGGTGGTGGTCGCAGGGTCGGGAACTGTCGGTGGTGGCGGGGATGATCCTGGTGTGACCGACAGCCCGCTGACCTCCGCACACACCACTGTAGTGGCTGGGTTGGATGAGCTGTGTGCGGCGGTGGGTCCTGGTGCGGCGGATGCGGAGCTGTTGTCGGCGTTGACGCTCTGCGAGGGCGTCACCCGCCGCGTCGACCGGCTCGCGGTCGGGGTGATCGCGGACCTGGACCGGCGCGGGGCGTTCCTCGAGCGGGGCTACCGCAACCCGACCGCGGCGGTGGCCGACCTGCTCGGGTGGGACCGGTTCGAGGCACGACGCCGCGTCGTGGCCGCCGAACAGGTCTGTGCCCGGGTCGGGCTCGACGGACAGGTGCTGCCGGCGCGGATGCCGGCCACCGCCGCAGTCTTCACCACCGGACAGGTCGGACTGCGGCATGTGGAGACGATCACGAAGGTCCTGGCCTCCGACGCCGCGGGACGCCTGTCGCCGTCGGTGTGGGCCGGCGCGGAGGCCGAACTGGCCGACAAGGCCACCAGCTACGCCCCCGGCGAGCTGTCCGCCTACGGCACGCGGCTGGTCGAGGCCCTCGACCAAGACGGACCCGCCCCCGACGACCGCCCCCCAGCCCAAGTCAACGAGTTGAACCTGGCCCGGAACCGAGACGGCTCCGGTGGGCGGATCAGTGGGCGGTTCGACGACGCGGCGCTGTACGACGCGATCGCCACCGCCGTGGATGCCGGGTCGAAGCCTCTGACCGGCGACGACGAGCGGACCACGCCGCAGCGGCAAGCACAGGCGTTGGCCGAGATCTGCGGCTACGCCCTCGACCACGCCGACCTCCCCGACACGGGCGGATCCCGCCCCCACCTCAACGTGCTCCTCTCCTGGGAGGACCTCCAGACCCAGGCGCGGGCGGCGATGCTGGACTTCGGCGGCACCCTGGCCCCGGAGACGCTGCGGATGCTGGCCTGCGACGCCGCGGTCATCCCCATCGTCATGAACGGGGCCGGGCAGCCGCTCGATGTCGGGCGGAGCAAGCGCACCATCCCCGACGGGCTGCGCCGCGCGGTGGCCGCCCGTGATCGCGGGTGCGCGTTCCCCGGGTGTGGGCGGACGGTGTCGTGGTGCGAGGTCCACCACATCCGCCCCTGGCAGGACGGCGGCCCGACCTCGCTGACCAACTGCGTCATGCTCTGCACCGCCCACCACCGGCTGCTGCACCACCCAGGGTGGTGTGTCCAGATCCGCGACGGGCTACCGGAGTTCCTCCCACCGTGCTGGATCGACCCCGACCGGGTCCCCCGACGCAAACCCCTCGCGCATCTGATCAACGGGCCCTGAACCCGATCACCGCTCACGCGGGCGGCTGCACACCCTGAGCACCCTGTGCAGCCGCCCACGTGAGGCACCCAGAACCTGGTGATGAACCACAGCGAACCCGGCCGGGGCGGTGGGCGCGGGTAGCGATCTGGATACGTCGGCGTGTCGAGGCACCGGTTATGGAGCAGACACCTCGGGTGGTCGATGCGTCACCGCCGTCTGGTCCGTGACCACGAGCGGCTGCCCGCCCACCACGAGACCATGGTCCCGCAGACCACAACCACGATCACGACCAGGCCGCTGGTGCGCCACACCACCGCCAACCCACCACCACCTCGGTGCGGCGACGCCCGTCCCACTCCCACCCGAAACCGGACAGATCAGCCGCCTGATCCGTTTACCAAAAGGCTCTGGGACGGGGTGTAGTCAGACGAAGAGCCGGTCGCGCTGCTGCGGGATACGCAGGTGCAGCGGGAGCTGCCCGACGCGCACCGCGGTGTCGGTGGTGAGATGGAAGTGCCCGCTGCGGGACCGGCCACACAGGTAGGACCGCAGGAACCGGGAGCCCAGGGCCTCCAGCTCGCGCGCGGCGGCCTCCGCCGCCTCCCGCGTGGGGTAGATGACCTTACCGTCGGTGCCGCGGCTCTGGCGGGGTAGCACGGCGCCGTCGATCTCGGCCCGGCTGGGCGTGCAGAAGACCGGGCGGCCGTTCTTCGTCAACCGAGCATAGCGATGCAGGACCTCGCTGCGGTCCTGGTCGCGCACACCGCGCTGCTCAGGCAGTGCCGGCCCGGTCGATGCGTCGGTCACGTCGGCCCTCTTCCATCGGTGTCGCTCGTACTCACCAAATCGCACGCGGCACAGCCTTCCGTTAACGGGCCGGCAGCGGGATACCCCCATCGTGTCGTTGCTCTGCATGTAGTGACGCTCGGTCAGCAGGCGGTCTGATCACCCCGCCCGCGTCCCGGACTGTCGGAGTCGCACCCTACCTTGTCGCCGATGGCCGAGGGGCGACGACCGAGGGGTGAGCGCATCGATGTTGCACGTGCACCGCGCCGAGCGCGCCGACGCGCTGGCCGACGTCCTCGGTGCGCTGCTGGCCCACCCGCTCGACGACCCGTTCACCGCCGAGGTCGTCGCCGTGCCGGCGAAGGGCGTGGAGCGCTGGCTCGCGCAGCGGCTCGCGCAGCGGCTGGGCGCGACGCCGGGCCGGGGCGACGGGGTCTGTGCCGGGGTCATGTTCCCCTCCCCCGGTGCCCTGGTGACCGCGACGGTCGGCGGGGTCACCGGCGTCGATCCCGAGGATGACCCGTGGCGCCCGGAACGAGCGGTGTGGCCACTGCTAGAGGTGATCGACGAGAGCGCGGGCGAGACATGGTGCGCGCCATTGGGTGGGGACGCGCAGCGGCGGCGGCGCTACGCCACGGCGCGGCACCTCGCCGACCTGTTCGCCGCCTACGCCGCGCACCGCCCGGCGATGCTAAGGCACTGGCTGACCGGCGGCGGCGTCCCCGACGAGCGGGCCGGTGACCTGGCCTGGCAGCCGGAGCTGTGGCGACGGCTGCGGGAACGGATCGGCATGCCCGGCCCGGCCGAGCGGCTGCCCGCGGCCTGCGCCGCCGTGCGCGCCGATCCCGCCGTGGCGCAGCTGCCCGCGCGGCTGTCGCTGTTCGGACCCACCCGGCTACCAGCCGAGCATCTCGCCGTCCTGTCCGCGCTCGCCGAGCACCGCGAGGTGCACCTGTGGCTGCCGCACCCCTCCCCCGCTTTGTGGGCCCGCGTCACGGCGCCAGCGGCGGTTCCCCACCGGCGCCACGACCCCACCGCCAGCGCCCCTCGACATCCGCTGCTGTCCTCGCTCGGTCGCGACGTCCGGGAGCTGCAGGTCCGGCTCGCCACCGCTGCGCCGGAGCGGGTCGAGCACCACCACCAGCTCCCGGACCGTCCGCCCACCCTGCTCGGGCGGCTGCACGGCGACCTGCGCGACGACCGGCCATCCAGCGGTGACGCGCCGCTAGACGCCGCAGACCGCAGCATCCAGGTGCACTCCTGCCACGGCGCCGACCGCCAGGTCGAGGTCCTCCGTGAGGTCATCCTCGGGCTGCTCCACGCCGACCCGACGCTCGAACCGCGCGACGTGCTCGTCCTGTGCCCGGACATCGAGACGTTCGCACCACTGATCTCGGCGAGCTTCGGGCTGGGGGATCGCACCGCCGGCAACCACCCCGGCCAGCGGTTGCAGGTCCGGCTGGCCGACCGGGCGCTGAGCGCGGTCAACCCGCTGCTCGACACCACAGCGCGGCTGCTCGAGCTCGCCGACGCCCGGCTCACCGCCTCCCAGCTGCTCGACCTGCTCGCCTCCGGGCCCGTCCGCCGCCGGTTCCGGCTCGACGACGCCGACCTCGACCGGCTGCGTGACCTCGCCGTCCGGGCCGGGGTGCGGTGGGGGCTCGACGGCCCGCACCGCGCCCGGTATCACCTCGACGGCTTCGGGCAGAACACCTGGTCTGCCGGGCTGGACCGGCTGCTGCTGGGCGTCGCGATGGGCGGCCGGGACGGTGATCAAGACTGGCTCGGCACCGCCCTGCCGATGGCCGAGGTGGACTCCGGCGACGTCGAGCGCATCGGGCGGCTCGCGGAGCTCGTCGAGCGGCTCACCGCGGTCCTCGCGGGACTGACCGGGGAGCAGCCGCTCGCCGGCTGGATCACCGCGCTGGTCACGGGGTTGGACACCCTGACCGACGCCACCACGGCCGACGCCGGGCAGGCCCGCACCGAGCTCGCCGAACTCGCCCGCGCCGCCGGCCCGCACGCCGAGACCGTTCCACTCAAGCTGGCCGACGTGCGCGGCCTGCTCGCCGAGCGCCTGCGCGGCCGTCCGACCCGGGCCAACTTCCGCACCGGCACGCTCACCGTGGCCACGCTGGTGCCGATGCGGTCGGTGCCGCACCGGGTCGTCTGCCTGCTGGGGCTCGACGACGGCGTGTTCCCCCGGGCCGGGGTCCCCGACGGCGACGACGTGCTCGCCCGCGACCCCCTCGTCGGCGAGCGCGACGCGCGCAGCGAGGACCGCCAGCTCCTGCTGGACGCGATCTGCGCGGCCACCGAGTGCCTCGTCGTCGTGCACTCCGGTACCGACGAGCGCACCGGCGCCCGGCGACCGCCCGCGGTGCCGCTCGGCGAGCTGCTCGACGCGATCGAGGCCACCGCGGGCCCCGCCGCCCGCGAGCAGGTCGTGGTACGCCACCCGTTGCAGCCCTTCGACGCCCGCAACTTCACCCCGGGCGCGCTGGCCACGCCGGGGCCGTTCAGCTTCGACCGGACCGAGCTGGCCGGGGCCCGCGCCGCCGCCGGGCCGCAGGCACCGCCGGCGCCGTTCCTCGCGGGCCCGCTCGCGCCCGTCGCCTCAGACGTGGTGACCCTCGACGACCTCGTCGCGTTCCTCACCCATCCCGTCCAGGAGTTCCTGCGCCAGCGCGTGGGCCTCGCGGTGGTCGCGGGCGAGGACGACCCGGCCGACGCGCTGCCGGTGGACCTCGACGGGCTGGCCACCTGGGCCGTCGGCGACCGGCTGCTGCGCGACCGGCTGGCCGGACACGACCGCGAGCGTTGCCGGCAAGCCGAGTGGCGTCGCGGCGAGCTGCCGCCGGGGGCGTTGGGCGACGCCCTGCTCACCCGGGTGCTCGACGATGTCGAGGCGCTCGTCGCCGCGGCCACGCCACACCGCACCGGTGAGGCGTCCGACCGTGACGTGGACGTCGAGCTGCCCGACGGCACCCGGGTGGTCGGCACGCTCGGCGGGTTGCACGGCAAGGCGTTGCTCCGGGTCGAGTTCTCCCGCCTCGCGCCGAAGCAGCGGATCCGGGCGTGGGCGCGGCTGCTGGCGCTCAGCGCGGCGTCCGGACAGCCGTGGACCGCGGTCACGGTGGGCCGCGGCACCCGGTACGGACTGGCCCGCGCCACCGCCGGACCACTGGATCCCGCGCAGGCCCGCGCCGTGCTCGCCGACCTCGTCGCGCTGCACCGGGAGGGGTTGCGGGAACCGCTGCCGCTGCCCACGGTCGCCGGCCACACCTACGCCACGCTCCGCCGCGGCGGAGCCGACGCGGCGGCGGCCCTCGACGAGGCGACGAAGATGTGGAGCACCGAACGGGCCGACGCGGCCCACGTGCGGGTCTGGGGGGACGGGGCCGGGGTGCTCGACGCCCGGTTCGAGACGCTCGCGATGCGGCTGTGGGATCCGCTGCTGACGGCCGAGGACGTGGTGCGGCTGTGAGCACCGCCGCGTTGCCACCAGCGGTGTTGCCACCGGCGGCGTTCGACGTCTGCGGCCCGCTGCCCAGCGGCACCACGGTGCTGGAGGCCAGCGCCGGCACCGGCAAGACGTTCACGATCGCCGCGCTCGCCGCCCGCTACGTCGCCCAGGGTCATGCGACGCTGCCCGAGCTGATGCTCGTCACGTTCGGCCGCGAGGCCACCCAGGAGCTGCGCGAGCGCGTTCGGGAGCGGCTGGTGTCGGCCGAGCGGGGGCTGGCCGACCCGGCGGCGGCCCGCGCCGGGGCCGACGGCGTGCTCCGGCTGCTGGCGAGCGCGCCCGACGCCGAGGTCGCCGCCGCGCGCGAGCGCCTCGCCCGCGCGCTGGCCGGGTTCGACGCCGCCACGATCGCCACCACCCATCAGTTCTGCCAGCAGATGCTCGCCGGGCTCGGCGTGGCCGGCGACAGCGACCCGGACGCGACCTTCGTGGAGTCCATCGATGACCTGCTCGCGGAGGTGGTCGACGACTTCTACGTGCGCAAGTACGGCACCCGCGACGCCGCCACGCCCGCCTTCAGCCGGGTCGAGGCGCTCGCGCTGGCCCGCCGCGCGGTGTTCGACGGGCCGGCCCGGCTCGAACCGGTCGACGCCGCGCCCGGCAGCACCGCACAGCTGCGCCACCGCTTCGCCACCGCGGTGCGCGCGGAGGTGGCGCGCCGCAAGCGCGCGCAGCGCGTCTACACCTACGACGACATGCTCACCCGGCTCGCCGACGCGCTGGCCGACCCGGCGCGCGGCGCGGCGGAGCGGCTGCGGGCGCGCTACCGCGTGGTGCTGGTGGACGAGTTCCAGGACACCGACCCGGTGCAGTGGGACATCCTGGCGCGGGCCTTCCACGGCCACACCACGTTGGTGCTCATCGGCGACCCGAAGCAGGCGATCTACGCCTTCCGCGGCGCCGACGTCGGCAGCTACCTCGACGCCACCGAGACCGCCGGAAGCCACGCCACCCTGGCCACGAACTGGCGCAGCGACGCCCCGCTGCTCGCCGCGCTCGACACCGTGTTCGCCGGCGCCGCGCTGGGCGACCCGCGCATCACCGTGCACCCGGTCGGCTCCGCGCACCCCGGGCAGCGGCTGCGCGGCGCCCCCGTCGACACGCCGTTGCGGCTGCGGGTGGCCGCCCGCGCCGGGCTGCCGCGCGCACCCACGCGCGACCTCGCCGTCGTCCGCCCGGCCCGGGAGCTGGTGGCCCGGGACGCAGCGGCCGACATCGCGGCACTGTTGGCGAGCCCGGCCCGGATCGGGGACCGCCCGGTCGTGCCCGGCGACGGCGCCGTCCTGGTGCGCACCAACGACCAGGGCGCGATGCTCCGCGACGCGCTGGCCGCCGCCGGTGTGCCCGCGGTGCTGTCCAGCACGGCCAGCGTGTTCGGCGCCCCCGCCGCGCGCGAGTGGCTCGTCCTGCTGGAGGCGCTGGAGCAGCCGCGGACCTACCGCGTGCGGGAGGCGGCGCTCACCTGCTTTTTCGGACGCACGGTCGCCGAGCTGTGCGGGCCGGACGCCGACGACCTGCTCGACGAGCTCGGCGCCACCCTGAAGGGCTGGGCTGCGGTGCTGCACGAACGCGGCGTCGCGGCGTTGCTCGACGCCGTCACCACCGGTACCGACCTGCCGCGGCGGCTGCTCGCCGGCACCGCCGGGGAGCGCCGCCTCACCGACCTGCGCCATGTCGCGCAGGCGCTGCACGCGGCCGGGCATCTGGGTCCGGCGGCGCTGGTCGACTGGCTGCGCCACCGCATCACCGGCGCCGGGGCCGACGTCGGCGTCGAGCGCAGCAGGCGCCTGGAGTCCGACGCCGCGGCGGTGCAGATCATCACGATCCACCGCAGCAAGGGGTGCGAGTTCCCGATCGTCTACGTGCCCTTCGGCTGGGACCGCAACGTCCGCGACCCCGACGTCCCGCTGTTGCACGACGAGTCCGGCGCGCGGGTGCTCGACGTCGGCGGGGAGACGGGCGAGGGGTGGAAGCAGCGGTGTGCGCGGCACCGCACCGAAGAGGCCGGCGAGGACCTGCGGCTGCTCTACGTCGCGCTCACCCGCGCGGGCTGCCAGGTGGTCACCTGGTGGGTGCCGGCCACCACGACGGCGACCTCGCCGCTGCACCGGCTGCTCATCGGCCGTCCGGCCCCGGGCACCACACCGGCGGCGTCCTACCGGGTGCCTCCGGACGCCGCAGCAGCCGACGCGCTGCGCGCGTTGGCCGGCCCCGGGATCGCCGTCGAGAAGATGGGCACCCGGCCCGGTTCCGGGTTCACGGCACCGAAGCCGGCGCCGACCCAGCTGCGAGTCGCCGTGTTCGATCGCACCCTCGACACCACCTGGCGGCGCACCTCCTACACCGCGCTCACGGCGACGGCCGAGCACGAGCCGGGCGTGGACAGCGAACCGGAGGGCTCGGTCACCGACGACGAGGCCGACGTCGCGATGTCAGCGCCTGCCGCGGTCGCGGATCTCCCCTCTCCGATGACCGATCTCCCCGCAGGCACCGGTTTCGGCACGCTCGTCCACGCGGTCCTCGAGGCCGCTGACCTCACCGCGCCCGACCTGCCCGCCGAGCTCGCCGCGCACGGCCGCGAGCAGCTCGCCCGCCACCCGACGGCGGGCGTCGACCCCGAGGCGCTCGCCGCCGCGCTCGTCCCTGTCGCGCACACCCCGCTCGGGCCGCTCGTCGAAGGCCTGCGGCTCGTCGACATCGGCCCGCGCGACCGGCTCGCCGAGCTCGACTTCGAGCTGCCCCTCGCCGGCGGCGACGCCCCCGGGCCGCCGGTGACGCTCGGCGCGCTGGTGGCGCCGCTGCGCCGCCACCTGTCCGCCAGTGACCCGCTGCTGGGCTACCCCGAGGCGCTGCACCGACTCGCCGACCAGCCGTTGCGCGGCTACCTCACCGGGAGCATCGACGCGGTGCTGCGGCTGCCGGACGGGAGGTTCGTGGTGGTCGACTACAAGACCAACTGGCTGGGCCCGACCGAGCCCGCGGGCCCGGCGCCGCTCACCGCCGCGCACTACGCACCGCCCCGACTGGCCGAGGCGATGATCGCGACGCACTACCCGCTGCAGGCGCTGCTCTACACGGTGGCGCTGCACCGGTTCCTGCGCTGGCGACGGCCCGGCTACGACCCGCAGCGCCATCTCGGCGGGGTGCTGTACCTGTTCGTACGCGGCATGTGCGGGCTCGACACCCCGACCGTGGACGGTGTCGCGTGCGGGGTGTTCAGCTGGGTGCCACCCGCGGCGCTGGTCGTGGACCTGTCCGAGGCCCTCGAGGGGGGTGCGCCATGAGCATCGACGTCGGCGACCCTCGGCTGGCGCACTCTGCCACCGGGCTGCTCGCCGCGTTCAACACCGCCGGCGTGCTCGACGCCGCCGACGTGCACGTCGCCACCCGGGTCGGACGCCTGGGCGGCGAACGCTCGGAGGAGGTGCTGCTGGCGGTGGCGCTGGCCGTACGCGCGGTGCGGCTGGGGTCGGTCTGCGTGGACCTGGCCGCGGTGCGCCGCACGGTGCTCGGTGCGGGCGACGAGCTCGTCGACACCTCCGCACTGCCCTGGCCCGAGCCCGGCGCCTGGCTCGCGGCGTGCACCGCGGGCCCGCTGGTCGCCGCCGGTGCCGACGCCCCGGCCGGGCGGCCGCTGCGGCCGCTGCGGCTGGTCGGCGGGCTGCTCTACCTCGACCGTTACTGGCGCGAGGAGGAGCAGGTGCGGCGCTCGCTGGCCGAGCGCGCGGCCGCCGATCCACCCGAGGTTGACCTGCCGCGCCTACGTGCCGGGCTCGACCGGGCGTTCCCCACCCCCGGCTCGCAGCGCCAACGGCTCGCGGCGGCGGTGAGCGTGCTGCGCCGCGTCAGTGTGCTGGCGGGCGGGCCGGGCACCGGCAAGACCACCACCGTCGCCCGGTTGCTGGCGCTGCTGCACGACCAGCCGGGCCCACCGCCGCGCGTCGCGCTGGCCGCACCCACCGGCAAGGCCGCGGCGCGCCTGCAGGAGACCGTCGCCGCGGAGCTGCCGGCACAGCTACGCGCGCGGGTGCCGGATGCGGTCACGCTGCACCGGCTGCTCGGCTGGCGTCCGGGCACTCGCCGCTTCCGGTACGACCGCACCCAGCGGCTGCCCGTGGACGTGGTGGTGGTCGACGAGACGTCGATGGTGTCGCTGTCGATGATGGCGCGGCTGCTGGAGGCGGTGCGGCCGCAGGCCCGGTTGGTGCTGGTCGGCGACCCCGACCAGCTCGCCTCCGTCGAGGCCGGTGCGGTGCTCGGTGACCTGGCCCGGGCGCCCGGGCGTGCCGAGCCCGCCCTCGACGCGGCGCTGCGCTCGCTGGACCTGCGCCCATCCGACCTGGCCGGCGGTGTGGTCAACGGCGTCGTCACGCTCGAGCACGTCTGGCGCTTCGGCGCCGTGATCGCGGAGCTCGCCCGCGCCGTGCAGGCCGGTGACGCCGACACGGCGCTCGCGCTGCTGCACGGCAACCGACCGGACCTTGAGTTCGTCGAGCCCGACTCACCCGACGACGCCGTCCGCGATGACGTCGTCGACGCCGCCGGGGCGCTCGCCGCCGCGGCGCGCGCCGGTGACGTCGACGCCGCGCTGGGTGCGCTGGAGCGCCACCGCGTACTGTGCGCACACCGCCGCGGGCCCTACGGGGTGACGCGGTGGACCGCGGAGATCGAGCGGTGGCTGGCTGCCGTGCTACCCGACCCACCCGAAGGCCCCTGGTACCCCGGCCGCCCGGTGCTGGTCACCACCAACGACTACGACACCGGGCTGTTCAACGGCGACACCGGTGTCGTGGTCGCCCGCCCCGAGGGGCTGCGGGTCGCGTTCGCGCGCGGTGGCCCGCCCACGCTGCACCCGCCGTCGCGGCTGCCGGAGGTGTCCACGGTGCACGCCATGACCGTGCACCGTGGGCAGGGCAGCCAGTTCCGCCGGGTCACCGTCGTGCTGCCGCCTGCACAGTCACCGCTGCTCACCCGCGAGCTGCTCTACACCGCTATCACTCGGGCCCGGGAGCACGTACGCGTCATCGGCACCGAGGACGCCGTCCGCGCCGCCGTCGAGCGGCCGGTGGGACGGGCCAGCGGACTCCGTCATCGGCTGGCCGACCCGTGACGGCTGTTGGTTGCCGGATCCGTCCGGCCCCGCGGTCCTCGCCCGGCCTCCCGACGGGCGCGCCGGGTGGCCAGCAGCATGCGTACCAGGTATGCCGGTGTCGGCGGAGTCCAGCCGAGCTGCGTCGCGGTGCCCAGGTCGTCACGGTTGGCCCAGTGCTCAATGATCTTACCGTCGGCCATCCGGAACCAGTGCGTCTGGGTGGTGGCGAACCGCCTACCGGTCGGTGGGAACGTCTGCTCCGGCCGGGCGTCGGCGCCGTAGCCGACGAAGGTGCGCACGTGTCGGCCGGACGGCGAGGATCCGGTTCCGGTGGATCTCGACGAACCGCAGCAACAGCGTCTGGTGAAGTTCGCCGGGCCGGAACACGCGGGTGTGTCAAGCGCGGTGACGCTGCCGGTGGGGCCGACCCGGTCGGCGAGGATGTCGAGCACGCACCCCTTTTCGGCCTCGTCGGCTCCCAGCGAGATACGTGCGGGCCGGTGCGAGCCCGCTCATCTCCCAGATGTCTGCACGATCCAGGCGGGCGAACCCGCGGTCTGGAACGTCCGGGCGATGCTGGCAAGGTCTGCACGCATGTGGGAGGACGACGTCATCGCCGGGGACGGGCTGTCGGAGCTGCGGGCCGCATCCTCTGTTGAGGAGCTGCACCGGATGCTGGTCAGGCGGCTGCTGAGCAACAGGAGCGGCGGGCACCAGGAAGCAGTCGAGCTGTTCGAGCACCACCACGGCGACGATCCGACCGGCGCCGTCGACACCGCGGTGCTGTTGTGCACCGAATGGCGGTGGTACGGATGCACCGCCAAGCTGATCGC
The DNA here is from genome assembly GCA_038257875.1 of Mycobacteriales bacterium. Lineage (GTDB taxonomy): Bacteria > Actinomycetota > Actinomycetes > Mycobacteriales > Pseudonocardiaceae > Pseudonocardia. Next base: position 16,775 of record JBBSQN010000014.1, read on the forward strand.
CGGAATCTGTGCGACCGGCATCCTCGACGACGCCGCGCTCGACGAGCTCGCGGATCGGCTGTTCTGGCCGGACCATCCGCACGTCCGCCACCCGCTGTCCTGGCTCGGGTCGGAGTGGGCAGCGATCGACCTCGGGGACCGGACGGTCAAGCACCAGCGTCCATCCGCCCGGCCTCCGCTGCTGCGCTGGGCCGCCGGGCATCTGTTGCGGCGGCAGCGGACCGATCTCGACCGGCTGCGCAAGCGCGCCGCGTCGCTCGACGGCTACGACAGCCCCTCGGTCGTGGCCGGCATGCTCGACGCCGTGGACTTCCTGACCGACACCGACGCCCAGCGTGCCCTCAGCTACGGGCTGGCGAACGGCCGCGCGCAGGTTCGCAAGGTGGCGTTGCAGATCCTCGCCGACCGAGGCGACCGGGCCGAAGCGATCCGCCGTGCCCGGGAGGACCCGGACCGGTCAATCCGTCGCTGGGCACCGGAGCTGGAGGCCCAGACCGCTGCCGAGCAGCCGCCGACTCTCCCCTGATCGAGCTGCAGTGCAACCCGGGCCTGCGCCGTGCAACCACAACTACATCTCCTGGCAGCGGGGCGAGTCCGGCCGCGGATGACGGTCTACCGGTCCCCAGAGCTGCGCACCACCGACCCCGCTACCGCCTCGACGCCCGTAACGCCCTCTCGGTGCACTGAGCGCGCGGGGGACGTCGGTCGTCAACGCCCGGTCGCCCCTGCGCCGATCAGGCGAACGCCGAACGCCGCTCACACCGTGTCGGGGCTCAGTCCTACGATCACCTGACCGGGCCGCCGAGATATCGGGAGAGCCACACGATGAGCAACCGGGTCGAGTTCGATCGACGACGCTTCCTGCAGGCTTCGGGCCTGGTGACGCTCGGTGGAGCGCTGGCTGCGTGCGGCGGTGGTGGATCCGGCGGCGGGGTTCCGGAGCCGACCCAGTCCGCCCCGGCCGGCACGTTCGTCGAGCCCCGCTCGGCGCTGTCCGGCGCGCTGTCGATCCTGATGTGGAGCCATTTCGTCCCGGCGCACGACGAGTGGTTCGACCCGTGGGTACGGGGGTGGGGATCCCGGGTCGGCGTGGACGTCACGGTCGACCACATCAGTTTCTCCGAGCTGCCCGCCCGCACCCAGGCCGAGATCCAGGCCGGCCAGGGCCACGACCTGATCATGCACCTGGCCCCGGTGCCGCAGTACGAGCCCAGCATGCTCGACCTCACCGACGTGGTGACCGAGGCGGGCAACCGGCACGACACCCAGCTGGAGCTGTGCCGCAAGTCCAGCTTCAACCCGACGACCGGGAAGTTCTTCGCGTTCACGCCGTTCTGGGTGCCCGACCCCGGCGACTACCGCAAGAGCCTCTGGACGCCGACTGGGCTGCCCGACGGTCCCCGCACCTGGGACGACCTGCTCCGCGGCGGTGCGGAGATCAAGAACAGCCAGAACGTGCAGCTCGGCATCGGGATGTCGCAGGAGGTCGACTCCAACATGGCTGGCCGGGCGCTGCTGTGGTCCTACGGTGCGTCGATCCAGGACGTGAACGAGCAGGTCGTCATCAACTCACCGGAGACGGTGGCGGCGGTGGAGTTCATGAGCCGGCTCTTCCGCGACGCGATGACCCCTGAGGTGTTCTCCTGGAACGCCGCGTCCAATAACCAGGGGCTGGCCGCGGGCCAGCTGTCCTACATCCTGAACTCGATCTCGGCGTGGCGGACCTCCCAGGAGACCGACCCCGAGGTCGCGAACGACATCTTCTTCACCCCGGCGCTGGAGGGCCCGGCCGACGCCCGCGCGGCCAGCCACGTGATGTACAACTGGATCGTCCCGAGCCACGCGACCAACCCGGATGCAGCCAAGGAGCTCCTGCTGCACTACACCGCGAACAGCGAGCTGACGGCCTGGCACTCCAAGCTCTACGACTTCCCGGCTTACCCCGACCTGGTGCCCCAGCTGGGCGACTGGTTGCGGGCCGACCCCTACCGCGCCCGGCCCGCCGACAAGCTCGCCCTGCTGGAGACGGCCACCGACTGGAGCACCAACCTCGGCCACCCCGGCCCGGCCAACACCGCCGAGGGCGAGGTGTTCGCCACCTTCGTCATCCCGAACATGTTCGCCCGGGCCGCCCGCGGGGACGCCACCCCCCAGCAGGCCGTCGCGGACGCCGAGGCGCAGATCCGGCCGGTCTTCGACAAGTGGCGCGAGCGCGGGCTCATCGGCACCGGCGGCGGCTGAACGATGGCCGTTGTCGAGGTCCGGAACCTCTGCAAGCACTTCGACGGCGGCCGGGTGCGCGCCATCGACGGGATCGACCTGGCCACCGGGGCGGGCGAGTACCTCGTGCTGCTCGGGCCGTCGGGGTGTGGCAAGACGACCCTGCTGCGCACCATCGCGGGTCTGGAGGAGCCCACCGAGGGGGACGTGCTGATCGGCGGCCAGGTGGTCACCGGGCTACCGCCCCGGGCCCGGAAGATCGCGATGGTGTTCCAGAGCTACGCGCTCTACCCGCACAAGAGCGTGCTCGCCAACATCGTCTTCCCGCTGCGCGCGGCCGGGGTCGAGCGCGGCGCGCGGGAGGAGCGGGCCCGGTGGGCGGCCGGGCTGCTCGGGATCGAACACCTGTTCGCCCGCAAACCGCGTCAGCTCTCCGGCGGCGAGCGGCAACGGGTCGCCCTGGCCCGCGCGCTGGTCCGGGACCCCACGGTGTTCCTGCTCGACGAGCCGCTGTCCAACCTCGACGCCAAGCTGCGCACGAGCGCGCGCGACGAGCTCAAGCGGTTCCAGCAGGAGGTCGGCGTCACGACGGTGTACGTCACCCACGACCAGAGCGAGGCAATGGGGCTCGGCGACCGGATCGCGGTGATGTCCGACGGGCGGGTGCGGCAGGTCGGTGCGCCGGTCGAGGTCTACGACGACCCCGCGGACACGTTCGTGGCGACGTTCATCGGGTCGCCGCCGATGAACCTGGTCCCCCACGGCGACGTGCTGCTCGGGTTCCGACCGGAACACCTGCTGCCGTCCGAGCACGTGCCCGGCGAGCGGCTCCCGGTCGTGCTGTCGGTGCAGCGGATGGAGTACCTGTCCGGGGACCGGCACGTCTACGGCACGGTGGAGATCGGCGACGAGCCCACCCGGGTGATCGCCCGGTTACCGGCCACCGTCGAAACCCCGGTCCGGCCCGGGGAGCGGCACGAGTTCGCGATCTCGGTGGGTCGGCTGCGGTTCTTCGACACGGGCTCCGGCACGCGGACCGACCCGGTTCGGCTGGCGAGCCTGCTGGCAGCGTCCGGCCTGGGGGCCTGACCGGCGATGACGGCCCCGGCACGGCGGCGGCTCGCCGACCGCGACAGCACGCTCGGCTGGCTGTTCCTGACCCCGACGGTGGTCTACATCCTGGCGCTGGTGGGCCTGCCGTTCGGCCTGGCCGTCGCGTTCAGCCTCTCCGACGTGACCGGCGGCGACCCGAGCTTCGACTGGGTGGGGCTGCGCAACTTCGAGCGCATCCTCGCCGACCCGGTGTTCTGGCGTTCGCTGCGCAACACGTTCGTGTTCACCGCGATCTCGATGCTGCTAATCGTGATCTTCGGCAAGGTGCTGGCCAACATCCTGCTGGCCGAGTTCCGGGGCCGGTGGCTGGTCCGTTTCCTGGTGCTGCTGCCGTGGACGACCCCGGTGGCGCTGTCCACGCTCACCTGGCTGTGGCTGCTGGACTCGGTGTTCTCCCCGATCGACTGGGTGCTCCGCCGGCTCGGCCTGATCGAGTCCAACCTGTTCTGGCTGGGCCAGCCGAACCTGGCGATGGCCTCGGTCATCATGGTGCACGTCTGGCGGCTGGTGCCGCTGGCCGCCGTGATCATGCTGGCAGGCCTGCTGTCGGTCCCGAAGGACGTGCAGGAACAGGCCGCGGTCGACGGCGCAGGCTACTGGCGACGGATGTTCGAGATCACCATCCCGCTGACCGCCCCGGTGATCGCGATCTCCGCGCTGTTCGGCGCAATCTTCACCTTCACCGACATGGCCGTCGTGTACGTGCTCACCCGCGGCGGCCCGACCAACGAGACCCAGGTGCTGGCCAGCTGGGCGTTCTTCCGAGGCATCGAGGGCAGCGACATCGGCCAGGGTGCGGCGATCGCGCTGTTCCTGCTCCCGCTGCTGCTGGCCGCGGCGATCGCCATCCTACGGGCGGTGCGCCGGATGGAGGTGAGCTGAGCGATGGCCCAGCTGGTGCAGGTCGACCGCGAGCGGCGCCGGTTCGCCCGTCGACACCGGGCCGGGAGGGTCACGCTGTACGTACTGGCCGTCCTGGCCGCGCTGGCCGCCGCGGGCCCGTTCGTCTGGGCCGCGATCACGACGTTCAAGCAGGACAGCGACCTCTACCGGCGGAACAACAACCCGTTCGTCTTCAACAAGCCGCCGACCACCGACCACGTCGAGCTGCTGCTGAACCGGACCGGGTTCACCACCTTCGCCTGGAACACGCTGTGGGTCGGCACCCTGGTGGTGCTGATCACGCTGGCGCTGAGCATCCCGGCCGCCTACAGCCTGGCCCGGTTGGACATGCCGTGGGCCAGCCGGATGGGCATCGCGATCTTCTTCGTCTACCTGGTACCGCCCACCCTGCTGTTCCTGTCGCTGTCCCGGATCGTGGTCGCGCTCGGCCTGCAGGACTCGGCCTGGTCCCTGGTCGTGATCTACCCGACGATCACGATCCCGGTCTCGGTCTGGCTGCTGATCGGCTTCCTGAAGACCATCCCCCGCGACATTGAGGAACAGGCGATGGTGGACGGCCACAGCCGGCTGGGTGCGCTGGTGCGGGTGGTCGTCCCGTTGCTGTTCCCGGGCATCGTCGCGGTGGTCGTGTTCGCCTTCACGTTGACCGCGAGCGAGTTCATCTACGCCCTCGCGTTCATCTCCCCGAGCGCGGAGAAGGTGATCAGTACCGGGGTGCCGACCGAGCTCGTCCGCGGCGACGTGTTCTTCTGGCAGTCCCTGCAAGCCGCCACCGTGCTGGTGGCGGTGCCCGTCGCCCTCGTGTTCAACCTGTTCCTCAACCGCTTCATAGCCGGCTTCACCCAGGGCGCAGTCAAGGGCTGAGACCAACCTCCAGCCACCTCGCACTCGCCCGTCACGTTCCGCGCGCGGATTGTGGTCCTCGCAGACCCCGTGGACGCTGCGAGGACCCCATCCGGCGCGCGGAGGAGATTGACGAAGGCGAGGCGGAACGTCGGGCAAGCAACCAGCCGGGTCGCCTACTCTCGCAGACATGAGTGAGGAGCCGATCAGCGTCTCGGCGGACGCACTCCACGCTCTCACCGAGCAAGCCGCGCGGTGGGACGAAGCCCTGCGCCGCGCTGAGCGTGGCGAGACCGTGGCCGTCATCGCGCATGGCGAGCACGTGGCTGACGTCGTGCCATCTGGGGAGCTGGCACGGTTGCGCGAGACCATCGACGTGTTGTCGGACCCAGATGCTGTCCGAGCTCTGGCCGACACCGAACCGGTGGTGCTCGGGCGTGACGCGATCCAGGCCCTGCTTGCTGAGCGGGTTGCCCGTGAGGGCCGGTGACGGGCGACGGCGAGTGGTGGACCCGGGCCTAAACCGGGTCACGCCTGCGCCGCCGCTTGAGCCGATGGGCACGCCGTTGGGCTGCTCTACACCGTCGCGTCCAGGATGAACTCACGGCCGAGGCCGAGCAGCACGCGGTCGGCGGTGAGTAGTTGCAGGCCGGCTTGGTTCGCCTGCGCTACGAGGAGGCGGTCGAACGGGTCATGTCGGGTGAGCTCGGGGAACTCGCGAAGGCCCTCCGCATGCTCAGCCGTGATGCTCAGCAGGGACAGTCCTTGTTCGACGAGCCGGGGCGCGAGCTTGTCCGGGACGGACAGCTTGCCGAGCATCGCCTTGATCGTCAGCTCCCATACGGTCGCCGCCGACACATGGACCGTCGTCGCCGACATGATCATCTGTCGCGCATGGGTTCCGAGTCGAGGGCTGTCATCGAGCAGCCACAGGGTTGCCTGAATGTCAAGAAGCAACATCGCCGTCGCCGTAGAACAGGCGCTGGATGTCCGGGTCGACGTCGGTGAAGGAGGCATCGTCGTAGCTCAGTTCGCCCCGCAGGCCTCCGAGCACCACCGGCGACGCCTGGTGCGGAACAAGATCCGCGACTGGGTGTCCCGCTTTCGAGATGACGACTCGCTCTCCGCTCGCCACGTGCTCCAACAGGCGGGAAAGATGTGTCTTGGCTTCATGGATGTTGACGTTGACCGTCATCAGAGCACCCTCCCGCTCGACTAAACTTAGTCTAGCAGCCATGCCACCTGACATCTGCTCACAGAGCGGCCAGGACCGGTTCGAACGCCAGCTCCGCCGCGCCCAGCAGGTTCGCGTCGCGACCCAGCAGGCTCGTGGTGACCCTGATGCCGCCGACGGCGCGACTCACCAGACTGCGCTCGTTCACCACGTCGTGCACGTGCTCGACGATGGCGGAGGGCAGCAACGAGAACAGGTCTCCAAGCACCACTAGCTCGGGCGCCATCATGTTCACGACCGTCACGAGCCCGATCGCGAGCGACTCGGTGAGCTCGTCGAGCGGGCCGGGCAGCGGTGCGGTGGCCAGCGAGCGCAGCTCGGAGGCCACGACCCCGCGCGGGGCGTCATCGGGCAGACCGAGCGCGCGACAGACCGCAGCCTCCCCCACCTCGGTCTCCCAACAACCGCGGGAGCCGCACGAACACAGCTGTCCGCCTGGCCGGACGAGGAGATGCCCGAGCTCGCCGACGTAGCCACGGGTGCCTCGAAGCGGGCGCCCGTCGGAGATCACGCCGCCGCCCACTCCCCGAGCCCCCGAGACGTAGACCACGTCCTTGGCCGCGCGCGCCGCGCCACGCAGGTGCTCGGCCAGGGCTCCGAGCTCCGCGCCGTTGGCCACCTGGACCGGTACGCCGAGCACGGATGCCAACCGGGCGCCGAGCGCGACCCCGTGCCAGCCGAGCTTCGGCGCCTCGTGGACCCAGCCGTCGACGCGGCGCACGATCCCCGGCAGTGACACTCCGGCCCCCGTCGGCGTCGTCCCCAGGTCCTCGGCGAGCAGCTGGGCCGACTCCGCGACGTGCGTGATCACCTCACCGGGCGCGCTCGTGGCCCTGCGGAGCTTCCAACTGTGTCGGCCGATGACCTGGCCGCCGAGGCCGACCATCGACATCGCCACCTGATCCACCCGCACGTCCACGGCGAGCACCACCGCCGACTGGGGTTCGGGAAGCACCATCAGCGAAGGTCGACCGGCACCAGTGCGGCGCGCCGGCACCGCCTCGGTGACGATGCCTGCCTCGGTCAGACCGGACACCACCGCCTTGATCGTGCTGCGGTTCAGTCCAAGCTCGGTGGCCAGCGTGGCCCGCGTACAGGGACCATCGACGTGCAGCCGGCGCAGCAGCGCGGCCCGGTTGTGCTGGCGCGCCTCGTCGGGTCGCGTCCCTGCGATGGCGGTGCCCGGCCCTGCACGCCACCCGTCGGCGACGTTCGCATCGACGTCACCACCGTTGCCCCGGCTACGGCTCACCAAGTGACGAGGGCAGATCGTCGTCGGGCCAGCACGTCCACCCCGGCAGCGAGCAGCAGGACGGCGCCGGTCACGACGAACACGACGGCGGCGGCCTGGCCGAGCAGCCCGAGGCCGTTCTCCACCGTCGCCAGCACCGCACCACCGATCACCGCGTTGCTCACCCGTCCGCGACCGCCGAACAGCGACGTCCCTCCGATGACCGCCGCCCCGACGGCGAACAGCAGGGTGTTGCCGCCACCCGCGCTCGTCGACACCGAACCGACCTTCGACGAGTAGACGATCGCCCCGACAGCCGCGAACGCCGACGCGATCACGAACACCGTCGCTTTGACACGGACGACGTCGATGCCGGCCCGGCGCGCAGCCTCCCGATTGCCGCCGACGGCGTACACGTGGCGACCGAAGCGGGTGCGGTCGAGGACGAAGGTGCCAGCGACCAGCAGCACGAGCACGATCGGCACCACGTAGGGAACCCCGGAGATCGGCCTCGCCCCCAGCGAGCGGTCCAGCGTGAGCAGATAGGTCGCCACCGCAGCGAGCAGCACCACCACCCCGACCTTGATCAGGACGAGGCCCGTGGGTTGGGCGACCAGCCCCAGCCGACGCCGCGTGCCCTGCCGGTTGAGCAGCACCGCCGCGTAACCGCCAGCGGCGACGACAAACAGCACCCAACTGCCCAACGTCGACAGATTGCCGTTGGCCACCGCGTCGATCACCGGATCTCGCAGTTTGAGCGTGCCGGCGTCGCCGATGAGCTGCAGGGTGACGCCCTGCCAAGCGATGAACAGCGCCAGCGTCACGACGAACGCGGGCATCCCGATCCGCGCAACGAGATAGCCGGTGATGCAGCCGATCACGACGCCCACACACACGGCGAGCAGCATCTCCAGCCACGGGTTCGGCGGGAACCTGACGACCAGCAGCACCAACGCGATGGCCGCGAGCGCTGCGGCCACCCAGATCCGCAACAGCAGCGCCAACACGATCGCGAGCAGCACGGCAGCGGCGAGCAAGACGAACACGATGGTGCCCATCCTGCCGAGCAGATTGCCGCCGCTGGCCAGGTGCAGCGCCATCACCGCGGCCGCAAGCCCGGACGCGATACCGGCCGCGAGATCGATCTCCCCGGTGAGCAACACAAACACCAGGCCCATTGCCAAGATCGTGCGCCCGGCACCCTGCTGCAACAGGTTCGCCATGTTGAGCAGGCTCGGGAACGTTCTGCCGCCGTCCAGGACGGTGAACAGGACCAACAGCGTCGCAAGGCCGAGCAGGGCCGGCAACGACCCGAGACCGTTACGGCGCAGTCCGGTGACGTAACGACGGACCGCCTCGCCGGTCGTCGGTACCACCGTGTCGATGCCGAAGCCCGAGCCGCCCTGAACCGTCTCCTTCCGGGGAGGTCCGGTCGGTGGCGCCGCCATCAGACCGTCACATCCTCGGGTCGTTGCAGTCCGAGGTCACCCGAACGCCCGGCCGTGATCAGCTCGACGACCTGGCTGTGGGTGACGTCCTTCGTAGCCACCTCCGCGACCATGCGACCGAGGTAGAGCGTCGCGATCCGGTCGGAGACCTCGAAGACGTCGGCCATGTTGTGGCTGATCAGAACCACCCCGAGGCCCTGCTCGGCAAGACGACGAACGAGGTCGAGCACCTGACGGGTCTGGGCGACACCCAGCGCGGCAGTCGGCTCGTCGAGGAGCACGACCTGGGAGTCCCACAGCACCGACTTGGCGATAGCGACGGTCTGCCGTTGCCCACCCGAGAGTGCTGAGACCGGCGTCCGCACCGAGGTGACGGTTCGCACCGCCAACGAGGCGAGGGTGCGCCGGGCCGCCTGCTCCATGTCGGCCTCGTCGAGCAGCCACGGCCGCCCGCGTTCCCGACCCAGGAACATGTTCTGTACGACGTCGAGGTTATCGGCGAGCGCGAGGTCCTGGTAGACGACCTCGATACCCAGCTTGGCGGCGTCGGCGGGGGTCCGCACCGAGACCGGCACACCGTTGAACAGCATCTCACCGCGGTCCATCGGGTGAATCCCGGCGACGCACTTGACCAGTGTCGACTTCCCGGCGCCGTTGTCCCCGACGAGCGCGGTGACCTCACCGGCGCGGACCATCATGTCCACGTCACGCAGCACCTGTACGGCGCCGAAGCTCTTGTTCACTCCGCGTAGCTCAAGGATCATGCTGACGACCTCCGGTCCTCGGGTGTGTACCTTCCGTTAGCCGATGCCGAGCTCTTCGCAGTCATCGACGAGATCGTCGACACAGATCTCGCCAGCCCGCACGGCGCCGTCGTCGACCACGACACCGACGTTCTCCCTGGTGATCGACTGGGGATCCAGCAGCACCGACCTGACAACGCGCCCCGCCACCGGATCGTCCTCGGTGCCGGTTGCGATCTCCTCTGCCGCGGCAACGTCGCCCCTGGCCAGCGCGCCGGCAAGCTTCGCAGCGGCCTCGGCCTCGAGCCTGATCGGCTTGTAGACGGTCATGAACTGGTCACCGCGCAGGATCGCCTGCAACCCGTCGGGAGTGGCATCCTGGCCGGTGACCGGGACCTGGCCGTTGAGTCCGAACTTGGTCAACACCGTGATGATCGCGCCGGCCAGCCCGTCGTTCGCCGCCACGACGCCGTCGACCTCGCCGCCGTTGCCGGTGAGGATCTGCTCGAAGGTCCTGCCGCCGACCTGGTTGTCCCAGTTCTCGATCGGCTGGCTCTGGACCAGTGTGTACTCCCCCGAGTCGTACTTCGGCCCGAGCACCTTCTGATGGCCGGCTGCGAACAAGGTGGCGTTGTTGTCGGTCGGGGCACCCTCGATCTCGATGATCTGAGCGCCCTGGTTGTCACCGACGGCCTGAACCACGCCCTGGCCCTGCAGCTCCCCGACCCGAACGTTGTCGAACGACACGTAGTAGTCGCTCGTGCCGCCGAGGTTGAGCCGATCGTAGTCGATCACCGGGATGCCCTGGGCCTGGGCCTGCGCCGCAACCGCGGCCCCGGACTCGCTGTTGATAGCGGCGATGACCAGCACCTCCACCCCGCTGGCGATCATGCCGTCAGCCAAGGTGGAGAACTGCTGCTCGTTGCCCCTCGCGTTCTGAACGTCCGCGGCGAGACCTTCGGCCAGCATCGCCTCTTCGAGCAGCGGCTTGTCGAAAGCCTCCCAGCGCATCGAGCTGGCGGTCTCGGGGAGGATCACCCCGACCCTCGTCAACTCGGCCGCGTCGTCGCTCCCGGGCGCCGTACCCGGGGCGACCGCGTTCTGTCCGCAGGCAGCGAGAACGAGCACCAACCCCAGTACCCTGGCTGCAAGCGCGGTCCTGCTGCTGCGCATGATCGTCCTCTCCCGACGTCCGGCTCCTGCCAAAAATGTTGTGACCGACAACATATGCGTCGTCGAGGGGTAGCACCAACCATGCTCAATCGATACAGAGAGCTGTTTTAGGTAACAATCGTGTTACGAATTAGTCATTTGTTGTGACTGATGAGCCAGCGCAAGACAAGACACTCCGGACGACACACCTGCGCAGCACTCCCCCGAAGACATCCGCATCGGCGAGGGCCAGCCCTCACTCTGCGCCACAGTCACAATCATGACTCGGTAGTTGGTACGACACGCCACCAGCAGCCCACACCGCCGACTGGGGTTCGGGAAGCACCATCAGCGAAGGGCGACCGGCACCAGTGCGGCGCGCCGGCACCACCTCGGTGACGATGCCTGCCTCGGTCAGCCGAGCCTGACCAGCGCGAGATCAGGCTGCGGTGGGATGGGGAGAGTCGGGTAGCCGGAGGGTGACGTCGGTGTCGTCCAGGGACGCGACAATCCTGACCGTGCCGCCCAGCGCGGTGATGTAGGCACGCACGCTGGCCACCGTCAGACTGTCCACCTCACCACGCTTCATCGCACTGATCCGAGCCTGACTCACCCCAATTGCCTCGGCCACCTGGGTCTGAGTCATCCCGGCCTTGCCACGCAGCTCCGCCAAGCGGTAGCCAGCGACATACGCATCCTGGGCGACCTGAGCCTGGACGAGGGCCTCAGGGGTCACCTGCCCGGTATCCAAGGCCTCGGCACGCACCTGCTCCCATGGAGTCATCTCGGTCATGTCCTGTTCCTGCCTTCCAGCGTGGCGACATGCTCGGTGAACCGCCGCTCGGCCAGCGGGATGGCATGCTGATACCAGCGTGTCGCCGGGTCGCCCGGGGGATTTTCACCCCCGGGCTCCCACGGAACGGAACGTGACAGTCTCCCGTCATTCCGCTCTTCTCACCTAACCCGTTAGAACTCGGTCATCCATGCCCAGTGAGCGAACAACTCCGGCTCCCTCTCCAGGAGCCCGTGCCACCAGGACTTGAACCGCTTGAACGACCTCAACCGCTTGAACTTTCTGCGTGCCCACCGCATCAGGTAGGTGTTGATGCGGCGCAGGAGAGGATACAACTCCGTCCGGTAGAACACACCGTAGTAGTTCATCCAGCCACGAATGACCGGGTTCATCCACTCGGCGAGCTCCCCCAGATCAGACGTCGTCCGCAGGTGCAACCGCCACCTGCGGACCGTTCGACCCTTGTCGGTGAGTGCGTCCTTACTGACCGCCGGCAGGAACGCCGTGAACATACTCTTCCGGTCCCTGGCCGGCGCCTTTCTCGCACGGAACGTGTACCCCAGAAACGTGAACGACGTACATCCGTAGTCGAACCTCCGCTTCCGATCCTTACAATACACGATCTTGGTCTTGTCGGGATGCAGCCGCAACCCGACCTCGTCCATCCTCACCGCCAACGCGGCCCACACCTCGAGGGCCTGCCGCTCGGTCGAACAGTGCACCACAGCGTCATCGGCGAACCGCTCGAACTCCACAGTCGGGAACTCCCTGTTTATCCACAGGTCGAACGCGTAGTGCATGAACAGGTTGGCGAGCACAGGCGAGACCGCCGACCCCTGCGGGGTACCGCGATCCCTCTCGACCAGCCTGCCATCGGGCATCCGCAACGGCGCCCTCAGCCACCGCTGCACGTACAACACCACCCACTTCTGGTCGGTGTTGACCTGCACCGCCTGAACCATCAGATCATGATCCACCGAGTCGAAGAACTTCTGGACGTCCAAGTCCAGAACCCAGTCCTTCGTCCAGCACCGCCGGCGGCACTTATCCACCGCCATCATCTGCGACCGCCCCGGCCGGTACCCGTACGAGTCGTCATGAAAGATCGACTCCGTCCGTGGCTCCAACCACAGGGCGACCACCGTCTGCGCGATCCTGTCGGCGACGGTGGGAATCCCGAGTATCCTCGTCCCACCGCCGTGCGGCTTCGGTATCTCCACCGCCCGCACCGGAGGCGGAAACCAGGTCCCCGACGACATCCGATTCCAGATCCGATAAAGATTGTTCTTCAGATCGACCTCGAAGTCCTCGACGGACTGCCCGTCCACCCCCGCGGCACCCTTGTTGCCCTTGACGCTCCGGTACGCCTCCCATACCAGCCGCTTCGGTATCTGAAACGGTTTTTCCTCCGGACCCGACATGCCCACTCGTCTCCTCCCAGAAACTAGTCCTGGTTGCTCGCGCGACCACATCACAGATGAGCCGGCCCCTTCGCTCCACCCCCATTACAGGGGCTTCCTCACTACTACGAACCGGTCCGCCGGCGCTCCCGCATCGGTACTCGACGCCTCACAGTTTCCGCTGCTCGACGCACTCCCTCTCGCGCCCACCACCCACTCAGCGGCAGGCACCGTATCGGTACACGCCTTCCCACGTTCCGTACAGAAGCAGCAGACCAGGCTCGCGCCACCTGCATGCCGGACACCGTCTGGCCAGTAAACGGGCTCCCGCCAGACTCATCCCGGGATCGGATTGACACCCCGGTTTCGATGTCATTTCAGCGGTCTCGACACTTCAACGGCGGTTCACTCGCGTTCGCCTTCCTGGTCCCCACCTGACGGTTCTCACACCGCCTTCTCCTCAACGCTCACCACGACAGTCTTCAGCTAACGCAGCTTGAGGTGGTTTGACGCCTCCCCCCGTAGGGCGACGCCGGAGGGCCACAAATCCTCCATCTCCTGCACAGCGACACGTCAAGCAAGTCGTACTCCTACCTGTCGACTCCTCTCCGCGCTCGTGGCACAACACTCCCCCGCCTTATTGCCGGCCACCAACAAGACCCCCTGCCGCACCGGGTCGAACGCCAACAAGGCCTCCGGATGCACCAGCACCGACCACCCCACAACCGGACAGATAACATAAAGGTTGTATTACCAGGTAGAGTGACCTGCGGTCGAGGACAAGATGCGGTCCGCCCTGAGCCAGCCAGGCTGATCACCCGGCTGACGGGTCGGGTGGGCGGAGGCCGCGGTGCGCGCGGGATCGGGGGGCGGGCAGCTGTTCGAGGACCACCTCGTAGGGCAGGTGGGCGGGGCGCAGGGCGTGGACGGCCTGTCGCAGCCGGTCGAGGTCCACTCGGGAGGGGTCCGGGACCCGCACGGTCACCGTCAGCCCGGGTGTCGGGCTGCCAGGTGGGTCGGCGCCCGCGACCGCAGCCCACACCGTCCCGCCGCTCTCTTGCAGCTCGACGGTGGCGCCGGTCAGCAGCTCCAGGTACTCCGTCAACCCGGCCGCCGTGCCGTGCCGGTGGTGCAGCCGGCCGGCCACGGCGACCAGCGCGCGCCGGCGGTCCTCGGGCATCGTCTCGTCCAGCTCGACATCCAGCCAGGACGCCAGCCAGGGCAGGAAGTCCGGTGGGGTCAAAGTCGGGTCGAGGTAGGCGTGCAGGCAGTCGAGCGTGAGGAAAACCGGGGCCAGTAACGGGTCGAGCCCGGCGGTCAGGCCGCGGGCCATCGGGTCCTCGAGGTACACCCCGGGCAGCAGGTCGCCGAGCGGGTGCGCGGAGGCCAAGCCGGGTACCGTCCCGCGGCTCATCGGGCTGCCCGCTCGACCAGCTCGACCCGGTGGCCCTGGGACAGCGGCAGCGCGCCCTGCCCGAGCTCGACCCGGTTCGACCAGCCCTCGTCGCCCTCGCGTTGTGACCGGTACAGCCGCACCTCGGCGACCAGCTCCACCCCCGGCAGCCGGGCCACCTCGGCGAGCAGCTCACCGGAGACCACCGAGCGTCCGAACGGCCAGCCGGTGCCGTCGGGCCCGCCAGCGGCAGGGTGCAGGTAGCGGTACATCGCCTCGACCGCGGTCTGCATAACCCGTTCCGGATCCGCGCCCGGGCGCACCACCAGCCGGGCCACGGCCGTGACCGGCTGGAAGAACGGCGACTCCACGATCAACCGGGTGCCGAGCACCCGGCGGCTGTCCAGATCGGACGCCACCCGCGCCAGCAGGTCCGGCGGCGGTGCCCAGTCGCGCAGCTCCCCCGGCTGCGCCGGGTCACCGGAGAGCACCGGCAGTACGGCCAGCCGGATCACCGCGGCCTCCGGGCCCGACCCGGACACGCACCGGACCCGGCCCACCCGTGGATCCGCCGCCTGCGCCAGGTACTCGTAGTCGGCCACGGTGACCGCGCGCTGGCGGGTGCGTAGGAACGCCGGCGCCCGCGCGATCGCCGCCGCGATGTCCTCGCCGTCGACACCACCGGTGGCCGGCCGGCGGTTGTGCACCCGGGTGACGAACGGCACCGAGGTCCGCAGCGCGCGGATCGCACCGCGTGCCACGTTGCCCCGGCGCCCGCCGCCGACCCGGTAGACCGCCGCACGGATCGGCGCGGCCTTGCGCGGCACCGCCCCGAACTGGCGCACGGTGCCGTCGACGTGCCGCACCCCCGGCCCGAAGACGACCTCCCCGGCTGCGGCGTCGAGCACGAAGTGCTCGTCGGTCGGGGAGCTCTCGTCGAAGTGCTCGACCTGCGTCCACCGCCGCCACCCGCTCGCACCGGAGCCGTCGGACACCTCCAGCAGCAGCTGCCCGGCGCCGGCCCCCGTGACAGCGGGAAGCGCTGCCCCGGCACGCCCTCGGACAGGCCGAGGATCTCCCCGCGGACGGTCTCGACGTGCGCCGCGTCGGTGGTGCCGCCCACGGTGGCCGCCGACGCGCTCATGATCCGCGGTGAGCGCTGGTAGAAGCGTTGGCCACCGACCGGTGCCACCGCGCGGCAGCGCAGCCAGCCGGCGCGGTGCCCGGCGAGGGTGGTGGCCTGGTGGCCGGCCGGCAGGTGCAGCACGACGTCGCCGGGACGGTTGAACCCGCCGGTGCCGTCGCCCTCGAGCTCGCAGCCTTCCCAGCCCTGACCGGTCCAGGATTCCCAGGCCAGCGGCGGGTTGGTCGGGTCGATGCCCGCACCCTCGGCCCGGCAGTCGAACGTCAGCGCGATCACACCGCGGGGCACGGCGTCGGACAGCCCGACGAGCAGGACGTCGCCGGCGGCCGGCTGGGCGCCGAAGCATCCGAACGCCTCGGACACCCGCATCTGCTCGGTGCGGTCGACGGCGTCGGTGTCGGGCCCCGCGGTGGCCACGGCCGCCAGCGAGCACGGGGGGATCTCCAGGTCGGCGAAGGTCTCGAACGCCACGGCGTCGTCGGTCTCCGTGCGCTGCGAGGCGACCTCCGCGCCGGCGGCGACCCGAACGGTGTCCTGCCGCGGCGCGGACAGCCAGAACGTCACCTCGGTGCTGGCCGCCGTCGGTGGCACCAGCGCCATCCCGAGCAGCTCGAGGAACCGCACGTAGATCCGGTCCGGCACCCGGTTCAGCCGGTAGAGCAGCTGGTCGGTGACCATCGCGACGGTCTCGATCAGCGTCACGCCCGGGTCGGAGACGTTGTGGTCGCTCCACTGTGGGCAGTGCTGCTGGACGTAGCGCTTCGCGTCGTCCACCAGGTCCTGGAACCGGCGGTCGTCCAGGTTGGGTGCGGTCAGCGTCATGGGGCACCTCCTACGACGTCCTCGGCGGTCGCCGAACGGGGCTCGTGGGTCGGGATGACGTAGAACGGGAACACCAGGTTGCGCGGGTCGTTGGTGCCCCGGATCGCGTAGCTGATCTCGATGTGCAGCACGCCGGTGTCGGTGGCGTCGAAGGTGACCTGCACGTCCAGGACGTCCACCCGCGGCTCCCAGCGGTCCAGTGCGGTGCGCACCTCGAACGCGATCTGCCCGGCGGTCGCGGCGTCGGCCGGGGCGAACACGAAGTCGTGGATCGCGCAGCCGAAGTCCGGTCGCATCGGCCGCTCCCCCGGCGCCGTGGACAGGATCAGCCGGATGCTCTCCTCGATCTCGGCCGTCCCGGTGGACAGCGCCACACTGCCCGTGACGTCGGTGCGCATCGGGAAGAACGCCCACCCGGCGCCCACGAACTGCTCGCTCATGCGACCTCAACCCCCGATCAGGACCGTGAAACAGCCGGTGCTGATCGGCGCACCGCACGCCGACAGGTCCCCGACCCGGGCCGCCGGCAGCCCCCCGATCAGCACCGTCGGGCAACCCGGCGGGGCGATCGGCGCCGGTGGGTGCACCGTGGGCGGCGGGAACGAGCAGACGTGCGGGGTGCCGACGGTGGCCGCCGGCAGCCCCCCGATGAGGACGGTCGGCACCCCGGGTGGTCCGATCACCCCGGGATGGCCCGTCGGGTCGCCGACCCGCGCCGCTGGCGGCATCGCGATCACCCCTGCTTCCGTCTAGTTGATCCGGACCAGCGCGGCGCTGATGGCGCAGCTCGCGCCGCCCTTGACCTCGGTGCTCGCCGAGCCGTTCACGCTCACCGTGGTGCCCTTGACGTTCACTGCGGTGTTGCTGCTGACGTCCACGTTCCCGGCGCCGCCGTCGAGCTTCACCCCGGACTTCGCCGAGATCGAGACGTCGCGCCCGGTGAGCGTCAGGGTGCCGGTGCCGGCGTCGACCGTGACGCCTTGTTTCGCCTCGACGGTGACGGTGCCGTCGCTGTGCACCGTGATGAGCGTCTTCTGCTCATCGAGGTCGATCTTCAGGTGGCCGTCGCCGGTGCGGATCCGGATACCCTTCGGGCCGGTGGCCGTCTCGAGCATCTCCACGGTGTGCCCGGTGCGGGAGACGAACGCCCGCCGGTTGACCGCCCCGGAGTTCGGGTCGATCAACGGCCCGTCGCCCTCGGGTGCGGTGTCCACCCCGTTATGCAGCCCACCGAGGACGTACGGGCGCTGGAAGCTGCCCTGCTCGAAGGCGACCAGCACCTCGTCGCCGACCTCGGGCACGACCAGCGCCCCGCGCGTGCACCCGGCGCCGGGCTGCACGGTCCGGGCCCAGTCGCTGACGAAGTCGTCGGACAGCCACGGGAACGTCAGGCGGACCCGGCCCAGCCTCTCCGGGTCGCGGTTGTCGCTGACCTGCCCGATCCGCACCCCGGCGCCGCCCGCGCCGTCCCCGCGTGCCGGGCCCGCGCCGGTCAGCCCGGCGAGCGTCCGGTCCTGGGCGCCGCTGACCGTGACCCACGTGGAGTAGCCGGTCTCGGGCTCGAACACGTGTCGGGAGGTGGTGACGGTGTACTTGCCGTCGAAGGGCTTCCCAGCGTTCGCCAACGTCACCGCGGTGCCCGCGCGCACCGTCGGGTTGCCCCGCAGGACGCCCTCCAGCTCGGCGAACCCGCCCGCCACCTGCTCGGCCAACGCCTTCGCGGCGTCGTCGACCTCGCCCTGGGTGAGGTAGGGGGTGTCGGCGCCCACCAACATCGGGGCGGCGAACGTACCGGCCAACCCGGCCGGCGTGGCGCCGATCTCAGCGGAGGTGGTGGTGGCCGCCGCCGACCCCACCACGGCCCGTTTGGTGGTGAAGTCCCAGCCTCGGACCTGGACCTGCGGCACCTGCTCGGCCGAGGTGACCACCGCGCGCAGCCGCAGCAGGTTGCGCCCGAGCTCGAGCACCAGCGGCTCCTGGGTCGCGTCTCGGGACCCCGGTGCCGTGCCCGCCTGGGTCGGCCGCCGGAACTCCAGCTTCCCGTCCAGCACGGCGACCTCCGCGCCCACGTCGGCGGCCAGCCCGCGCAGGAACTCCCAGTCGCTGATGTTGCCCTGCGAGACCTGCCGGTGCACGGTGCTCGTCGAGTCGACCTTCCCGACCCCGAGCCCGGCATTGCGGGCGACCTTCGTCGCGACGTCGGCCACGGTCATCTGCTGGTAGCCCGCCACCCGACGACCGCGGGTGAGCCGGTGGGACTTGTCCAGCCCGCGGACCACGGTGAACGTGCCGGTGCCGTCGTGCTCCTTCTCCAGCGCGGTCACCTCGCCGACCAGCAGCGGCGCCGGGGTGTTCGCCTCGTTCGAGGCGACCGACAGCGTGATCGGTGTGCCGATGGTGATCCCGGACTTGTCCAGCACGATGTTGTTCGTGTCCCGGAAGCGCAGCACGAACAGGTCGGGCGTGCTACGGCTGTCATCGACGATGCTCTGCACTAGCAGCGCGCCGAGATCGGCCGGCAGCGGCGCGCCGTTGACCTGCACCAGCAGGGTGTTGGTGAAGTCCTGGGCCGGCATGGGTCAGCCCAGCTCTTCGGCAGCCGGCACCAGCAGTGCCGTGCCGGCCCGCAGCCGCATCGGGTCGTCGATCGCGTTGGCCTCAGCGACGGCCCGCCACATGGTCGGGTCGCCGTACTCCCGCCAGGCGATCGAGGCCAGCGAGTCCCCGGCGACGACGGTGTGCACCGTGCGCGCGGCCAGTGCGCCCGAGGTGGGGTTCTGGCCGGACTGCTCGCCGGAGATCTCCTCGAGGTTGACCGTCGCGACGCCCCGGATCGGGAGCCCGCCGGGGGTGAACAGGGTGTACTTGACCGACACCGAAGCGACGTAGGCGGTGAAACTGGTCAGCCCGCCCCAGTGGAACACCACCCACGGGGGGCTGCCCACCTTCTTCTGGTGGGTGTCGTCGGTCGGCACGCAGCAGGCGAAGAGCTTCTCGACGGTCGTGACCACCTTGTCGTCCTGGGTGTCGCTGGCGTCGAGGAACATCTCCAGCGCCAGCTTGCTCGGCTGCGAGCCCTTGAACTGCGGGACCGAGCTCGTCTTGCTGCCCTTCTGGGCGTCCCGCTTCCACTCCGCGGCCTTGCTGACCGTGAGCTCCTTGGGGTTGAACTGGAACTCGATCTTTCCGCGGCTCGGGCCGGGCGCCATGCTGCCCTTCGCCGGCGGCGGGTCCCGCACGTCGAGGAAGGCGTGCTGCAGGTTGGGGCGCCCGCCCGCGCCCGAGGTGGCGGACGCGGCGCTGGCGGCGGAGAACCCGATCGGCGAGGACATGCGCTACCCCTTGGTGGTCACGATGAAGCCGTGGTGGGCGATCTCGACGGTCTCGGTGGCGACCTTCGGGGAGTCCGGGTTGAGCGACGGGCCGCTCCAGCGGACCGGCACCACGTCGAGCAACCCCCAGGTGGCGACCGTGACACCGTCCAGCGTCATCGCCTGGATCGAGCCCGTCCGCCGGGTCCCCTTCTTGCCACCACCGATGATCGCGTCGGTGAACCACTTCGCGACCTTCTCGGTGTCCGCGGTGAGCGGGCGGCTCAGCTTGATGTTCGGGTACTTGATGCGCGAGGGCAGCTGCCAGACGTAGCCGTTGTTGCCGCCCTCCTCGCGCTGCTCCAGCACGACCTCGGCGCCGAGGCCCTCGCAGCTGTTGAACGCACCGAGCTCGACGTCGTCCAGCGACACCACGAAGCAGACCGTGACCGCGGGGTCCTGATCGGTCGCTCTCCCTTTCGTGTACACGGCTCTCCCAGGTCGCTAGTGACGAAGATCGAGGACGTTGCCTGCGCGCTCGCGGTCGAGCCGTAGCTCGGCCTTGAGCCTGCGGACGAGCGGGTCGTACAGCCGGCGGACCAGCGCGTCCACATCGGTAGGGGCGGCCCCGGCCGCGGCGGCACCCCCTGCGGCGGCGGTCGCGCCGGTGGCCTGCGGCGAGGGTGCCGCTGCCGGTGGCGACACCACGGCGGGATCGGTCGTGGCGTCCGACGGGACGCCGACGGCGTCGGACGCGGCTGGGTCGGACGCGGCCGGGGGCGGCTCGGGCTCGGATGCCGCACCGGCGGCGGCTACCGCCGTCGCCAGCCGCTGCACCGACGGCGGTAGCCCGCCAACTGCAGTAACCGCCGGTGCTGCGCCCGACGCGGTCGCGGCCTGCCGCGCGATCGGGACTGACGGCCAGGCCGCAGCCACGACTGCTCCGGTCGGGCCGGCTCCGATAGTGGCCGCCGGCTCGAGATCGGGACCCCCTCCCGTCGCACGGCCGGCCACAGATCGCTGCACGGCGGGAGTCCACGCACCCCCAGCGCCGGCAACCAGCGCGTCGGGCACCGCCGCGATCCGCCGATCGCCGACCAACCCGATCACGCTCGATGCGACTGGGGGAGCCATCGACGGTACTGATCCGCCGTCCGGCACCTCGTGGACAGGCCTGGGCCCGGCCAGCACCGGGGCCGCCGCGGTGCCGGGCGCGGACCCCACGGCGCGCTGCAGGCTCTCGGATGGACCGGCGGGGTCGGTCGCCGCCACCTCATCGGGGCCGGGCTCAGTTCGCGGCAACCCGACCACGGCCGGTTGCGGCACGGCGCCGACCAGCGGCGCGACGGGATGCTGCGGCGCCTGGGACTGGGCGACGGCGGGCTCGGGCTGCCCGGGCGTCGGTCCACTACGCTGTATCGGCGCAACCGAGCCGCGCGCCGGGGCTGGCAGCGGGTTCGCGCTCTGCGGAATGACGACTGAAGTTCCGTCGACAGGGTCGGTGGCAGCGCGGGCAACGACCGGCAGCGACGGTGCGGTCCCGAGCGGGGGTGCGATCAGCGGGACGGCCCCGGCCGGCTCGGTGACGGACGCCGCCGGGGGCGGCGCCCCGTCGTCGGCCGCGAACGGTGGGGAGGGGATGGTCTCCTCGACCATCGGGGGCTCTCCGATCGGTCGCGCGGTGACGGATCGCTGGAGAACCGGGGGTGGCGTCGCGCCGTCCGGTGTCACCGGTGGGGTAGCGGCTCCCGCCGCCTCGCCGGACGGTGTCGCAGATCGGGGCGGCCCTGTGGTGGGGGGCCGGACCGCGGAGCCGGGCTCCGGCAGCCGTTGCAGCGGGGCCCCCAGCCCGAGCCGCCGCCGCGGTGCCACTGGAGGCAGCGGAGCGGCGGTCACCGGTTCTGTGGCTGTGCCTGCCGGCATCGGCGTCGACGTACCCGGATCGGGCCGGGACGTTCCACCGAGCGGGCGGACCCACTCCGGCTCCGCGACCGGTTCGGCCACCCCGGCATCGGGGGTACGTTGCGCCACCGGGGTGACCGGAGCCGGTGACGGGGTAGCTCCGGTCCCCGGTGACGCGGCGAGGTCGGGTTCTGGCGGCGTGTCCGTGTCGGGGAGCGTTGGGTCAGTGGTCGGCACGGCGGCGGCATCCGGCCCAGCTGTGAGCGGGATCTCGGGAGCACTGTCGGCGAGGTCTCCGGTGGCGACGTCGACCGGATTGCGCTGCAGCGGGACCGAGGGCAGGTGGGCCAGTGGCGGCAGCGCCGCCCCGGCTGCACTGAGCAAACCGGCTGGCCCCGGCGGTGGCGCGGACGCGGCAGGCACTGCACGCCACGGCAGGGCCGTCCCGACGTCGAGGTCGTCGGGCGGGCCGGCAGCCCGTTGTACCACCGCAGACCAGACGGGGATCACCAGCTCTGGCCGGCTCTGGCCGGTCGAAGGGTCGTCCGGTGGGGCCGGCTGTTCGACGGCGCGCTGCACCGTTCGGCTGCGCGAACCGAGCGGCCACCACCACGGCTGTGCCGGCGCCGGGAGCTCGTGCCCGGCACGGACCGATGTGGCACCGGGCGCAGGCTCGGCGGCCACCGCGAGGCCGTGGCTCAGCCCGGCGGGTGCGTCGGGCGTCACCAGGTGGCCGGGCTCGCCGAGCAACGACGGGTTGGCCCAGGACGCGAGTCGGCCGCGAAACCGGTCCGGCGTGGTGACCAGCGACGGCGCGTCGATCACCCGTTGCACCGGCGGCAGGCTTGGCCACTCGGGGCGCCGGTAGGCCGGCGCCCCGAGTGCTGCCGCCGCGGGGTGCGCCGGTGTGCGGCGGCGGAACAGTGCCCGCAGGTCCACCTGTCCTCACCGTCCGCTGCTCAAGCGCGAGTTGATTCGGCCGATCTCCGCGACGAACCGCTGCCGGTCCGGGTGCTCGAGGTCGAGGATCTCGCCGAGTGGCCAGTGGAAGTGGTAGGCGACGTACGAGACCTCCTCGAGCACCCGGTCGGCCCCGTACGTCACGATTCCCCCAGTCGCGCACCCCCGGCGGCCATGCCCGCGATGTCCACCCCGAAGTCGTGCTGGCAGTTCGGGCACGTCACGGCCGCCCTCGTGTGCCCCTCGGCGTTGACCCGCCGGTAGAGGTCCTGCAGGAAGGCCAGGTCGGAGGCGAACAGGTCCTCCACCACACCAGCGTGCACGTCGGTGACCCCGCCCAGCCGGGTGATCACCCGCGCCAGCAGGACCACCGACAGGTACGCCGGGTTCTCGCGGACCCGGTCGTCGCGCAGCGGCACCAGCTCGTCGCGCGCCGTGGCGAGGCGCATGACGCCGGCCCGATGCAGCACGCCCGACGCGTCGACGTATCCGCGTGGCAGCACGAAGTCGAACTCCGTACGCAGTCCCGGCGGCGACGTCGCACCGGCCGGGTCCGCGTCCGGCCGGTCCTCGACGTCGAGCGCGCTGAAGCCCCGTCTCACTCGACTTCCATACCCTCGTAGGTCACGACCAGCTTCTCGGTCAGCACGCTGGTGTCACCGGCCTTGAGCGAACCGATCTCCAACGACTTCGGCCACGCGTTCTCCAGCTTGTAGCGCTTGATGGCCTGGCCCTCGTAGTCGTAGACGATGACCGCGCCGCCCTTGCGGGCGTCGCCCATCTTCCCGAACCGGCTGTCCTTGACCCATTTCTCGAAGCTGTTGTCGCCGGTCAAGCCGCGGGTCAGGGTCACCTCGCCAGCCTTGAACCGGCCCGGCAGCTTCTTAATCATGTACTTGCCGTCCGGGGTGTTCTGCTTGAGCTCGATCACGTCCTGCTCGAGCTTGAGCCCCGACACCTCCTGGATCTGCTTGATGACGACGCCGTCGATCTCGATGCCGAACGAGTGTCCGACCGAGGTATCGAGGTCCGGAAGAGCCATGCCGCCTTCTCCCTGCTACTCGTTGACCAGGCTGGTGCCGCCGGAGAACTGCGCCAGCCGGAAGATCACGAACTCGGCCGGTTTCACCGGCGCGACTCCGACCTCGCACACGACCTGGCCAGCGTCGATCCCCTCCGCGGGGTTGGTCTCGCGGTCGCACTTGACGTAGAACGCCTCGTCCGGGGTCAGCCCGAACAGGGCCCCCTTGCGCCACTCGTTGACCAGGAACGCGCTGATCGTGCGCCGGATGCGCGCCCACAACGCGTCGTCATTGGGCTCGAACACGACCCACTGGGTGCCGTTGAGGATGGACTCCTCAAGGTAGTTGAACAGCCGGCGGACGTTGAGATAGCGCCACTCGGCATCCGAGGACAGGGTGCGCGCGCCCCAGACCCGGATCCCGCGGCCGGGAAACGCCCGGATGCAGTTGACGCCGATCGGGTTGAGCAGGTCGTGCTCGTTCTTGGTCAGCTGGGTCTCCAGCTTGATCGCGCCGCGGACGACCTCGTTCGCCGGCGCCTTGTGCACGCCGCGGGTGTCGTCGTTGCGGGCCCAGACCCCGGCCATGTGCCCGCTCGGCGGGACCGGCTGGTTCTTCCCGGTGATCGGGTCGAGCACGCTGAACCAGGGGTAGTAGAGCGCGGCGTGCCTGGAGTCGTAGCCCGCGCTCTCCTGCCGCCACTCCATCACCTGCTGCGGGCCGAGCCCGGGCGGCGGGTCCAGGACGGCCATCCGGTCGCCCATGAGCTCACAGTGCTTGATCATCTCGATCTGGACGGCCTGCACCGCCTCCAGGTCGATGGCGCCCCGCTGGTAGGCGCTCATCAGATCCGGCACGCAGACCATCGTGACGGCGTCGACGGCCTCGAGCCCGGAGAAGCCGGTGCGGTCGCCGACGTCGCCGACGTAGTCCTCGGTGGAGACCCGGCCGGGCGTCGACGGGGCGGCCGGCGGTGGCGCCAGCGTCACGCTGCTGGGCTCCAGGGTGGCGACGGGACCCGCGGTGTTGAGCTCTTCGAGATTGATCATCTTGGAGCTCTGCTGGACGGCGGTGACGACGTAGTCCTTGCCGTGTCTGGTGCTGACCCGGTCGTAGGTCTCCTCGACCTTGTTGCCGCGCTTGACGAGGAGCTTGAACGTGCCCTCCGGCACTCCGGACTCACCCTCCGCGGCCGGTGTCGCCGGCTGCACCTCGACGGTGATCTCACCCTTGCCGTCCCCGATCTCCAGCACGCGGTACCCCCCGAGCACGGCCTGCCGCGCGCCGGGGGTCACCTCCTTGGCCTTGCCACCGCGGTCGCCGGCCCCGTTCTGGCCGATCCGCACGACGTAGGCGGACCCGCCGCCGTTGGCGAAGTAGCCGTAGACCGACGGCGCCAGGTAGCCGCCCTCCAGGAAGCCGCCGAAGGCCTGGATGAACTGGCTCCAGTTGGTGACCAGCGTCGGCTCGTTGAACGGCCCGTGCTCGGCGAAACCGACGAACGCGGCCACCGCCGTGCCGACCCCCTCGATCGGTCGCGATCCGGCCGGTACTTCCTCGACGTACACCCCGGGTGAGAGGTAGGTGGTCACCGCGCGCCTCCTCGACGACTGGAGAACCCTGCGCGTCCAGCGTCGTCGCTCGGGCAGGGCGGCCGGAAGGCCGGTCGGACGGGCGTGCGGGCACACCCGGCTGCACGAACAGGCAGTACGGCGGGCCGATGCCGAGTGCATCACACCTGGTCGTCCATAGCCACACTGTGGTGTCTGCCTCTGGTGCACAATGAAGACGATGACCGCCTCAGACGATGCACGTACGGCCGTCGCCGCGCGCCTGCGCGGCTACGCCGAGGTGGAATCGGTGCAGCGCCTCAAGCTGGCCACCATGACCGAGGAGGACGCAGCCCGTATCGCCGACGAGCTTCTGCAGCTGCTGGCGCTGCTCCCGGCCGAGCCGGACCGCGGATCGAGGCTGGTGGAGCAGCAGCGGATCTTTGCTCGCGCCCACGTGCGGTCGTGAACGGACTGTTCGTCGCCGCTGAGCAGATTCAAGACCTCTGCCGGCAGGAACGTTGGGAGTTCTGTTTCATCGGTGGGCTGGCCGTGCTGCGTTGGGGCGAGCCGCGGGTGACGCGGGACGTGGATCTCACCCTGCTGGCCGGATTCGGCGAGGAAGAGGTCTTCGTGGACCGCCTCACGGCACGGTTTGACGCACGGGTCGAGGACATCGCGCAGTTCGCGCTGCGCACTCGGGTCGTGTTGCTGCGTACCGCCGAGGGGGTGCCGATCGACGTCGCGTTGGGCGCGCTGCCGTTCGAGGAGCGCTCGGTGCAGCGCGCCTCCGACTGGGTGGTCATCGGCTCGGAGCCGCTGAGAACCTGCAGCCCGGAAGACCTCGTCGTGCACAAGGCGTTCGCTGGTCGGGATCGGGACTGGGCCGATCTCGCAGGGATCATCGCCCGTAGCGGAGATCGGCTCGACCGAGAGTTGATCAGCACGGAGCTGGCGCCGCTGCTGGAGTTGAAAGGTGACCGAGATAGCCTGAACCGCCTGTTCGGGCTACTCGGCTGATCCCAGCTCCAGGATCCGCACGCATCCGCTGTGTGGGGCACAGGTACTGGCGACGTCGCTGATGACCCCGCCCGGCACCCGGTGCCGCGACTGCCGGGCCGATCCTCACGGCGAGCACGTCACACCGAGCTGGCAGCCTAGCGACGTCTCATGGGTGCGTCGGGTCTGGCGTCGCGTCCTGCGAAGGCCCCGATCGCACGGCGACCTCGCTCCCCTCCCCCGGGTAGCTGTGGGCGCGCGGTCGGCTGAAGGTCACGGCGAGATCGGGGACAGCACCTCCGACACCCCGATCCCGCCGTGGCCGTGGCCGTGGTGAATCGGAGGAAACCAGTGGCAGGATCGACAGCACCCCCGTAAAAATTGATCATGGATGGGCAAGGTAACCGCTACCGGCGCATCCGGATCGGCGCCGAGGTCTGAAGGATGGCGAACGAAGGGCGCCGAGGGCAAGGCCGATCCAGCGACCTCCTGCGCGACCAGCTCGACCTCGCCAGCCCGGCGGCCGAACAACCACCGCCGCACGGCCTGCCTGGGTTGCCCTCGTGCTGCGGCTGCCCGCTCACGGTGCGAGCTCGAACACGACCAGCACCTCGGCATAGTCGTTGAACGCCGCGTCTGGCGGCGTGGCGATCTGATCCAGGGCCTCGTCGTAGGTGACGACAACCACGCCGGCACATCCGCCTTACCGCAGGCAGGAAGAATGCCGGTAGGGGATCGGCTGGACTCGACGCCCGGCGAGGTGTCGCTGCTCGATCATCATGCCCGGGCTAGCGACTCCCGGCGGCGTTGCAGGAAGTCGCGCTCAGCTGCGTTCTCGGTGCGGACGAGCGCCGCCTCGTACGCCAGCGCCGCCTCGGCATCTCGGCCGAGGCGCCGGAGCAGGTCGGCGCGGATGGCGTGGAACAGTCGGTAGCCGCCGAGATCAGCACCACGGCTGAGGCCGTCGACGAGGGTGAGTGCCGCGTACGGTCCCTCGACCTCGGACACCGCGACCGCGCGGTGCAGCGCCACCACCGGGTTCGGGGTGAGCGCGAGGAGTTGGTCGTACAGCGCCACGATCTGCCACCAGTCCGTCGCGGCCGCGGCCGGCGCGTCGCTGTGCACAGCGTTGATCGCAGCCTGGACCTGGTAGGGACCGGGCTGGTCGCGCCGCAGGCACTGCCGCACGATCGCCTGGCCCTCGGCGATGAGGCCGCGATCCCAGCGTCTGTGGTCCTGGTCGGCCAGCAACACCAGGTCGCCGTCCGGGGTGGCGCGCGTGGGCCGGCGCGACTCGACGAGCAGCAGGAGCGCCAGCAGCCCCATGGCCTCCGGTTCGTCAGGCATGAGCTCGGCCAGGAGTCGTCCCAGTCGGATCGCGTCCGCGCACAGGTCGTCGCGGACGAGCCGGTCGCCCGAGGTCGCCGTGTACCCCTCGTTGAAGACGAGGTAGACGACCGCCAGCACGGGCCGTGGGCGGCCGGGGAGATCGGAGTCGTTCGGCACCCGATACGGAATCCGCGCGTCGCGGATCTTGCCCTTGGCCCGGACCAGCCGCTGGGCCATGGTCGGCTCTGACACCACGAAGGCACGCGCGATCTCCGCGGTGGTGAGCCCGCCCAGAAGTCGGAGCGTCAGCGCGACCTGGGCGCCGGTGGCGAGCGCGGGTGGCAGCAGGTGAAGATCAGCCGCAGCCGGTCGTCGCGCACGGTGTTGGTACCTCCAGTGCCGGCAGGCACGGCGACCTCCTCGGCCGGTACGTCGCGGGTGTGGAGCAGGGCGGCCTGGGTGTGCCGGTCCTCGCGAGTGGACTCTCGGCGAAGGCGGTCGACCGCGCGGTTGCGGGCCGTGGTGACGATCCACCCGGCCGGACTCGGCGGCAGCCCGCTGGACGGCCACCGCTGCACGGCCGCCGTGAACGCGTCCTGGACCGCCTCCTCGGCGACGTCGATGTCACCGAAGACGCGGACCAGGACGGCTACCGCGCGCCCGTACTCCTCGCGGAACACGCGGGCGATCTCGGACGGGGCGAGAGCCGGCATCGGACGTGTCAGTCCTCGGCTTCGTTTCTGGAACGGCCGCACCTCGATCGGGAGGGTGGTCGCCTGAACGTACCTGCGGGCCCACTCGAGCGCGGCGTCGATCAGGCGCCTTGATGATCATGAACCCGCCGATGTGCTCCTTGCCCTCGGCGAACGGCCCGTCGGTGGTGAGCATGTCGCCGTCGCGGAACCGCACCACGGTGGCCGTGCTCGCGGAGTGCAGGCCCCCGCCGAAGACCCACGCGCCGGTGTCCATCAGCTCCCGGCGCAGGGCGTCGATGTCGGCCATCACCCTGTCCAGGACCTCGGGCGGCGGGCGCTCGCCATCGGGCTGATACATGCTGAGCAGGTACTGCTTCATCACGGGACACGGCCGCGTACCAAGATTTCTTGGCTTCGGCGGAGCCCGCAGCCGGCTATCGTGATCTGGACGTTGTCGGGGTGGACCGTCACGTCGTCGGAACGGATTCGCGACGGCCGGTGACGTTGCCGTGCATCCGGTCGAGCAGCTCCTCGAGGCGCTGCAGGTCGTCGGGCGTGAGCCCGGCTCGCAGGCGCTCGTCGTGGGCCACGGCGGCTGCGCGGAGCCGGTCGAACAGCGCTTCCCCCGCGGGTGTGAGCTCCACGAGGTGCACTCGGCGGTTGGCGGGGTCGCGGCGCCGGGTGACCAGGCCGTCGTCCTCCATCGCGTTGAGGTGGTGGGTCAGGGTGGCGCCCTGGATGCCGACGGCCTCGGCCAGCTGCCGCTGGGTGCCGAGCTGCTGGGTGCGTAGCGAGAGCAGGACCAGCCAGACCGGCAACGACCCGCCGGCCTCGGTGAGCCGGGCGTCGAACGCGCGACTCACGGCTTTGGCAGTCCGCGTCAAGGTCAGGCCGATCGGCTGCTGGGCGGGTTTGGGCACGGCCGGGACCCTAACACAAACACATCGACATCTAACTCATTGACATCGAACGATTCGACTCCTAAGTTCGTGGTGTGCCTACCGACCACGACGTCGAGGGAGAGCGAACGATGACGAACACGACCACCGAGTCCGCCGTACGACGGGCCCGACCGCAGGGCGGCCCACCGCCGGCTCTGCTCGCCGGTATCTCACTGCTGCTGGTGGTGGCCGGCATCGTGGTCAGCGCAACCTTGGGCGGGGTCTTCCCGTCGCCGTTCGCCGAGCCCGCCACGATCGCGGAGTACTTCACCCGGGAGCCGGACGCGGTGCGCGCCAGCGCGGTCTTCCTGTTCGGCTCCGCGGTCCCGCTGGCGTTGTTCGCAGCGACGGTCAGCTCCCGGTTGCGGACGCTCGGCGGCACCGCGCCCGGGGCGACGATCGCGCTCGCCGGCGGAGTGCTCAGCGCCGCGATGCTGACCGTGTCGGCGCTGCTGGCGTGGGTGCTCTCCCGTCCGGCCGTGCGCGCGGACCTGCCCCTGATCCGCGCCCTGCATGACCTGTCCTTCCTCACCGGCGGTGTCGCCCATGTGGTGTTCCTCGGACTGCTGATCGCCGGGATCGCGGTGCCCGGCCTGCTGCTGGGACTGTTGCCGCGGCCGGTCGCGGTCGCCGGACTGGTCATCGCGGTCGTCGCGGAGGTCGCCACCGTGTCCCTGATCTGGGACGGGGCCGCCGTGCTGCTGCCGATCGCCCGCTTCCCAGGCCTGGTCTGGCTGGTCGTGGCCGGTTTCCTGCTGCCCCGCCACCGGTCCCGCCGCGGCCCCGGGTCGCCACCCGTCGCGAGCTGACTCCGGAGAACCGGGCCGGCCCATCCGAGAGGAGCGCACCGTGAAGCACCCGACCTCCGTCACACCACCGACGACCGCGGCAGCCACGGGCGGCGCGCCCCGCGTCCAGCGCGACGGCTCCGGTACCGGCTCGGCCTGGCCCCGCATCCTGTGGCTGACCGGCACGGTCCTGCTGGTCACCATGCTCGCCCACATCACCGCACTGGTGATCACCGGAGGGCCGTGGACCGGGCCTGTGTCGCTGCGCAAACCCGCCACCTTCGCCGAGACGGGCTGGCTCCTGTGCTGGTCGGTGGCGCTGATACCACCAGGCCGAGGCCGACATGATGGGGCTGGCGCTGCCCCCGACCGCCGAGCGGTTCGAGTGGCTCGAGGACACCCTGCGGCTCGCCGCGCAGATGTGGGCCGGTGACGACACCGCCTTTCATGGCGCCCGCCACCACCTGGGGCGCCCCCTCAACAGCCCGAACGCGGTGACCCCGCCACACCCGCCGATCCTGGTCGGGGGCGCCGGAGAGCGCCGGACGCTGCGGCTGGTCGCCCGGTACGCCGACGCGTGCAACGTGTTCGACATTCCCGACGGCGGCGCGACGATCCGACGCAAGCTGGCCGTCCTCGCCGAGCACTGCGCCACGGTGGGGTGTCCCTACGACGATATCGAGAAGACCGCCAGCACCCGGTGGGCCGCGGACGAGTCACCCGAGGCGTTCACCCGTCGCTGCGCCGATCTCGCTGCCCTCGGTATCGAGCACGTCGTCGTCCTCACCACCGGGCCATGGACCGACACCGCCGTCGCCACCCTCGGTGCCGCGCGACCGGCCGTGGAGCCGCTCGCGCCGGCTGCGAAGATGGCCATCGACAACAGAGGACAACGGCGGTGACGCGATGACTGGTCCGTTGACGGGGAAGGTCGCCCTGGTTGCCGGCGCGACGCGGGGTGCCGGGCGGGCCATTGCTGTGGAGCTGGCCCGAGCTGGCGCCACGGTGTACGCCACGGGCCGGAGCACCCGCTCGTCGCGGTCGGAGTACAACCGGCCGGAGACGATCGAGGAGACCGGCGAGCTGATCGAGGCCGCGGGCGGAACGGGCGTCGCACTCCAGGTGGATCACCTCGAAGCCGATCAGGTGGCGGCCCTGGTCCACCGGATCGACACCGACCATGGCCGCCTCGACATCCTGGTCAACGACATCTGGGGCGGCGAGATCCTCTTCGACTGGGACGCCACGCTGTGGGAGCACGACCTGGACAAGGGCCTGCGCCTGCTACACCTGGCCGTCGACACCCACCTCATCACCAGCCACTACGCTCTGCCGCTGCTTATCCGCCGCCCGGGTGGCCTGGTGGTGGAGATGACCGACGGCACCGCCGACTACAACGCCGGCCACTACCGGGTGTCGGCGTTCTACGACCTGGCCAAGACCGCGGTGCTGCGCCTGGCGTGGAGCCAGGGCCACGAGCTGGCCGCCTTCGGCTGCACGGCGGTAGCGCTGACGCCGGGGTGGATGCGCTCGGAGATGATGCTCGACAATTACGGCGTAACCGAAGCCAACTGGCGTGACGTCCTCGCCCGCCCCGTCACGCCGCCGTACCCCGACCCCGGGCACTTCGGCATCTCCGAGACACCGACGTTCACCGGACGCGCGGTCGCCGCCCTCGCCGCCGACCCCGACCACGCCCGGTGGAACCAGGCGTCCCTGTCCTCGGGGCAGCTCGCGCAGGAGTACGGGTTCGTCGACGTCGATGGCAGCGCCCCCGACGCGTGGCGCTACCTCGTCGAAGTCCAAGACCCCGGCAAACCTCCCGACACTGCCAGGTACCGCTGACCGATGTCGCTTACGGGGACGGTCGGCAGGCCTGAACAGGCTTGGTTCGGGGCGACCTGCGGCGTCGATCAGGTCGTCGGGACGCCGTCGGCCGCGCTGCGCAACGCGGCGATGTCGAGCTTGCTCATCCCGAACATCGCCTGCATCGCACGCTGAGCCCGCTCCGGGTCCGGATCGGCGACCAACTCCTCCATCCCGGCCGGTACGACCTGCCAGGACAGGCCGTACCTGTCCTTGAGCCAACCGCACGGCCCTTCCTCCCCGCCCTCGGACAGCCGCTCCCAGTAGTAGTCGACCTCGTCCTGGGTGTCGCAGTCGATCTGGAAGGAGACGGCCTCGTCGAAGGTGAACTGGGGGCCGCCGTTGATGCCGACGAACCGCTGACCGTCCAGCTCGAACTCCACGGTCATCACCGTGCCGGCAGGTCGCGGCCCGGCCTCGGTGTAGTGGGTGACGTTCACGATGCGCGAGTTCCTGAAGACGGCGGTGTAGAAGCCCGCAGCCTCCTCGGCCTCGGTGTCGAACCACAGGTTCGGGGTGATCTTCTGCTGCATGGTGTTGCGTCCTCTCGCGGAACGGTGCCCGGCCAGCGCGCCGCAGACCTTCCTCGACGCGCCCGCGTGCACGGCTGTGCTGTCGGCTCGGAGCACGACGTCGGGGTCGAGCACGGCGAGAAGCGCGTCGAAGTCACCATCACGCGAGGCAGTGAGGAAGGCGTCGGGAGTGATCTCGTCGAAGGGCACGGCGAACAGGTCGTGCAGCACGAAGGCGAGCCGTTCGGCGGGAGCCAGCGTGTCGAGTACGACGAGCAGCGCGGGCCCGACCGAGTCGGCCAGCAGTGCTTCGTGTTCGGGGTCGATCCCGTCTGCGCGGCTCACGATCGGGTCGGGCAGGTGGGCACCCAGCGGCTCCTCACGCCGTGACGTGCGCGAGCGCAGCACGTCCAGCGACACCCGGGCTCAGCCATCCGCCCAGGTTCTCCACGCCGCTGGCGTCGGAGCGGCACAACCGGAGGCAGGTCTCCTGGACGGCGTCGTCCGCCTCGCTCGACGAGCCGAGCATCCGGTAGGCCACGGCCCGCAGGTGGGTGCGGTTGGCTTCGAACCGCTGCGCCAGCCAGTCGCTCTCGCCACGGTCACATCCTCCGCTCGCGTTCCGTCATAGTCCTGACGATCGAAACCCAACCGGTGTGACACGACGAGTGCGGAGTTCTTCATGACCTCAGGTATCAAAACAGTCATCTATCCCGTCAAGAACGTGGCTCGAGCGAAGACGCTGTACAGCACCTTCCTTGAGGTAGCGCCGTACACGGACGAGGCTTTCTACGCCGGGTTCCGTGTCGGCGACCACGAGGTAGGCCTGGATCCCCACGGCCACAGTCATGGCATGACAGGGCCTGTCGGCTACTGTCACGTTGACGACATCGAGGAGAGTCTGCAGCTCCTCCTCGAATCCGGTGCCGAAGCGCGGCAAGCGATCGCAGATGTCGGCGCGGCAGGATGATCGCATCGGTGGCCGACACAGACGGTAACCTCATCGGACTCATCCAGTCACCATGATACCCGTCGTCACACCACCTTCTCGCCGGGCGTGCGCGACGGTCTTTGTGATCTTCAAGTCGGTACCGAGCGGTCACCCGCCGTCACCAACCAGCCCGATCGGCCTACTGCTGCACCGTGAAGCACCGCGAAACGTGGCACGCTGCGTACGCTGCTCAGCGTGGTGGGCTTGGGCGAGACGGGCGAGGCCTCCCCTACGACAGCCTCGTTCTCCACATCGAGCGCGGCGTGCACACCGGCACAGCCGGAGCCCGCCGAGGGTGCTCTACAGTGACGACACCAGCATGAGTATGTGAGGTGATCGCGCGTGACCGCGTCGATACATGACCGCATCACCATCGAGCCGGACAAGATGGACGGCCAGCCCTGCATCCGGGGCCTTCGCTTTCCCGTCGTCACCGTACTGCGCATGATCGCGGGAGGGATGAGCGTCGACGACATCATCGACGAGCATCCCGATCTGCAGCCCGACGACATCCCCGCGGCGCTGAGCTATGCTGCTGAGGCGCTCGCCGAACACTACTACCCGCCGCGGCCGCCTGCGTGAGATTCGTTGGTCGATGAGAACCTGTCGCCCCGAACGTGCACACTCCTGATCGCAGCTGGGCACCACTCGAGCCACGTACGCGACCATGGCATGACCGGCGCTAGCGACCGGGACGTGCTCGCCAAGGCAGCCGTCGACGGGTCAATACTCATCACCGCCGACCGAGGCGACTTCGGGCGCGAGCTTGCACTCACCCACGCCGTCGAACCGTCGGTGATCCTCCTGCGACAGCTGCCAGACGTCGTCCGTGCGGCAGACGTCGCCGCCCTGCTCCTCGCCAACCTCACCTCCGCGGTGGTGCCCGCGCTCACCGCCGGGGCATTCGTCGTGCTCACCCCACAAGCGGTCCGCGTCCGGTACCTGCCGCTGCGCTGAACATGCCGAGGGGCCAACGCGGGCGTTGCCTGGCTGCTCGACGTCGACGGTTGGGCCGGTGGCGGCCAGGAAGCCGGTCATGTCCGCCCAGCGGCTGCCGCTGAGGACGCCAGGTTCCGCAGGATCGGAGAGCACCGACAGTCCAGCTACGCTGTGGAGCATGGCGGTCAGGCGCGTGGTCCCGGACCTCGAAAGCAAGTCGCTGGAGCAGGCCACGGCCTTCTACACGCAGGTGCTCGGGCTGCAGGTCGTGATGGATCACGGTTGGATCGTGACGCTGGCCGAACCTCAGCGACCCGACGTGCAGTTGAGCGTCATGACCCACGACGCGACGGCACCTGTCGTCCCGGCAGCGTCCATCCAGGTCGACGACGTGGACGCGGCGTACCAGGCCGCGCAGGCAGTCGGGGCCGAGATCGTGCATGAGCTGACCGACGAAGCCTGGGGCGTACGCAGGTTCTTCGTCAGGGACCCCGACGGTCACGTGATCAACATCCTGGCTCACGACTGACGTCCTCGCCAATCCGAGTCGGCCACCTCTGGCGTGGGTCGCCGCGAGGGGTACTGCAGCGGCTGAATTGGCGAAGCACCGCAAAGCGCCATAGCGCTACTCTAGCGCTATGGCGACGATTCAGATTCGCGACATCCCCGAGGACGCCTACGAGGTGATCCGCAAGCGTGCCCGCGCCGCGGGCCGGTCCATCCAGTCCTACATGCGGGACTGGGTGGTCGAGTTCGCGGGTCACCCCACCACGGACGAGGTACTGGCGATCATGGAGTCCGTCCGGACAGCCAGCGACACCCCCGGCCCGACCCACGAGTCCATCCTGGCCGATCTCGACACCGACCGCCGGTGAACGACTACGTCCTCGACGCGTCGGCGCTCGTGCTGGCCCTGAACGGTAAGACCGCCCCCGCGCAGGCGCTGCGCGCTCGACTGCCGGACATGCGCCGACACGCCCCGCACCTGATCGACGCCGAAGTCGGAAACGTGCTACGCCGCCACGAACAGGCCGCCATCATCAGTGCCGAGGAGGCCCACACCGCACTGCGGGCCGCGCGCACCCTCATCGACCACCGCTATCCGCACGCCGGGCCGCTCGCGCAGCTGGCATGGACGTGGCGGGAGAACCTCAGCTTCTACGACGCGCTCTACGTCGCCCTCGCCGTGCGTTTGGGCGCGCCGCTGCTCACCGGCGATACCCGACTGAGTAAGGCAGCCGGACTCCTCTGCG
This sequence comes from Mycobacteriales bacterium, assembly GCA_038257875.1. Taxonomy (GTDB): domain Bacteria; phylum Actinomycetota; class Actinomycetes; order Mycobacteriales; family Pseudonocardiaceae; genus Pseudonocardia. Next base: position 52,272 of record JBBSQN010000014.1, read on the forward strand.
CGGTCGAACTCGTCTGACCCCTCGCGCCGTCTCGGGTGCGGATAGAGATCCGGATGCCGGGCGGTATGAGCCGAGGCCGACCAGCCCTGACGTGGCTTGCATCGAGCAGGCTGGCTGTTCTCATGCAACGCTGGCTGACGAACGACCTGACACGTACGGCGCGCCCAGAGACAACGATGATCACGCCGACATCATCGACCTTCCGCACTGGAAGATCTGCTATATCCGGCCAGAATGTCGTGACCATCTGTCCGCAACCCGGCCAGCTGACCTTACGCCACCCAATCACCTCACGGAAAGGCCGATTCCATGATCATGACGACGATGCCGGAGCCGACGCTGGTTGGTCCCCGGGCTGCGCAGATCCTCGACGCCATGCACGACCACCCCGGCTACGAGCGGCTACGCAACTCCTCCATGGGGTACTCCACGTGCTGGGCCACGTTCACCGGGTACCCGCTAATCAGCCGGTGGTCGCTGGAACGCGACGCCGACCCGCTGCTGACCGAGGCCCTCCGAGTCCTCGCGCTCAAGGCGGCTGTCTACGAGCTGACCGGCGGCGACGAGCAGGCCGCCGAGCTGCTGGTGCCCGCACCCGTGGACGAGATGGTGCACGCGGTGCTGGCGCAAGCCACGGTCCTGGCCCGAATACAGGCCGACCTCGACGTGCTGTTTCCGCACGCCACCGAGCTGGAACGGTTCGACTACAACCGCGGCTGCATCACCGACAGCTACTATGCGGCGGCCGGATGGGGTGCGCAGCCACTGCGCTACTGGCTGGATGTCCACGAGGTCGGCCGCCGGCTGAAGATCCTCAACGAACACTACAAGCAGGCCGGCCTCGGACCGGACGGACGCAGCCACGACTTCGACTTCGAGACGCGTGCCGGCGGTCCACCAGGTCAGTCGCGATGGGCGAGTTCGTAGGACAGCACCTGGCGCAGCGCCGAGGTGACCACGTCGGGTGCGAAGCGCTTGCTCGCAGCCTCCTCGGCGCGGTCGATCGCGCCGAGGAGGTCCTCCGGCTCGGCCGTGCGCAGCACGGCGATGAGCCAGGCCTCCAGATCGGTCACCTCGTCGGGCAGCTCCAGCGCCACCGGCGCCGGCTGCGGACGAGCCGCCGACGGTTCGGGCGGCGGCGCGTGCTTCGAGACGTAGCGGCCGACCGGGATCCCGATCCGGTAGGGGTGGACACACACCGCGTTGCCGTCGTCGTCGACCCGCCATCCGATCGCCCTGTTCAGGCGGTAGTCGCGGGCCACGGCATCGAGAACGTCGAACTCGCCAGGGGCCAACTTCCGGGCGGGACAGACCACGCAGCTATCCGCACACCAGGAAGGTAGCGGCTCCGCCATGTCACCCAGAGTACGGGAGAGACGCACCCCGTGACCATCTTGTCGCCGCCTCGGCACCCACTGATCACGGCCGCGCTGGACGACGCCCGGCAGTGGTGCGCGGGCCACGTCATCGACGAGCGACCCGCGCTGGCCCACGCCGCGCGGGTCGCGGTAGTCCTCGGGGAGCACGTCCCTACCGCGGATCCGCAGCTGGTCGCCGCCGTGCTGCTGCACGACGCCCCGGATCTCGCACCTCCCGAGGTCGACCTCGACGGGTTGCTCGGCGAGCGGTACGGACCGGAGGTCGTGCGGATTGTGCGGGCGCTGGAGGCCGAGCACCTCGCCATGGACAGCGCGAACCCGACCGTCACCCTCGGTGACGTACCGGTGGCGCTGGCCTCCAGCGCCGACAAGATCGTGGCGTTGACGTCGCTGCGGCGGCGCGCGCAGCGCTCCGGTGATCCGCAAGGCTTCTTCGCGGTGCGCCCCGGCTTGGTACGGCTACTGCCGCACTTCGCCGACATCGTACGCGCCAGCGTCGGCATCGTGCCCACCAGCATGAACAGCCACCTCGACCGGGTTCTCACCGCGCTGGTGGACGCGGTGCACGGCCGGTGAACCCGACCACCGTCGACGACCTCCGTCGCCGCCTCGCCGCGCAGGTCGGACTCCCGGCGACGGGCGTGGTGCGCGAGGCGATTCGCGTGTGGCGACTGTCCGGCGTCGAACGCCTGCGTGGGAACGGGGCGAGCGTGATCTTCAAGTACGCCCTGCCGCCGTTCACCGGCGAGCACCGGGTGCTCACCTGGGTTGCCGCGCAGGGCGTGCCGGTGCCCGAGGTGCGCGCGGCGATGACGCTCGACGGGATGCTGGGCATGATCCTGCACGACCTCGGCCCGCCGGTCCGGGAGCCGACCGAACACGATGCGGCGGCGGTCGCCGCCCACCTGCACACCGTCACACCGGCCCCCTGGCTCGACAGATTGGGCGAGACCGACCTCGCCGCGCTGCCCGGCCGGGCTCTGGCCTGCCTGGACCAGCTCCGAGCCGCCGGCCGCTTCGCCAATACCGATGATCTTGCTGGCCGGCTCCACCGGCTCGACCGCATGGCCGAGGCCCGAGCGGCAGGTGCCGAGAGACCCCCGTTCGGCCAGCTTCACGGCGAACTGCATCCGACAGCCGTGCACATCGGCGCCACCGGGCGGCATCTGCTCGACCTCGCGATGGCGTTCATCGGATCCGGCCTGCTGGACCTCGCGGCCTGGCCCGGCCTGCGCCTACCCGCGAACCCGGCACGGACCCGCTGGCTCATCGAGCAGTACGTCCACCACGGCGGCCACCCGGACGCCATGACCGATCGCGGTGGCCTGCCGGCCGAACGCTGGACACTGGGCTGGCACCGGGTCCAGGCGGCACACTGGCTGCTGGACTGCGGCGCCGGCGGCATCGACACACCCGACACCGATCCGCGACACATCATGGTCCTTCGCCGTCAGCTCACCGGAGCCCTCGACCTCCTGGCCACGTAGGAGCCGACTCAGCCACGCGAGCCGGTTCGCTGCGACCGCTCAGGTGATCAGCATGGTCGGTGGCCGTGGTGAGCTCCCGGCAGGCCTGGCCGCCGTGAAGGCCTCGTGGAAGGCGCGGACGTCGGGTTGGTCGGGCCAGCGGGCTGTCAGTGTGGCGTCGAGGGTGCCCAGTTCCTTGCCGATGCGGGCCGACCCGGTCTGGCGGGACAGGTCCACGCAGGCCAGGCCGAGCTGCGCGGCGCGCTCCGGTTCGGGTTGCGTGGTGGCGAGGACGGTGTTGGCGAGCTTGGCCATCTGGTAGCCGCGGTCACGGTGCAGGTTGGCGTCGAGGCTGTCAGCGATCCTGCGTTCGAAGATGGCGACGGCGTCTTCGGCTCGGCCAATGCTGCGGAAACAGGTGGCGGACTGATCCTCCAGAACGCCGAGGTCGTAGTACTGGATGTAGACGGTTGTGGTGGGCTCGCCTCCGTCGGGAGAGGTACTCAGCAGGTGGGCGGCGGTGTCGAGCTTGCGGCGGCAGCGGTCGCCGTCGTTGATCATCGCCCAGCCGCGGGCCTCTTGCTGGGCGGCCAGAGCGGTGATCTTCGGATCGATGTCACCGGGAGCGTCCTGGGCGGCGGTGGCCAGCTCGATGACGGTGTGGGCGTCGTCGGCCAGGTAAGCGATGTTGCCCTTGCGGATGAGCAGGTAGGCAGCCATCTGGTAGTCGCCGGCGGACTGGGCCCATTGGCTGGCCCGGTCAGACCAGTACATCGCGGCGGGCAGATCACCAGCGTCCTGCTGGAGCCAGCCGACGAACTCGGCGTACCGGGCGAGCATCCGCAACAGCGGCGTGGCCACCGGAGGGCGGGCGTGTCTACGCAGCGCATCGAGCATGTCCAGCTGGGCCAGGACCGGGCCCAGGAGCTGGTGCGGGCCGAGGATCTGGTCAGCGGTGTAGTGCTCGATGAGCAGCCGATCGAAGTAGCCGATGACCTGCGGATCGACCCGACTGGGCTGGGCCATGACCGTGGCCAGCCGATCGGCCTCGCCGAGAGTGAGCACCCCCGCGGGCAGCAGGGTGCCCAGCGCGCCGCTGGCGAGCAACTGGGCGAACTCACGCCGAGGGATCGACACTCGCACGCTCCTTCCGTCGGTCGTCCGCATCTCCAGCATGACGGCCGCACCGTCCCCGGCATGTCCCATACCCACCGCAGGCGCCGCGAGGACCGGGCCGGGTGGATCCGAGGGTAGGTCCGCGGCGGCGCGCAGGGTCGTCAGCAAGCCGCCCGCGCCGAGTATCCGGTCGATCTCGGCGAGCAGCGCCGGGTCACCGAGGTGTTCCCCGGTCTCCATCCGCGACAACCGACTGTAGTCGTGATGGCAGCGCTTGCCCAAGTCACGCAGGGACAGGCCCGCCTCGGTGCGGACATGACGCAGCACCACACCCAACAACCGCCGGGCGACCGCCTCCGGATCTCCTGCCACGCCGAACCCCCTTCCGGGTGTTGCCCTCTGTTGCCGCAACATCGAACCCATTCACAACCCGTCCACCACCAGCGATGCTGCCGACGTGGCAGAACGCAGACTAACGCTCGACGCAGCGTCCCGAACACGTCCGGGTCAGAGGGAGAGAAGGAGCCGCCATCGCAACCAGATCCGGCTCCGGACGATCCTGACCGGAGTTGGCTGGCAACGAGATTCCGGTCTATGGGCCCGCGCGATGTCCGGTCGGCGGGTTCCCGCCAAGATCGGTGGCCTGTCTCGGAGTGGCCGATGACCACGCCCAGCGATGACTGGCTGCTGTCCATGACCTGCGCCGCGGACGGGCTCGACCATCTGGTGACCGCCGAGGCGATGGCGGCCGGGCAGGTGGCACGGACCGGGTGTACGACGCGCTGTGCGGAGCACAGGTACTGGCGACGTCGATGATGACCCCGCCCGGCAAACGGTGCCGTGACTGCCGGGCGATCCTGACGGCGAGCACGTCCAGCCCGAGCCGGCAGCGCAACGGCGTCCCCTGGGTCTGCCGGGCCTGGCGTCGTGTCCTGCGTGCTGCTAAGGCTCCGACCGGACGACGACCAGGCTCCCCTTCCCCCGGGTAGCTGTGGGCGCGCGGTCGGCTGAAGGTCACGGCGGGATCGGGGACAACCCCCGACACCCCGATCCCGCCGTGGCCGTGGTCAGGTTGGAAGAAACCAGTGGCAGGGTCGGCAGTACTCCCTGGGCTGCTGAAAAAATGATCACGGATGCGCGGGGTAGACGGCTACCGGCGCATCGGGATCGGTGCCGAGGCCTGAGAGATACTGCGCGCATTGGCGTACATACGGCGTCGCCTCGATGTAGCGGTCCCACTCATCTCGGGAGAGATTACGGCCCGCGAGTTCGCATACGTAATCCACCCACGTTTCCGGTCTCGCCCACATCCGCACCGTGCCATCGCCGCCGGTGGTGGCCAGCTGGGTGCCGTCGGGGCTGAACGCCACACCCCAGACCGGGCCGGTGTGGCCGGTGAGGGGCTCACCGAGGGGTTGGCGGCTGGCCACATCCCACAACCGCACCGTGCCACCGCCGCCGGTGGTGGCCAGCTGGGTGCCGTCGGGGCTGAACGCCAC
>JBBSQN010000015.1:0-56866 GCA_038257875.1 Mycobacteriales bacterium
ACTGGCCACCGGCTGCGGGCCCATGCTGTCGAGCGACCCGGGCTCGTCGCCCTGCGGCAGCATGCTGCAAGCCGAGCCGAAGACGTCGTCGTTGGTGGTGACACCGTCGCCACCGGCAGCGGCGTCGGAGGTGGGAGCGGCTGCCTCGGAGGTGGTCTCCGGGGCCTCCGGGGTGGTGGTCGGCGTCTCGGTGCCACCGCAGGCCCCCAGTGCCACGGTCAGGGCCGCCATGGCGCCCACGGCGGCCAGTCGCTGGATCTTTCGCACGGATGTTCCTCCTCGAACTTCGGTCCGGGAGATCCGGACCTGACATCAGTTCCTTCGGCTTCGCGCCAAAGGTGGTTCAGTCGTGAGACGTAACGATTCGGCCACAGTGGCCTCGGTACGCCTCTTCGATCATCCACTGTAGATCAACGGTCAGCTGATCAGGCCAGCAGGATGGGACGAACGGCTCAGGCGACGGTGAAGATAGTGGCTGGCCATCCCGAGGCGCCATCCGGGATCGGATCGGCGCGCATCTCGGTCTGCGTGACACCGTTACGATCGGTGGCGCGAGTCTGCACGGTGTGGCTGCCCGGCGCCAGGTCGAACTCGGTGCGCCACATGCGCCACGTGTCGAGGTTCACCTCGGTGGCGAGCTCGGCCTGCTGCCACGGACCACCGTCCATACGCACCTCGACCTTGCTGATCCCGGTCGGCTGCGACCACGCGATCCCGGCCACCGTGACCTTGCCAGCAGGCACGGAGGCGAACCCGCGCGGGCTGTCGATGCGAGACTGGGTCTTGATCGGCGCCCGCTCCGCCCAGTTGCGCTCCAGCCAGTAGCTCTGCTTCCCCGGGGCGTCGAACCTCGTGACCTCCATGTCGGTGATCCACTTAGTCGCAGAGACGTAACCGTACAGCCCGGGTACCACCATGCGTACCGGGAAGCCGTGCACGGGGGGCAGCGCCTCGCCGTTCATCCCGATCGCCAACAGGGCGTCCCGACCCTCCTGCATCACCACGTCCGTCGGCGTGCTCGTGTACCAGCCGTCGATGCTGGTGGTGTAGAGCTGGGTGGCCTCGGGACGCAGACCCACCTCGAGCAGCAGCTCACGCAGGTCGACGCCGACGAAGTTCGCCGTGGAGATGAGGTTGCCGCCGACCTCGTTGGACACGCAGGTCATCGTGATCGTCCGCTCGACGAGCGGACGCTTGAGCAGATCGTCGAAGGTCAGGGTGACCTCCTTGTCGACCATGCCGTGGATGCGCATCGACCAGTCGGCCGCGGCCTGGCTGGGGATCCGCAGCGCCACGTCGATCCGGTAGAAGTCGGGGTTCGGCGTGAGGAACGTCGGCGTGCCCAGCTCGGGGAACGCCGCGTCCGGGGGGATCGCCGGGGCGCGCTCGGCCAACCGGGCCTGCGCCAGCTGTTCGGTGACGGTCCCGCGGGAGTCCTCGACCCCACCGACGAGCGCCTGACCGCCAGCGCCGGCGCCGAGTGACGCCACACCCACCGCCGCCGACGACCCGATGAGGACGTTGCGCCGCGACACCTGCGTGGGTGAACCAGGCTCCGCCGCGTCGTAGGTGCGCAGCGCCTGCGCGTGCAGCCAACCGAACACCCCGACGCCCACGGCCAGCGACACGACCGGAGCGATGAGGCCCAGCGGCGCGAACACCGGGGCGAGGAGCACCGCGAGCACCCCGAGAACCCCGAGCACGGCCACCACCGCGACCCCGGGGGTCGAGCGTCGGCGCGAGGCCAGGCCGGCCAGCGCGGCCACGACCGCGATGACCACACCCATGCCCGTGAGCAGCACGGCCTTGTCGGCCAGGCCGAACGTGGCCTTGGCGAACTCGGTGAGCCACTGCGGCGAGAACCGGATCACCGTGTCGCCCACCGCCAGGTACGGCGAGGACGACGGCGCCACGAGGCCCGCCACCAGGTGCCCCACCCCGATCGCGGCACCGACGGCCAGCAGCCCGAGGAGCGCGGCGAACCCGCGGGGGATACCGGATCGCGATGGACGGGTGGGCTGCGGCGGTGCGGTGGTCGTGCTCATGGGGAGAGTTTCGCCCAGAAAGCGGTTGCGGTTCACGTCGAACTGTGAATGATCTTTGACCGGTGTCGGGTCACCGCGCCAGCGCGGCGCGGAGGCGAGGTTCCTCGACCGTCCAGAAACCGTGCTCACGACCGTCGACCATGATCACCGGTACCCGGTCGCCGTACTCGGCGCGCAGCTCGACGTCGGAGTCGACGTCGACGGCGGTCCAGCTCTGTCCGAGCTCGCCGCAGATCCGTTCGACGTCGGTCTCCGCCGCCACGCAGGCGGGGCAACCTGCCCGGGTGTAGACGGTCACCCGCGGCGTCGCGGCGCGCTCCGCCGGTGCTGGACGCGAGGTCATGGCTGCCCCGCCAGCTGCCGGCGCGCGACCTTGCCGGTGGGGGTGCGGGGCAGCGCGGCGGCGAACTCGATCGCCGCGGGCACCTTGAACCGGGCCAGCCGCTCGACGCAGTGTGCGCGCACCTCGTCCACGGTGAGCTCGGCACCGCCGACCCGCACGAGCACCGCCTTGACCGCCTCCCCGGTCCGGTCGTCGGGCACCCCCAGCACCGCGGCCTCCGCCACCCCGGGCAGCTCGGCGAGCACCTGCTCGACCTCGCGCGGATACACGTTGAAGCCGTTGACGATCACCAGGTCGGACGTCCGGTCGACGAGATGCAGGTCACCGTCGGCATCGAAGAACCCGACGTCGGAAGTGCGGAACCAGCCCTGGCTATCGGGGCCATCGGCGCCGTCGGGCCAGTACCCGGAGAACAGGTTCGCACCGCGCGCGGCGACGAGTCCGGTGTCCTGCGCGGGATCCGAGAGGTCCTCGTCGACGTCGTCGAGGTCCGGCCCGGAGGTGGCGCCGAGCGGGCGGCCCCCGGCGTCCACCAGCTGGAGCTCGATCCCGGGCAGTGCCCGACCCACCGAGCCCGGCTTTGCGACACCGCCGATCACGGTGCTGGTCAGGACCGGCCCGGCCTCGGTGAGACCGTACCCTTCGAAGATCGACAAGCCGGTGGCGACACGGAAGTCCACAAGCCACTGCCCCGGCAACGGCGCACCACCCGACGTGCACAGCCGGACACCGGCCGTCGCAGCGCGCAGGACGCCGACGGGGAGGTCCAGCAGCGAGCGGAACATCGACGGCACCCCGGCTACCCCGCTCACCCGATGCTCGACGAGCGTCTCGGCGACGTGCGCCGCGTCGAAGCGCTCGGTCAGCACGACGGTGGCACCGGCCCAGCACACCTGCAGGAACCCGGCCGCAAAGCCGAAGGCATGGAACAGCGGCAGTGAGAGCAGCACCCGGTCCACCGGGATCACCGGTGCCGGGCGCAGCGCCGCGGTCTGGGCACGGTTGGCGAGCACGGCCCGATGCGAGAGCAGCACGCCACGGGGGCGACCCGTCGTGCCGGAGGTGTACATCAGCAGGGCGATCTCCTCACCGCCCCGACCCACCTCACCACCGGTTCCCGGAGCACCGCCGGCACCGGTCGTGCGGGCCGTCACGTCCGGTGGTGGAACCACCGCGGCTCCCACCGCCGCCGCGCAGACCGCCGCCGCGCCGTCACTGTCCGCAGCGACGACGGCGGCGGGCCGGCAATCCCCGAACACGGCCTCCATCTCCCGCGTCACCGCGATCGGGCCCACCGGAACGCCGATCGCCCCGGCCCGCAGCGCACCCAGCACGGCCACGCAGAAGCCAGCCCCGTTCGGCAGCCGGACCACAACCCGGTCACCCACAGTCACCCCAACGTCACGCAGGCGGCCGGTCTCGGCCGTGATGGCACTGTCCAGCTCGGCCCAGGTGAGGGTGAATCCGCTGCTCACATCCACAATGGCGGGGTGATCCGGCACCTGGGCAGCGGCCCGGACAACCAGGTCGGCCAGGTGCGCAGGCACCCGCTCCTGGGGACTCTCCAGTGAGCTGTCCACGGTTCTCCAGGGCTGCTACGGCGGTTCGCACTGTTCGACCGGGCACGCCGGTCCTCGTCCGGGGGTCTGTAGACGAGTCTGACACGAACCGAGCGGCGCGTTGGCCAGAACGCTCATCGCACCCCGGCCGATCTCCGGTCCCACCGGCCTGCTCAACCCGGTGACGTTGACCGCGCGTAGCGCTCCGCTCACGGAACCCACCGCCGGCGAGTGGTGGTGCGTGTTCTCGTCGCACCGGGCCGGTCGTATGCTCCTGGCCCACCGCTTCAGCCGACTCAACGCTCGATGCACCCGATCGTCGCGAAACTCACCCAAGGGACTGGCATGCAGCCTGTTGCCGTCAGCGCGCCGCGAGCCGCCCCACCGCATCCTGTTCGACACGGTTACAAGATCAGCCGGGAGTCATGACCCGCCCGATGCGACCGCCTCGGTTGCTCCCCACCGAGGCCGCCCGCCCCCCGGCGGGTGGAGAGGTAGAGATGCCCCCGACCACCGCTCACCGCGTCGGGGCGCCGCCCGGCCATTCCAGCCCGGCCGCCGCCACCGGCCCACCGCTCCCCCGGCAACGGCCGCACAGCCCCGTCGAGTCGACTCCGTCGGGTACGCTTCGGCACCGAACCGACCACGCGGCGGCGACCGCTCCCCACGACCGCCGCACCGACGTTGTTGACGCCGGTGCCGGCACGGACGAGGCCGTGACTGCGACCGCACACTTCGAAGAGCCCGCAGCGCATCACGCTGAAGCCGGGCATGACGAGGCCGGGCACCAGGACGAGACCGGTGCCTGGTCGCTGGTCAAGTCGTCTCAGGAAGGCGACATGGTCGCCTTCGGGGAGCTGTTCGACCGCTACTACGACGTGGTCTTCCGTTACGTCCTGTTCCGGATGGGTGACCGCACCCTCGCCGAGGACATCACTCAGGAAACGTTCGTCCGTGCGCTACGCCGGATCACGTCGGTCAGCTACCAGGGCCGCGACATCGCTGCGTGGTTCGTCACCATCGCCCGCAACCTGATCTTCGACCACGTGAAGTCCAGCCGGTACCGGCTGGAGCAGACCACGAGCGACATCATCGAGCTCTCGCCCAGCACGAACGGAACCGAGCAGCAGGTCCTGGACGGCGCCACCAACGACGAGCTGTTGCGGTGCGTCGGCAAGCTGAACCCCGACCAGCAGGAATGCATCCAGCTCAGGTTCCTGCAGGGGATGTCGGTCGCCGAGACAGCTCGGCTCATGGATCGCAACGAGGGCGCGGTCAAGGCGCTGCAGCATCGCGCGGTCCGGCGGCTCGCCCAGTTGCTGCCGGAGGGCCTCCGATGACCGGGCACGGTGTCGCGCCAGAAGCACCCACCGTGAAGGGTGCGGCGAACGCTCGACTCGATGCGGTGAACGGTTCCTGGCCCGTAACCGATCGGCCGGTGGCTCGTTGTAGGGGCGAACATCGTGCCGTTCTCGACCGCGGCGCGGGGACAGACAGCGCAGGGATGCAGTGAGGACGGCCAACATGCCCGCCGGACTGGGCAACGACGCAGAGCGGTTCGCTGCAGCGGTGGAGCAGGGGATACCCCCCGGCGCCAGCGTCGACGACGACCTTGCACAGGAGCTGGAGATCGTGGCGATGCTGCGCTCTCGGGGGGCGGCGTTCGCGCCGGACCCTGAGGCGAAGGCGCGCGCCAAACAGCGGCTCATGGCCGTGCTCGCCGAGCAGTCGGATCAGCACGGTGACGGGCGACACGCCGCAGCGGCACAGGAGCAGACCGCTCCCCTCAGTCGGATCCTGGAACCCACCTTCCCGAGCGCCCACGACGATGTCGAGGCTGACGACGTCGAGGCACCTGCGGTGACCACGCGGCTGAGGCCAGTCACCGCCCAGCGACGCCGGGTGGCCGACCCGAAGCCCGCGGCCGAGGAGACCACGGTCGCGCCCGCCACGCGTCCGGGCCGCCGAACCGGTCGACACAGCATGCCGAAAAGGTCGGTCGGCAGGTCCCGTCGGCCAGCCACGCGCACCGACAGTGCCCGCGGGTTGCGCCGCCGCGGGGTTCTCGTCGGCACCGCCGCGATGGTCATGATGGTCGTGCTGGGTGGAGCCGGGATGTTCGCCAGCCGCGACGCGCTGCCGGGCGAGAGCCTCTACGCCGTCAAGCGGGCCGCGGAGTCAGCAGGACTCGCCTTCACCTTCGACAACGCGGCCAAGGCCCATCGCCATCTGGAGCTCGCCACCACGCGCCTCGACGAGGTGGAGCAGATGGTCGCGAACAAGCCCCAGGCAGCCGCTGATCCCGAGTTGATCAGCTCCACGATGCGCGAGTTCGACGCCGCTACCGGCGAGGGTTCGCGGATGATGATGGCCTCCGAAGACGCTGGCAGCGCAGGCCGCGCAGAGCTGCGCGCGTGGGCGGAGGAGCAGGCTGCCCGGCTGGCCGAGCTGCGCCCGGCCATGCCAACGCCCGCCGCAGCCGGGGCGGACGGGTCCCTGAAGCTGCTCGACCGGCTCCGCGAGCGCGCGGAGGCGATCGGAGAGCGCGAGTCCTGCACCGAAGTGACGTCCGGCGTCGTCGATGACCTCGGTCCGCTCCCCGCGGAAGGCACCTGCACGCAACGGCTGGCGAGCCCGGAAGCCAGCTCGGCGGACAGCAACGAGGCCGCGTCGACCGCGACCGGTACCCGGCAGAACAACACGACCACCCCGGGTGCGGCGGACAACCGCCAAGGCACCGCGCCGCGTGCTAAGGACGAGAGCAGGTCCACCGGGCTGCTGCCCGATCTCGGCACCGGCGGGACTCCGCTGGACAGTGGCTCCGAAGGGACCTCGGCCACACCCGATGAGGACGAAGGCCTGGTCCCGGGGGTGCTCCCACCGGTCACCCTGCCACCGCTGCTGCCGGGCGTACCCGGGATCCCCCTCGGCTGACCAGCCGGAGAACGACCACGAGGCCGCCGCCGGCACGACGCCTGCGGCGGCCTCGTCGTCTCCTCGGGTGGCCGAACCGGTGCAGTCGGGACCGAGTCCACGCCAGTAGGCTGGACCGACACGACCCCGCAACCGGAGGCCGCACGTGGTTGGAGAACCAAATCCCGGTGAGCCCCTCGAGCCGCCCGGCTCCGGGAAGCTGACGGGGGCCAACAGCTCACCTGCGGTGCTTGCAGCTGTCACCGACCGGGACCCGGCGGTCCGAGCGGGTGAAGCCGCCGCAGCCGCCGCCGTCGCGGCCAGCGACAGCGGACCGGCCGACATCCCCCTGACCGATCTGACAGCGGCCGCGTTCTTCGACGTCGACAACACGATGATGATCGGTGCGTCGATCTTCCACTTCGCCCGCGGGCTCGCCGCGCGGAAGTTCTTCACCACCGCTGACCTGGCAGGGTTTGCCTGGCAGCAGCTCAAGTTCCGGGTCGGAGGCCGGGAGACCAGCTACACGACGACGACGGGCCGGGAGACTGCGCTGTCGTTTGTCGCCGGACGCCCGGTCGCCGAGATCACCGAGCTCGGCGAGGAGATCTACGACGAGCTGATGGCCGACCGCATCTGGGCCGGCACTCGGGCGCTGGCCCAGATGCACGTCGACGCCGGCCAGCGCGTCTGGCTGGTCACCGCCACCCCCCTCGAGCTTGCGCTGATCATCGCGCGTCGGCTCGGACTCACCGGAGCACTGGGCACGGTGGCCGAGAGCGTCGACGGGTACTACACCGGGCGGCTGGTCGGCGAGATCCTGCACGGGCCGGCGAAGGCACACGCAGTACGAGCGCTTGCGGTCAGCGAGGGCCTGAACCTGCGGCGCTGCACGGCCTACTCCGACTCGGTCAACGACGTGCCGATGCTCTCGGCCGTCGGCACGGCCGTGGCCGTCAACCCCGACTCGGGGCTGCGCGACGTCGCGAAGGAGCGGGGCTGGCAGATCCGCGACTTCCGCACCGGGCGCAAGGCCGCGAAGATCGGCGTCCCGTCGGTGCTGGGCGCCGGAGCGATCGCGGGCGCCGTCGCGGCCGGAATCGCCCACCGCAAGCGCTGATCGCCTTCATCCCACGCGCGGTTAGGTGTACCCCTGCTCGGCCGCCCACTTCTCGAACCCGCCCGGCGGGAACGGCAGGCGGTAGCTATTGGCAAGGAGATCATCAGCAAGATGCGAGACGAGTTTGACAGTCACTAGTTCCTTGCCGACAGCCTCAAGCAACAATTTCAGTGCGGGACGGAGCCGGATCCCATTCCTTTCCGCTGCCATCCGACCAGCTGCATCATCGATTACCGCGACTCCACCAACCGTGAGAGCGAGCGCGAGCACACCTGCCTCCCCTCGGTTACGGTCGCCCCTGACGAGCCGTTCGCTGAATCGGGCAAACGCTGCGACCTCCTCCGGTGACCGCAACTCCCGGTGTTCGATCCATCTGGTATCCAGGACAGCTCGGCCACCACTGCCGCGTGTCGCACTCACCTTTAGCTCCTCGACTACCACGTCCGGGACCATGGCCTGTCGATCGCCGACGACAGCTTTCAGCAATCCGAGCCAGCTTCTCTGCGCAAAATTCAGAAGCGGGCCGGTGTCGAAGACGAGAATCTCATCAGACATTCAGGAGACGAACTTCCAGATCGCGCCCTCGGGAAGCATCGGCAGGTCTGGAAGATCGGCCTCGCTCCACGTGTCGAAGAGCAGGTCGATCGCCCGCTCAGGGGACACGTGGTCGTTGCGGTAGAGACGGAGTACGGCCTCCTCGTACGGCCGCGGCAGCGACGGCGCCTCCAGCTCAGGAGGCACCACCAGATCCAGTTCCACAATGTCCGCCCTGGTCGTGCGCGTACCCCGAACCTTCGACACTGTGGATGGATCTGCCAGATGCAGTTCCTGCAACCTGCGTGCCAGCGTGGACATATCCACCCGATAAGTGCTGGCCACCTGCACCGCGGCAGTCCGAACGTCGGCACCGCCGTCTCGTCGACGTGTCCACTCCGCGATGAGGCCAGCTTCGGGGAGGAGGACGGCACGGGCGAAACGGTCGAGTCGCGCCTCCCACCCGCTTTCGTCTCCGTGCTCGGCAACCCGCCAGTCGACGGTGTACTCATCGGCAAAGACATAGTGGCCGAGCTCGTGTGCCAGCGCGAGCCGTCGCCGACCGACGTGCAGGCTCCCGTTGACAACCGCGATCCCCCCGTGTCCCAGCAGGATCGAGGCGGCGTCGGCCGAGTCGGTTCCGAGATCGAACGAGAATGCGAGAAGCCCGAGGTCGACGACTCGCTGTGCGATCTCGAGAACGGGTTCGGTCGCATTGAGCCCTAGATTCGACCGCACCGCGATAGCAGCCTTCTCAGCTTGGCCCACCCCAGCGGGTGGGGTGAGCTCGGAGGTCGTGGCGAGGGCAAGACCGCCGTTCTCCTGGACGAACTCCACGCTGCGAGCGACGCGTTCGATGATCCGATCGATACTCGGGCTGGGAGTACCGGGCTCCTGCAAGTTCCGGTGCGAGACGATCGCCTGTGGTGCCTCGGTCACGAACCATTCGACTCGCTCGTCCAGTGCTTCAGCGACAAGGGCGAGTTCGAGCGCTCCGACCCGACGTTGCCCAGTCTCGATCTTGGCGAGTACGGAACGATCCAGGGAGACGGCTGACGCCAGCTGAGCCTGTGTCATCCCGGCGCGTCCACGCGCTGCAGCGATGCGTTCACCGAGGTCAGGCACGTGTGCCAATATAGAACACCGCGCGCTGTATGTCAGCCCAGGAAGGCGTTGCGGCGTTGGCTCAGCAGCCGGTAGAGGGTGTGCTGGATGGTCTCCCGCACCTGGTCGGTCAGGTTGAACACGGTCATCGGGTCGTCCGCCTCCGCAGCGCCGATCGTGCCGGTGCTGATCGGCTCGCCGAACTCGATGTACCACTTCGACGGCAACGGAACCAGACCCAGCGGGCCGAGCAGCGGGAACAGCGGGGTTACCGGGAAGTAGGGAGCGCCGAGCAACCGCGCGAGCGGCTTCAGGTCGCCGATCTTGGGATAGATCTCCTCGGCGCCCACGATCGAGCACGGGATGATCGGCACACCGGTCCGCAACGCGGCCGAGACGAAGCCCCCGCGGCCGAACCGCTGCAGCTTGTAGCGATCGCGGAACGGCTTGCCGATCCCCTTGAAGCCCTCCGGCCACACCCCGACGAGCTCACCGAGCGACATCAGTCGCTCCGCATCCGGGCTGCAGGCGAGCGTGCTGCCGCCCTTGCGGGCGAGCGTGCCGATCATCGGCAGCCGGAACATCAGGTCGGCGCCCAGCAACCGCAGGTGCCGCCGCGCCGGGTGGTCGTCATGCAGGGCCACCGCGGCCATCAACGCGTCCAGCGGCAGCGTGCCCGAGTGGTTCGCCACCACGAGCGCGCCGCCCTGCGCCGGCACGTGGTGCATGCCGATCGCGTCGACGCGAAACCATCTCTGGTACAGCTGCCGCAAGACGGGCAGCAGCACGTTGACGGTGAGATCGGCGTCGAAACCGAACTCGTCCACCACGTACTCTCCGGCGAGGCGACGCCGCAGGAACGCCAGCGCCGTGACCAACGTTTCTTCCCAGGCCCATGGTTCCGGCTCGGCACCGGGCCCGGGCTCGACCACGGACTCCGTCTCCAGCTCGGGCTCCGCAGCGGGGTCCCGGCGAGCACGCGGAGTCGCACCGAGGCACCAACGGGTACGCGGACCCGCATCGTCGGCGTGTAGGGGGATGATGCGAGCTTCCGCCATGGCGGCTTTCCCTTCCTGCGCTCGGGGGCCGGGCAGTCGAGCCGGTCCAGCGCTGTCCGGGGGCGGCGTTGTCATCGCAGGGCCCTGGCGAGGGCGAGCACGCCGCGCTCCAGCACGTCGACCTGTCCGGGCTCGATCACCGTGCGCAGCGCACGACTGCGCACGTAGTCGTCGAAGGCCTGCATCGTGGTCCACCGCGGGACGAAGCCGAACGTGCCACGCAACCTGCTGTTGTCGACGACGCGACCGAAGTTCAGCAGGCGCATCTGCTCCGGGGAGAAGTCGACCAACCGGGCGCTGCGAAAGACCCGGCTGACCGGCCCGACCACGACACTCGGCAGGGGGAACGGGATACGTCCGGCCCGACGGATGGCCTGGGACAGGAGCAGCACCCCGTCGGCGGCCGCGTTGAAGACCCCGGGGATCTCCTGGCTGGCCGCCCGCTCGAGCACGGCGAGCGCGTCCTCCTCGTGCAGCAGCTGCACGCGAGCGTCGTAGCCGAGCACCGTCGGAACCACCGGCAGGGCGAAGTAACGCGTGAACACGGTGTCGATCCCCGGTCCGATGATGTTGGAGAAGCGCAGCACCGTGACCGAGACGTCGGGACGACGGCGGGCGAACCCGCGCAGGTAACCCTCGATCTCGACCGCATCCTTGGCGTAGCCCCCGGGCGGGAGGTCCTTGGGTGTCATGGTCTCGTCGAACAGCGCCGGGTCGCGCGAACTCGAGCCGTAGACCGCCGTGGTGGACTTGAGCACGACACGGCGCACCGACGGAGCCTTCTGGCACGCCGCGAGCAGCTGCATCGTGCCGATGACGTTCATCTCCTGCATCGTCGTGCGGCCACCCGACACACCGGGGTTCGCCGAGAGCGACGCGTGGACGACGGTGTCCACCGAGGCCTGCGAGATGACCCTGGAGATCAACGGATTGCGGATGTCGGCGCGCACGAACTCGGCGCGGCCCATCCGGCGCAGCAGCTCCCGGGGCGGCGGCAGGGTGTCCACGGCCAGGACGCGGTCGATGTCGGGGTTCGTCGCGAGCCGCGCTGCGAGGTGCCCACCGAGGAACCTGCTGACCCCGGTGACGAGCACAACGGAAGGCGTCACAGGCTCAACCCCAGAGATGCGTTCGAATGCGGCGGGTGACCGATGCTAAACCGCATCGGCACCGCGTGCAGCACGCGTCGACACCGCCTTCAACCCCGGGAGGGGCTGCGTCGCGGCCGGTGGATGAACACCGGCCGCCGAGTCACTTGCCGAGCTTGCGACGCTGCACGCGGGTCTTGCGCAGAAGCTTGCGGTGCTTCTTCTTCGACATCCGCTTGCGGCGCTTCTTGATGACTGAGCCCATGCGTCAGCCTTCCTGCTCATGGAGCGGCCCGCGATGGACCACTGGTGCGGTGGAGATGCCAGCCGAGCGCGCGGCGCGCGACCGGATGATGACCCATCCTAACGACCGGTTCACGCCACCTCGCGCCTACCGGGTCCGACGACCACGAGACGGCGGGCGTCCGGGTGTGCCGGCCGATCAGCCGGCGTCGAAGTAGGAACTGCGCAGGTACTCCTCCACCGCACCCCTGGGTACCCGGAACGAGCGGCCCACGCGCGCGGCTGGCAGCTCACCCGCATGCACCAGCCGGTACACAGTCATCTTCGACACCCGCATCATCGCCGCGACCTCGGCCACCGTCATGAACTGCACCTGGGCGAGGTGGATCTCGGGGGGCTCAGACGGCATCCGATCACCGCTTTCGTGGTCGCACCAGAGTCCTCCGGGCTCCACGACCGGGCACGGGTCCTGGTGTTCCCCAAGAGCTTAGCGGTGCCAGTGTGACAAGGTGCCACGCTGCTCCACTCAACAGTGGAAATCAGCCGCACATCAGGGTGATGCGCCCTCACCCGATCGGGTCACCTTCGCTCCGCCGCGCGACCCAGCTCGACCGATCGGTCATGTGCAGCCTCGATCGCGGCGATCAGCGCCGCCCGCACGCCGTGCTTCTCCAGCTCCCGGATCGCCGCGATCGTCGTGCCGGCCGGTGAGGTCACAGCCTCCCGCAGGATCACCGGGTGGTCGGCGGACTCGCGCAGCATCCGGGCCGCGCCGAACGCCGACTGCACGATGAGGTCCGCGGCCACCGAGCGGGGCAGACCCAGCAGGATCCCCGCGTCGATCATCGCCTCGACGAGGAAGAAGAAGTAGGCGGGCCCGGAGCCCGACAACGCGGTCACGGCGTCCTGCTGCGACTCCGGCACCCGCACGACGCGACCGACCGACGCGAGCAGCTTCTCGACGGCCGCGAGCTGGTCGTCGGTCGCGTGCGTGCCCCCAGAGATGGCGCTCATGGCCTCCCCGACGAGCATCGGGGTGTTGGGCATGACCCGGACGACCGGCGTCCCGCCCGGCAGCGCCGCCTCGAACAGCGCCGTCGGCAGCCCCGCACACAGCGACACCACCAGCGTGCCGGGTCGCAGAGCGGGCGCCAGCTCAGCGAGAACCGGCGTGATGTCCTGCGGCTTGACGGCGATCACCATGATGTCGGACCGCTCGGCGGCGGCGGGCACGTCGAGAGCCGCCACCCCGTGCCGG
Organism: Mycobacteriales bacterium; assembly: GCA_038257875.1. GTDB lineage: Bacteria > Actinomycetota > Actinomycetes > Mycobacteriales > Pseudonocardiaceae > Pseudonocardia. The sequence continues at coordinate 13,266 of JBBSQN010000015.1, forward strand.
ACGGTCAGCTCCGCGGCGCGCTCCGGGTGCCGCTCGGTGAATACCAGCTCGTCGGCGGGCTGACCGGCGGCGAGCAGTCCCGCCAGCAACGCTTCCCCGATCTTCCCTGCTCCGAGCACCGCGATTCGTGTCATGCCGGTGACGGTAGCCCGGCGCCCAACAGCCCGGCGCAGGTGACCGTCACTGGTCAGCGGGAGTGGGCCGCGTCCGGTCGCGAGGCCGGGCGATGACCATCCGCCGTGGGTTGCAGGTGCAGCCGGGCGAACAACAGCGACTCGGCCAGCAGCGCGGTGCGGTCGTACCGGGTGCGGCAACGCCGGGTGCTCACCTCGACGACGACGACCCCGTCAAAGCCACTGTCGGCCAGCCGTTCGCACACCTGCGCGCAGGGCTGGTTGCCGCGCCCGGGCACCAGATGCTCGTCGCGCCCGGGACGTGGCGTCCGCGAAGCGCCGCGCGTCGACGCACCGCCGTCGGCAAGATGAACGTGCGCGAGCCCCGCACCCATCCGGTCGAGCATGGCAAGCGCGTCAGAACCGGACGCCGCCGTGTGGGACAGGTCGAGCGTGTAGTGCGCGTATCCGACCGCGGTGGGGTCGAAGCCCGGGCTGTAGGGCACAGTCCGGAGACCACCGCGAGTGATCGGGAACATGTTCTCCACCGCGAGCGCGACACCGGTGTGCTCCCGGGCGCGCTCGATCTCCTCGGCGAACTGCCCGGCGTAGCGGCGCTGCCAGCGGAACGGGGGGTGCAGCACGACGGTGCGCGCGTCGAGGGTGACGGCGGCCGCCACCGAGCGACGGATGCGGGCGATCGGATCGGCACCCCACACCCGCTGCGTCACGGCCAGGCAGGGCGCATGCACGGCCAGCACCGGCACGCCGTAGCGCTCCGCAAGCCCGGCCACCGCCCCGACGTCCTGGCTGACCGGGTCGGACCAGACCATGAGCTCGACGCCGTCGTAGCCGAGCTCCGCGGCCAGCTCAAACGCCACCGACGCCGGCTCGGCGTAGACCGAGGCGGTGGACAGGGCGACGCGCGGAGCCAGCGGCGTCCCGGACGGCACGGCAGTCATCTCCCCAGGAGCACAAGAATGGCCGGGGACACCGTCAGGAGCAGGCCGACGAGCACCGCGAACACCGTGGTGCGCATGTCGTCGTTGCGCAGCAGGGCCCGGACGACCACCACGAGACCAGCAGTGACCAGCACCGCGGCCGCCAGTGCCACCACCGGGAGATCACGCCACAAAAAGCGGAAGCCGACCCACAGCGCTGCGCCTCCGATGGCCCCGACGATCCACTGGGCCAGCACGGCTGCCCAGGCAGGACCGGTCGACGACCGGTCAGGCTCGGCCGTGTCGGGCTCCTCGTCGGCGGGCTCCGGCTCGACAGCAGAGTCGACGTGCTCGATGTCGAGGACGGCAGACTCGGCCGGGAGGTCGTCGACCTCGAGCGGCGCGACAGCCTGCGTGGGTGGAACGACGTCGACCTCGTCCCGGCTGGGGGTGTCGCCGACGCCGTCGCGATCCGCGTCCGCGGGATCGTCGAGGTCAGTACCCGCGCCACGGCCTGGCTGGGCGTCGTCAGACCACCGAGACTGGAGGGGCCCGACTGCAAGGTTCGCCCGGATGCGCGGCATCAGCTCGGTCGGCTGGTCGGGAACGTGATCAAGCGCCTGACGATCGCTCAGCGGCGTGAACTCTGCGCTCGGCGGATTCCAAGGCGCACGGGTACTTGGTGCCGCGTAGGGATCACGGGTCAGCGGCTCCCAGGATCGCGGCTCACGCACCGTCGGCTCGCGCTGCGACTGCTGGGGGAACTCGGGGTCACGCAACGACGGACCACGGAGCGCCGAGGGGCCGGGCTCCGATGCCGCAGGGGGCCATTCGGGTGCGGCTGGCCCGGTCCCGACACCGGTTCCGCCGACCGGCGTGGGCGGGGCGGCACGCTCGTCCGGCTCGTCGACCTCCCGTCGGCGACGTCGGCGACCGGTCGCACCTGTGTTGCCGTACTCGGCGAGCAGCTCGGCGACAGTGCGCTGAGAAGGGTGATCGGTCTCAGGACTCATCCAGTACACCGTGCCTCGTAGGAGGTTAAGCATCCAAGTCTGTCCGGCGCGTCCTGCGCCGAGCGGTCGATCTGAGCAGTCCCATCGAGCGTATCGAGCCTGCGCAGGATAACCCCCTCGCGCAGGGCCCACGGACAGATCTCGAGCTGTTCGACCTGCAGTGCCCGCATCGCCGCCTCAGCGACGAGCGCTCCGGCCACCAGCTGGTGGGCCCGGCTGGAGCTCACCCCCTCGAGCTCGGCGAGGTCGCCGGACGACATCCGCGTGATGAACGCGGCCAACTGCCGGAGCCCGACGTCGGTCAGCACGCGGCGGGCCCGTGGGCCGGCACTCGACGGCGCCGCACCGGTCAGGCGGGCCAGCGACCGGAACGTCTTGGACGTCCCGACGGCGAGCTCCGGGATCCCGGCGCGCCGCAAGCGACGAGCGACGGGGACGAGCTCGGCGTCGAGATGGTCGCGGAGCGCGTCAATCTCACGACGCGCGGGTGGGTCGGAGCGAAACCACTCCCGGGTGAGCCGGCCCGCACCCAGCGGCAACGACGCAGCCGCCGCGGGGTGCTCGTCGCGACCGGCCGCGAGCTCCAGAGAGCCGCCCCCGATGTCGAGCACCAGCAGCCGCCCTGCCGACCAGCCGTACCAGCGGCGGACGGCGAGAAAGGTGTAGCGCGCCTCGTCCTCACCGGGCAGCACCTGCAGGGCGACGCCGGCCTCGTCGCGGACCCTGGCCAGCACGGCTGCGGAGTTGGTGGCATCGCGCAGCGCCGAGGTGGCGAAGGCGAGCAGATCGGTACAGCGGGCCGCGGCGGCCGAGACCTTCGCCCGCGCCACCGTGCGGACCAGCGCGTCCGAACCCGCCTTCGTCAACGCTCCGGACACATCGAGATTCTCGGCGAGCCGCAGCTGGTCCTTCTCCGATGTCATCGGCGTGGGGTGCCCACCGCGGCGCGCGTCCACCACGAGGAGGTGGACAGTGTTGGAACCGACGTCGAGCACACCCAGGCGCACCCGCTCAGGCTACTGCCCGGCACGAGGCGCCTGCGACGGAACCCATTACGAAACGCAACGGATCATCACTGGCAGCTACCGGCGTGGTCCTGGGCACCTCAGCGCTGAGGGAGGAACATCATCTCCATGAGCGCTCGTCCCTACGTCCTGCTGTCGGTCGCCGCGTCGTTGGACGGCTACATCGACGACACCAGCGACACCCGGCTGCTGCTGTCCAACGACGAGGACTTCGACCGCGTCGACGAGGTGCGCGCCGGGGTCGACGCGATCCTGGTGGGCGCCACCACGATCCGGGCAGACAACCCGAGGCTGCTGGTGCGCTCCCCGCAGCGCCAACACCAACGCGTGGCGAACGGCCTGCCGGCGACCCCGGTGAAAGTGACCCTCACCGGCAGCGGGAACGTGGACCCGGACGCAAGGTTCTTCACCACCGGCGAGAACGACAAACTCGTCTACACCACCACCGGCACCCTGCCCGCAGTGCACGAGCGGCTGGGGTCGGTCGCCACGATCGTGGACGCGGGCGATCCGCTGGATGTACACGCGGTGCTGGCCGACCTGGCCGACCGCAAGATCGAACGCCTGCTGGTCGAGGGCGGCGGCACGATTCACACCCTGTTCCTCATCGCCGGGGTGGTGGATGAGCTGCACCTGGTCTATGCGCCGTTCTTCGTCGGCCAGGCCCAGGCGCCACGGTTCGTCCACCCGGCCGTGTTCCCCCAGGACTCAGCACACCGCATGACGTTGACCGAGGTCCGCCAGCTCGGGGACGTGGTGCTGCTGCGCTACCTGCCGCAGACTGACCCATCGCACCGTTGATGCCGAAATGCCACGGAACGTGTCGCCTGGCGCGAGCCCGCCGTTCGTCGACTACGACGGGACCGAGACATGCGCGGCAAACCGCGAGATGATCAAGATCGATGACCTCGCACCTCTTGTGCGGCTACCCCTCGCCCGGCGGGCGCTGTTGAACCAACATGCCCGACGAGCAGGGTCTTCTGCCACTCTTACACCAGGCGCACTATCGCGGGAACGACGTGTCGCGAGCGGGAACGAACGAAGCCGTTCTGTACGTCGACGACGAGCAGTACGCTGCTGGAGAGGGCCATCCGAGTTACCGCCGTCCTGCGAGTGGGGCCAGGTCGCGCACAGGATTGCGTGTGCGTCGACCAGTTGCTTAGTGAGCCTTCCTGATGTTGAGGATTGCGTCTTTCATCATGCATTGCTGCCCTGCCTCGCGGGGCCGCGCGGCGGTAAACTCACGATAGGCAGGCTCGCAGAAACATAGCCGTAACGAAATAAGTTGTTTATTTCGGAGGGGGCTCCAGCGCCCTGAACAGCGACGATGCCATTTTGTACTATTTTTCATGGCTTATTTATTGCATTACGCCTCCAACCACCAGCCGTAGGCCTCGTGCACAATCACGGTCATGCTCGATCGATCAGCCGTCCAGGACGGACACACCGTGTTGGAGATCGGTACCTGGACCTGCCATCAGGCGTGGCTTGAAGACCTACAGAATTTTCTTCACACGGTAGTCAATCTTGCCGGCGCTGAACAGCGAGAAGGGCTTTCATGGTTTCCACCGAAGTAACACAACGGAAGCTGGTGTCGTCGTCCGACATGCCTGCGAAAGCATCGTTAAATGTAGATGGAGCAGCACGGAAGAAGGGACTTGTGAACGCACTTCCCTTGAGTTCGTAGCGACCAGGGTCCGTCTCAGTTGCGCACCACTCCCAGGTGTTGCCGCACATGTCGTAGACACCATAAGGACTTACACCACTGTGGTACCGGCTAACAGGTGTGGTGCTACGGACATCACCTTCACGAACATTACATTTCGCGGGAGTCTGTTGGCTGCCCCAGGGATATACATCACCCCTAGTGCCTCTAGCAACTTTTTCCCATTGTCGGCTGGTTGGTAAGGTCTTGGCGGCCCATGTGGCGTAAGCCGAAGCATCACGCCAGGTCACAAATACAACAGGGTGATCAAAGATACCGTCTGGTGGACTTTCTGGTTTTTCCCAATGACTTGGTGATTCGCGGCCAGCAGCTGCAACAAAGCGAGAATAGTCGATGTTAGTTGTCGGAAAGAGGTCTACATAGAAGGCTGGTAGCCAGATCGGTTCATCGTCCACTCCGGAGAAAAATATGCCTTCCGAAATTAATGTCATTAACTTTCCGTCAACCGGATGACGTATCTGGTGGTTATTATCGACAGATAGTGAAGTAAAGTCACTTACTAAATCTTCCGAGGCGGGCCGAAAAGACGTATTCGTGAAGCGTCCGAACCGTTCTTGGACATCGGTGCCGGAACATCCAAGTGATGTGTCAAGGGCGGCTTGATTTACCGGACGAGGATGAATAGATTCACCAGCCGCTTCCCATTTTGCGATCATACGCTCGCTTACGCCTAAGTGCGCAGCAAAGGCTCTTATACTCATTCGCTTAGCCTCACGAAGTGCCCGAGCTTCTCGGCCGGACCACAACTGAACGATAGCAGGCATCCGTAACTCCTTGCGTGAATCAAATTCAACTCATTCTGTTTGTTACAAAGTTTCAGTGGAGATTTCCGAATACTCCTTTCCGAGGGTTTCGAAAATCGGATGATCTTCTGGGAAGATTGAGTCATTAATTGCCTTGATGGGGCGTACGCCGACTGTTGCGTTTGCCGCAAATGCTGCTTTCATATCGGCAATCTCGCTGACGTTAATAGGAGCTGTAATCGTTTGTTCGTGAATTTGCTGAAGTAGTGTCATGGTCACGCCAGGCAGCACTTCCGCGGCAGGCCAGACCACTCGGTCTCCATCGAAGAATCCGATATTCCAGGTGGTACCTTCGCCGACAAATGATCGCTCATCGATAAAGAGGGCGTCGTCGAAGTCACGAAGCTGCGCAGCTCGCCGATACCATAGGGACCCAAATAGACCAATGTGCTTAACAAGTGGCAACTCTCGCCGATAAGTCAATGTTTGAACACGAATAGCGGATCCGGGCAGGCTAGGAACCGGACGAGTAGTTACTAGGACACGCGGATGAGCAGATTTGCCTGGTTCACCTATTTGCAGATTAGGATCAAAGACCGTCACTCGTATAGAAAATGATCCTTCTTTGTTTCGTATGACATTTCGGATGAGTTCGCGAACGTTTTCACGATTCAAGTCGGCGTTGAAGACCGAGCGGCAGTCACGAACAAGACGGTCCATGTGTAGTGACAGTCCACAAACGCGCCGATCATCGGCTCGCATTGACGTGTAGTGGCCGTAGTTCGTCAGCGCAAGGGACTTCAGGTCGTCCGGGGTGATGAGGCCGTCGGCCAGCTCTGGCATGGCTTAATCATGCTATGAGGAGGTGCGTTTGTACAGGGCAAGTGCAGTGAAAGTTCATGGGTGAGGCGACGGGGAGGCATGTCCAGTACGGCGAGCTGGAGGCAGGCTGACGATCGGACCACCCGTCAACGCGATGTTGGCTGAGGCGGAATAACCGGTACTAGATCATCTCCTGAGGAGGAGCCTGTGCCATGAAGGTCATGATGGACATATCTGAGGTGTCGTTCCAGGTGGGTCGCGGGTTTGAGCCGCATCGGAACAAGGAACGGGAATCAGCGTCAAGACATGGCAGAGTGGACGAACCTGTCCTTGCATGACGCTCAGTTCAGTGCCTTCGATGAGGCCGGGCAAAACTCTTCTGATCACTGTGACGTGCAAGAACCCGTCGGAATCGTTCTTCGTCGATCATGGCTCCGTCCGCGATGATCGCGTCGTCGCGGAAGGCCTCACCTTGCAACAGCTCTGCGACCGCGGTCCCTGACCTGCATCGGCGGCATCACCCCGTCATCAACGACTTCAATCCCGGGCACACCGACCGGGATGCCGCCGGAGAGGACTCCCAACCGCCTGGCAGCCAGTCGGTCACCAGCCCGCTCCGAGGAGACGTACGTCATGTCAGCTCAGTCCTACGACCCGTGGCGCGACGCCGACGGCGCCCCGATCCCCCCGCAGTGCCGCGTCGTGCAGATCGCGATCGACAAACAGTACGGGGCACTGCCGTCCCGACTGCACCACCACGGCCAGGTCCTCGGGCACGGCATCAACCGCTTGATCGTGCGGTTCGACGACAACACGACCCTCAACATCCGGCCCCACCTCGTGCGCGTACTCACGACACCGGGCAGTCGCTGATGCCCACCACCGTGGTGGCTCCACCCGACGAATCGACCCGACGAATCCAACCACACCGCTCCCCAGGCTGAACCTGACGCTGCACCCTGCGTGATCGATCATCCCTGCCCACACGAAGGACGTAGACCGTCGTGACCACGTCGAACAACACAAGCCCCGCGACACACCCGGACACCACCGCCGAGCAACGGTGCCTGCGCTATCGCCGCGACCACCACCTGCCCGCCACCGTCACTGCGTCCCGACGGATCCTCCTGCCGATCGGCGGCCTGATCGGCGCCCTCACCATGCCCACCGCCCTCGGACACCGCGTCCTGGCCGGGCTGCGCGTACGGATGCTGACCGGACCGGTCATCGCCCATCCCCACGCCCACCGCTGGACCTTCCTCACCGGCCCCGGTCACACCCTGACCGAGTCTGTGCACGCCGACCTGCTCCGGCTCCAGACCTCGGTCGCCCACCCCGGAGACGACGTCGTCCTGCCCTCCCCCGACGACGAACACCTCGGACGCTGGCACTGGATACACAACCCCGACGCGCGCAGCGACCTCCCTCCCCAGTCCGCGGTCATCGCCACCACCACGGCCATGGCGCCACCAGCATGACACCCAGCCACTCTTTCGTAGCAATGAAAGGCAACCACACGATGCCGGCCGACAATCCGCCCTCCGCGCCGGAGCCGCCCTACCGCGCCACCATCACGGCCTCGACGCTCGACGACGGCCGGCCACGCGGGCAGATCGTCGTGACGACCACACCGGTGTTCAGTGAGCATCTCGCCGCGCGAAGCGCCCTACCCGGCGAGACCCAGTACGCCGATCACGTCGACTACCAGCGCATCATCCTCACTTGCCCAGACCAGGCCGACGTTAGCCGAGCCGACCTCAGCCGAGCCGACGCCACCCACCTCGCGGCCGCGCTGATACACGCCGTCATCGACTCGCTCGACCGTGGAACGCTGCGGCACGGCGACGCACTCACCCTCCTCCGCGCGATCAACGACCTTCTTCCCGCGCTCAACCGGCTACGCACCCAGGCCATCACCTCCGCACGACAGGACGCATCAGCCGCCGACGACCCCCCGGCCGCGTCATGACCGCCACCGACACGACGATGCCGGTCTGCGTGCTGCTCACCGAACGCGGACACGGCGACCTCAGCATCGGACACCCCTACGACATCTTCTGGCGCATCCCCCGCCACCACACCGCCGGCCTGCGCCGTGCCCTCACCGACGCCCTCACCGGCTGCGGTGTCCACCAGGACGCGGGTGCACCCGGCTACTGGGACGGCTCACGCGACCTGCCGAAGCTGCCCGGAACCATCACCGTCTGGCGCGACGACGACGACACCACCCTGACCATCGGCCGCGCCGCACAAGCCCACCACCGCGTCCAGGCCGAGCACACCGCGGCGCTCCGCGACGCGATCCTCGCCGCCCTCCACGACCGCGCCACCGACCCGAGACGACACCCCGCACCACCCTGCCCGACCGCAGAACCACCACCGAACACCACCGCACCGACCACCGGTCCACCCCAGGCCGACACGAGGTGTCGGCCTGGGCAGTAAAACCGCAGGACCGGGCCAGGTAAGCGAACCAGGAGGAGATCGAATGTCCAGGTATCACGCACTGATCCAGAGAAAGACCACCGTCCCGATGGAGGTAGTTGACGCTCCCGTGTCCCCGGTGAGCGGTCGGTTCCCGTTGGGGCTGGCCATGTTCACCGCTCCGGCCAGCCAGCAGGTTCCGTCACGACCAGGTGTCCGTCCCTTCGGGCTGCGGTTCGCCACCACGGCCGCGGACCGGTCGAGGCCCGAGATCCTGCCGTGGCGGTTCTGTCCAGAACGCCAGATCGCGATCGTGGACGACGGCACCGCGGAGCCGTGGTACCGGCGACTCGCAGCTGCCGGTACCGGGAGCATGGGCACCACCGGCGAAAGCCCCGATGGTCAAGGGAGCACCGGCAACGAGGAGTGGACCCCGGACTACATGGGTGACGCCTCAACATGACGGTCCTGGTACTCAGTGAGGACCTCGACCCCACCGTGGACGCGGTGGTCGACGAGCTGCACCGTCGTGGGGTCGAGGTGTTCCGGTGCGACACCGCGTGGTTCCCGACCCGTATGAGCCTGGACACCGAGCTGTCCGACCAGCAGTGGGCCGGATCGTTGACCACCGGTGATCGTCAGATGTCCCTGGTAAACGTGCGATACGAGTGGTACCGACCTGCACGTGCTCTGGGTGAACCACCCGTCCCGCGAGGCCGACGCGGCCTACAAACCCGTGCAACTGGCGACGGCCGCTCGCTGTCACCTCACGGTGCCACCGACTCTGATCACCAACCGGCCGGACGCGGTCCGACGGTTCGCCGCCGCGCAGAATGGGCACGTCGTGGTCAAGCCGTTGGCATACAGCTCGGTGTTCGAGGACGGCAGCGCCAAGGCCCTGTACACCCATGCTCTGACCGGCGATGAGCTGGCTGATCTGGCCGGTGTGGAGGCCACCGCGCACCTGTTCCAGCGGGCGATCTCCGACAAGGCGTTCGAGGCGAGGGTGACCGTCGTCGGTCGGCGCGTCTTCGCTGCCGCGATCCACACCGACAGCGACGCCGGCCGGGCGGACTGGCGCAGCGACTACGGCTCACTGCACCTGAGCGTCGTGGCGGTACCCGCCCAGGTCGTCGCCGGAGTCCTGGCGTTCATGGACGCGCTCGGGCTGAACTTCGGAGCGTTCGACTTCGCCATCGACACCGAAGGCACCTGGTGGTTCTTCGAATGCAACAGCGCGGGCCAGTTCGGGTTCGTCGAGAACGCCACCGGCCTACCGATCACCGCCGCAGTAGCCGACCTTCTCCAGAAAGGCCAACCGTGACCGACTGGCAACCCCGCGCCGCCGCCTACGCCGATCAGCTCGTCGCCGATGCCGTCCTCATCGACCCCACGTGGCAGAAGGTGTTCGCCACCACGCCCCGGCACCTGTTCGTGCCCCGGTACTGGGCGCTGGACGAGTACAACTCTCCCGCCACGCTCATCTCCGGGGACGACCCCGACCAGCGCGACACCTGGCTCGACGCGGTGTACTCCGACCGGTTCCTCGTCACCCAATGGGCACCGTCCACCACCCGCACGGGGCGGCCCATCCACGTCGTCACCAGCTCGGCGTCCCAACCGTGCACGGTCGCGGTCATGCTCGATCGGTTAGCCGTCCAGGACGGGCACACCGTGTTGGAGATCGGTACCGGGACGGGCTACAACGCGGCACTGCTGTGCGCCCGGGTCGGCGACGACAACGTGACCAGCATCGACATCGACCCCGGGCTGGTGCGCGACGCCACTGCCAGCCTGACGGCCTGCGGGTACCGGCCGCGGGTGCACACCGGCAACGGCGCGACCGGATCACCCCGCGCAGCGCCGTTCGATCGCATCATCGCCACCTGCTCGGTCGATCACATCCCGCCGGCCTGGGTTCACCAACTCGCCCCCGGCGGCCGGCTGGTGGCCCCGCTCAGCTTCGGTGGCGCGCTCGCGGTGCTCGACAAGACCGTCGACCACGAGGTCAGCGGGCACATCGACACGTTCACCGTGTACTTCATGTCACTACGCGAAACCATCCACCAGCCCAAACCCACCGGCATCGCACCCGGCATGCCCGACAAGGCACCCACCGACAAGAGCCACCACGGACACACCGACGTGGACCCCCGCGAGCTCGACGACCCCGACGTCCAACTCTGGCTCTCGCTGCACCTACCCGGCGTCCACTTCAGCCACACCTACGAGGACGGCACACCCATCGGAGCCATCGTCTACACCGCGCACGACCGCGCCGACACGCACTACCAGGCCACCGACGACGGCCTCTGGCCGGTCACGCAACAAGGAAACCGGCCGTGGGACACCGTCGAAGCCGCCATGCGAGCCTGGAACCGCAACGACCGCCCGGACCGTTCCAGGCTGGGCATCACCGCGCGTCGAGACGGCGCTCAACACCTCTGGCTCGACGCCCCCTCGTCCCCGCACACCTGGCCGCCACCCACGTTGTGAGCATTCCTCCGGTCTCAGGCCTCGAACTTGTATCCCAGGCCGCGCACGGTCACCAGGTGTCTCGGTGCCGACGGATCGGTCTCCACCTTCGAACGCAACCGCTTGACGTGCACGTCGAGGGTCTTGGTGTCGCCCACGTAGTCCGCACCCCAGACACGGTCGATCAGCTGTCCGCGGGTGAGCACCCGGCCGACGTTGCGCAGCAGGTACTCCAACAGGTCGAACTCCTTGAGCGGCAACGCCACGTCGTCGCCGTTCACCGAGACCACGTGCCGCTCGACGTCCATCCGCACCGGGCCGGCCGCCAGCACCCCGGGCAGGCCCTCGACCTCCGTGCCGTTCTCCCCGCCACGGCGCAGGACCGCGCGGACACGGGCGATGAGCTCGCGCGCGGAGTAGGGCTTGGTCACGTAGTCGTCGGCGCCGAGCTCCAGCCCGACGACCTTGTCGATCTCGCTGTCCCGGGCCGTCACCATGATCACGGGAACGGCGGAGCGGGTGCGCAGCGCCTTGCAGACGTCGGTGCCGCTCATCCCGGGGAGCATCAGGTCGAGCAACACGATGTCGGCGCCGTTGCGGTCGAACTCCGCCAACGCGTCCTGGCCGGTGCCGGCCACGGCCGTGGTGAACCCCTCCTTGCGCAGCAGGAACGCGAGCGGGTCGGCGAAGGACTCCTCGTCCTCCACGATGAGCACCCTGGTCATGTGATCTCCCAGCTCACCCGACGCGGTCGGGTAGGTCGGCGGGCCGGCGGACGGGGTCGACCGGAACATCGTCGGCAGGATCGGCGAGATCGGCACCGAGCTCGTCGTCGAGCTCGGCGTGCAGCGGCAACCGCATGGTGAACGTCGAGCCGGTACCCAGACTGCTCCAGAGTCGGACCTCGCCGCCATGGTTGGCCAGCACGTGCTTGACGATCGCGAGACCCAGCCCGGTGCCGCCGGTGACGCGGGACCGGGCCGGGTCGACGCGGAAGAACCGCTCGAAGACCCGCTTCTGGTGCTCGGGGGCGATACCGATGCCGCGGTCGGTCACCGCGATCTCCACCCAGCCGCCGAGGCGGCGGCGCGACACCGACACCGACGCCTCGGCGGGTGAGTAGGCGATGGCGTTCTCCAAGAGGTTCGACAGGGCGGTGACGAGCAGCGTCAGGTCGCCCTCGATCTCCAGACCCGTCGGCCGGTCCACGATGATCTCGATGGCGGCGGACTCGGCGGAGAGCCGGCAGCGGGCCATGGACTCGCGCACGACCTCATCCACATCCACGACACACAGCTCCGGCAGCCGCTCGGCCCCGGTGAGCCGGGAGAGCTCGATCAGCTCGGTGACGAGGTTGCCCAGCCGGTGGGCCTCGTTGAGGACCTTGGTGCCGAAGCGGCGGACCTCGGTCGGGTCGTCGGCCGCGTCGAGCACCGCCTCGGCGAGCAGGCCGATCGCGCCGACGGGTGTCTTGAGCTCGTGGCTGACGTTGGCCACGAAGTCGCGCCGGGTGGCCTCCAGGCGGACCGCGTCGGAGGTGTCGCCCGCCTCGACCATCGTGAAACCGTCGCCCAGCGGGCGAACGTGCGCGAGCACCGCGGCGGGCCCGCGGCCCCGACGGTCGAGTGGGGAGAGATCGACCGCCGCCGACGCCTCGGACTGCTGCACCCGCTGGCATGCCGCCGCCGCACGGGCGTCCGGACGCCCGTCGCGGACGACGCCCAGCTCGACGGCACGCGCGTTGTAGAGCACGACGTCACCGCTGCGGTCCAGCACCACCAGACCCTCGTCGGCCGAGCAGAACACGCGGCGCAGGAGATCGGCCATCGGCGGCCCCGGGGCCGGCTCGACCTGAACCGGAGTGGCGTCGTCGCGTCGGCGACGCGCCCGAACCCCGAGCGCGAGCCCGAGCGCGAGAGCCACGACCGCGCTCAGCACGCACAGCAGTGCGATCACGGTGTCTCCTCGCCGCTGCCATCCGGCACCGTGCCCGCAAGCGGTGCTGCGCCCGATGGTGACCTCGCACGCTCGATCACGCCTGCATCGTAGGCGGGGCGACGGGGTACGAGGCCAGTCCGCGGGCCCGGTGTAACGCTGCCGAGGCCGTGGAACGGCACATTTCCACCGCCGTTCACGCCGCGTTCATCCGATCAGGACGACCGCCGGGCTCGAGGAACGATCACGGTTCCGGGGTCATCGACCCTGGGCGGCCACCGCCGCAACGGCGACCGCCGCCGCGTCCGGGTCGAGGTAGGTGCCGCCGCGGATGGTGGGGCGCAGCTCGTCGTCGAGGTCATAGCGCAACGGGATACCCGTCGGGATGTTCAGCCCGATGATGTCGGTCTCGGAGATCTCGTCGAGGTGCTTGACGAGCGCGCGCAACGAGTTGCCGTGCGCCACGAGCAGCACCACCTTGCCGGCTCGCAGGTCGGGCACGATCGCCGTTTCCCAGTACGGCAGGAACCGGGCGACGACGTCGGCGAGGCACTCGGTGCGGGGCAGCGCGCCGTTGAGATCGGCGTAGCGCGGGTCATGGGCCTGGGAGAACTCGGAGTCGGGGTCGATCGGCGGCGGCGGGACATCGTAGGAGCGGCGCCATGCCATGAACTGTTCCTCGCCGAACTCGTCCAGCGTCTGCTTCTTGTTCTTGCCCTGCAGGGCCCCGTAGTGTCGCTCGTTGAGCCGCCAGTCGCGCCGCACCGGGATCCAGTGCCGATCGCACGCGTCGAGCGCGAGGTTCGCCGTGGAGATGGCGCGACGCTGCAGCGAGGTGTGCAGCACGTCGGGAGCCAGCCCGACGTCGCGCAGCAGCTCACCGCCCCTGCGGGCCTCCTGTTCGCCGGTCTCGGACAGCGGCACGTCCACCCAGCCGGTGAACAGGTTCTCGGCATTCCAGACGCTCTGTCCGTGTCGAAGCAGTATCAGGGTTCCCATAGGGGCAAATTTTGCCAGGCCGGGACGGCGGTCAGGCAGCCACCGTCAGCGTGCGCCGGTCAGGACATCGAACCGTGGTGACCGGCGGGCGTGTCCGGCGGGGTCACGTGCTGTGCCGGCCCGGACAGGACGGCCCGGCAGATGTCACGAAGCTGACCAACCTGCTCGCAGGTCAGCCGGTCGAACAGGTGCTCACGCACGGCACGGACGTGCCCGGGCGCGGCGGCGGCGAGCGCGGCGAGTCCCTCGTCGGTGAGCTGGGCCAGGGTGCCGCGCCGGTCGTTCGGACAGGAGGTCCGGCAGACCCAGCCGTGGCGCTCCAGCCGGCTGACCGCGTGGGAGAGCCGGCTCTGCGAGCTCTGCGTGACAGCGGCCAGGTCGCTCATGCGCAGGGTGCGGCCCGGAACCTCGGACAGCATCGCCAGAATCTGGTAGTAGGCGTGCGGTATACCGGAGTCGCGCTGCAGCTGGCGGTCCAGCGCGGCCTCAAGGAGGGTCGAGGCAGCGACGTAGGACAGCCACGCTGCGAGCTCGTCGGACCCGAGCCAGCGATCCTCGTCACCGTCCACCTCGTTAGGATACGGGACAGCATTGAGCTTTCAACTATCCTGCGAGGACACGATGTCGGACCTGCGCCCCACCCCGCGTAACACGTCTGGGTGGCACTGTGGTCACACTATGGCCGTACAGACGTTGACCAAGGGTGGCATCGCCACCTCTGTCCGCAACGGCATGGCGACAGGCCTGGTACGACGTCTGGACGAAGCCGCATTGTCTCGACACGTGTACGCTCTGCAGTCCACGGCACCGCCACAGCTCCCGGATGCGGTGCATGGAACACCTATGAGGAGGCCGATGACGACGCCGACCCGCGCCGAAGTCGGACACGAACGGTGAGCACCACCATCACCGAGTGCGATGACAGCACCACATTCCAGCACGACGCACTCTTCTACTCCGATGCGTCGAGCTACCGCGCAGGCCTGCTGGAGTTCATCCGCGGCGGCTTGGAGCGCGACGAACCCGTGCTGGTGGCCGTTCCGCAACCCGGGCTGGGGTTGGTGCGCTCCGCGCTCAACCCGGCCGAGCAGGAGCGGGTCCGCACCGCCGATATGGCAGTGGCCGGGCGCAACCCTGGGCGGATCATCGGCACCGTGCTCACCGCGTTCGTCCGCGAGCACGAGGGGCGGCGCGTCCGCGTCGTCGGCGAGCCGATCTGGGCCGGCCGCACCGCGGAGGAATACCCCGCGTGTGCCGAGCACGAGGCGCTGATCAACCTTGCTCTGCACGACACGCCCGCCTACGTGCTCTGCCCCTACGACGTCACCCGGCTCGATCGCAAGGTGCTCACCGACGCCACGCGGACCCATCCCATGCTGGCCGTGGGCTCGGACCGCTGGCCCAGCCCGAGCTACGCCGATGCCGGGGTCGTCGCGGCTTGGTTCGACCACCCGTTGCCGCCACCGCCGGCGGAGTCCGACGTCATGGTGATCCGGCCGTCCACCGGAACCAGCACGGCACGCCGGTTCGTCTACGACTACGCCGTGAACGTGGGGATGGCACCCCAGCGAATCGACGATCTGCGACTGGCGGTGCAGGAGCTCGTCGTCAATACCCTCACCCACGCCAGCGGGTCGGGCCTGCTCCACATCTGGACGGCGGGCGGGCAGGTCGTCTGCCAGATACAGGACGGCGGTCGGATCAGCGACCCGCTCGTCGGGCGCCGTCCGCCCGCACCGCCGGAGGTCGGACACGGGCTGTTCACCGTGCATCAGGTCTGCGATCTGGTGCGGGTGCATCGCCGCTCGGACGGCACAGCGGTGCGGATATACATCGACCTGAGCTGAGGTCGACGGCCAGATTCCACCGTCTATGGTTCGTCTTCGGAGTTCTCCGAAGCGCCCCTGGACGAGCCTCCCGGCCGACACCACTACCTCAACGCGGACTCATCGTCGCTGACGACGGCCGAGCCGTCCACGGATGATCACCCGTAGCCGTGCCGGTGACTCTGAACCCGAGCACCTCACAACTTAGTTGTGTCCGATGTAGTAGCGTCCTGTTGACTAGTGCCGTTTGAAAAGGGATGGTATGTGCGCTGCTCGGGTGTACCCCGCATCTGACTGCACGCCTTGACGAGCTGGTCGGCTCGCTCGACCACGTCACGGCCTCGGATTGCACCACAGGTCGTAACAGACGTGATCTGAATCTGACGTCCGCGCGAAAGCTGGCCGTGACGAACGAGGGGTCGTCACGGCCGCACCGCTCGCCGCGGCGCTGGTTACCCGTCAGGAGGCGCTGGCCGCCGCAACGGATCGAAGCTGTCCGGTAAGCCGCTGCAGCACCGTGCGCAGCTCAACGATCTCGGCGCGGGTCAGCCCGCTGGCCGACGCCATCCGCCGCTGCACGCCCGCCGCCTGGGCTTCGAGCGCGCGACCCGCCGGTGTGAGCGACACCAACACCGAGCGCTCGTCGCCAACCTGCCGGGTGCGGGTGACGTATCCGGTGCCCTCGAGCCTCTTAAGCAGGGGCGAGAGCGTGCCCGTCTCCAGCTGCAGCGCATGACTGATCCCGGTCACGGTGGTGTCGCCGCGCTCCCACAGCACGAGCATCACCAGATACTGCGGGTAGGTGAGGCCGATCGCCTCCAGGAGCGGTCGGTAACAGCTCGTCATCGCCCGGGACGCGGTGTAGAGCGCGAAGCACAACTGTTGGTCTAGCGTGGTGGACCGCGCCGGTCCGGGCTGCACCATGCCCACACCGTATGCCGCCGA
Organism: Mycobacteriales bacterium; assembly: GCA_038257875.1. Lineage (GTDB taxonomy): Bacteria > Actinomycetota > Actinomycetes > Mycobacteriales > Pseudonocardiaceae > Pseudonocardia. The sequence goes on from JBBSQN010000015.1 coordinate 30,253, forward strand.
GCTCGTGTTCGGCATCCCCCACCCGGTGATGACGAACGCAATCGCCGAACGCACTCTCCACAACGAACATCCGATCAGTGCACGTGTCGACGCCAGCGGCATTCGGCTGTGCAACACCGAAACTTCCGCAAGGATCGCGCACATGGCTGAGCTGCACACCGCCCATACCGCCGACCTGGACGCCGCCACACTCACCGCGGCACGGACCCTGCTCGACGACGTCTTCGAGGGAGATCTGACCGACCACGATTGGGAGCACGCCCTGGGTGGCGTGCATGCGATGGTGTGGGAGGGAGCCGAGCTGATCGGGCACGCGTCCGTGATCCAGCGGCGGTTGCTGCACGGCAGGCGGGCGCTGCGGGTGGGCTACGTCGAGGGCGTGGGCGTGCGGGGCGACCGGCGCCGGTGTGGCCACGCCACGGCGATGATGGACGCTCTGGAACGGGTGGTGCGCGGCGCCTACGACCTGGGTGCGCTGGGTGCCACCGACACGGCCGCGACCTTCTACGCGGCGCGCGGCTGGCAGCTGTGGCAAGGGCCGACCTCGGCGCTCACGCCCACCGGCATCGAGCGCACCAAAGACGAGGACGGTGGCATCTACGTCCTTCCGGTCGTGCTCCCGCTGGATCTGCTCGGCGAGCTCACCTGCGACTGGCGCGACGGCGACGTCTGGTAGTCCGCCCCGTTCACACCTGACAACCGCCCTTTTCTCCCCACCGGAAAGTCGCCAAGGCCGCACCCGTCCAGTTGACATTCGGCATTCCCATCCCGAAACGACGTCCAGTGCGGACGGCGTCCCGCCAGCACCTTCACATCTGGACGTTCAGTGCCACCCTCGCTGCGAAATCACGATACGAATGGTCAGCGTTACTTCGCCGCCTCAGCTGGCGACTGGCTCGCGGGCGCGGAGGTCCTTGCGCAAGATCTTGCCCGACGCGGACTTCGGGATCTGGTCGATGAACTCGACCATGCGCACCTTTTTGTGCGGCGCGATCCGCGCCGCGACGAAGGCCATCACGTCGTCGGCGGTGAGGTCCGCGCCGGACTCCTGCCGCACGACGAACGCCTTGGGCACCTCCTCGCCCGCGTCGTCACGCACCCCGATGACGGCCGCATCAGCGATCTTGTCATGGGTGAGCAGCAGCGCCTCCAGCTCGGCGGGTGGCACCTGGTAGCCCTTGTACTTGATCAGCTCCTTGACCCGGTCGACGATCGTGAAGACACCCTCCGCGGTGACCGTCGCGACGTCGCCGGTGTGCAGGTAGCCCTCGGCGTCGAGGGTGCGAGCGGTGGCCTCGGGGTTGTTGAGGTAGCCGGTCATCACATGCGGACCCTTGACCCACAGCTCGCCCCGCTCCCCCGGACCGACCTCCGCACCCGTGTCGGGGTCGACCAGCTTGCACTCGCTGCCCGGCACTGCGAAGCCGACGCTGTTGAGGTCGATGTCGGGCCGGTTGTCGGGGATCGCATGGCTGACGGGGCTGAGCTCGGTCATCCCATAGCCCTGCAGCATCCGGCACCCCAGCCGCCTGGCCACCGCGCGCCCGAGCTCGGCGTCCAGCGGGGCTGCGCCGGAGAAGACGACGTCGACGCACGACAGGTCGTAGGAGTCGACGATCGGGTGCTTGGCCAGCGCGACGGCGACCGGAGGCGCGATGTAGACCCGCTTGACCTTGTACTTGGCGATGACCCGCAGGAACTCCGGCAGGTCGAACTTCGACATGGTGACCACGGTGGAGCGGTTGTGGATGCCGTTGTTCATCATCACGGTCATCCCGTAGATGTGGAAGAACGGGAGGACGGCGATGAGCGTGGACTCGGCGTTGACCTCGAACATCGGCGTGATCTGGCAGAGGTTCGCCACCAGGTTGCGGTGGGTGAGGATCACACCCTTGGCCCGGCCCGTGGTCCCCGACGAGTACGGCAGCACCGCGGTGTCCCCGGGCCCCACGGTCTGCGCGGGTGGCTCGGCCGAGGTGTCCAGCAGGTCCTCCAGCGAGGTGTACCCCTCGGCACCGTCCAGCACGATGATCGAGTCGGTCGGCAACCCGGCCTGGGCGACCGCCACGGTGGCCCGGTCCAGGAACGCGGCGACCGTGAACAGCAGCTTCGTGCCGGAGTCGGACAGCTGGTGTGCCAGCTCGCCGGGGGTGTACAGCGAGTTCGCGCTGGTGACGATCGCGTTGGCCCGCAGGATGCCGTGGAACACCACCGCGTAGTACGGCGTGTTCGGCGCGAACACGGCCACGACGTCACCCGCGGCGATGCCGCGCTCCGCCAGCGCGGCAGCAGTCTTCAGTGCCAGGCACCTGAGCTCGGTGAAGGTCACCGCCGCTCCGGATCCCCCGTCGATCAGCGCCGGGGCGTCGGCCCGCTCGCCGAAGTCGGTGAGGAGGAAGTCGAACAGCGAGACCTCGGGGATGACGACGTCGGGGTACGGGCTGCGGACAGGCACGTGACGATCTCCCTGCAAGTGACACTACCGGAACGGATCAACCCGAACCTCCACGATCGGGCACACGATGCTGTCGGTCAACAGTCACTCCATCATGGAAGCAGGACCCTTGAAAAGGGTAACCCGAAAGGGTTACGTATCCGGATACTAAGGGTCACATGCAGTTACCTTCAGTGATTGACCGCCGCCACGTCTCCAGGTTTCGTGACGCGGACGCGCACTGGTTCGACCAGGCGACTACGTGGTCGCGTTCCGGGTCTCGACGGCGCCATCGGCACGGGTGCCCCAGAGCGCCGCGATCGGACACGCGGTGATCCGCTCGTCGAGCGGATAGCTGAAGCGGCCGGTGTGGAACACGACGCCCGCGACGAACCCGTCACCGACACTTTCCCCACATCCGGTGGGTCAGTCGAACAGGTGCTCGAACGCCCTCAGGTTGGCGACCGACTCCCCGCGCTCGCAGCGCCAGGCGTGCTCGCGGCGGATCGAGGACGCGAAGCCGAGCTCCAGCAGGGTGTTGAAGTCGCCGTCGGCGGCCTCCAGGACCTGCCCGAGCACGCGGTCCAGCTCGGCGGCGGTCACCGCGTGCAGGCCGAGCCGGCCGATGAGGTGGATGTCGCCGATGCGGTCCAGCGCGTAGTGCACGCCGTAGAGCCGCGCGTTGCGCTGCAGCAGGAACCGGTAGACAGCAGCGTGTTCCTCGTCGGGCGCCCGGCACACGAACGCCTGCACGAACAGCGCGTGCTCGCGGATGAGCAGCCAGCAGTGCGTCTGCAGCCGGTTCGTGCCCGGCAGCGTGACGAGGAACTGCCCGGCCTCCCGACGATGGTGCTCGACGTCCATCTCGGCCAGGGCGGTCGCGACGACGCCGTCCACCTGCTGCTCGCTCAGCCCGGTCATCGGCCGATCGTCCCCACCCCGACGCCGGCCCGCACGACCGGCGGTTCCTGTCGATCGAGGAACTCCACGCCCACCCCGGCATAGGTGGCCCGCAGCGCGTCGGTCGTCCGGTCCCAGGAGAACCGGCGCGCGTGCCCGACCGCACCGCGGCTCAGCTCGTCGCGCCGGGCGGGGGCGAGCGCCACCGCGCCCAACGCGTCGGCCCACTGCGAGGCACCGTGTCCGGGCACGAGCAGCCCGGACCGCCCGTCGGCCACCGCCACCGGCAATCCGCCGACCCGGGCCGCGACGACCGGCGTGCCGCAGGCCTGTGCCTCCAGCGCCACCAGACCGAACGACTCGTTGTGGCTCGGGACGGCGACGACGTCGGCGGCCCGGTAGACATCAGCGAGCCGTTCACCGTCCTCGGGCGGCAGGAAGCGCAGCACGTCGCTGATCCCCAGACCGGCGCCCAGCTCCTGCAGCGACGTCGGCTCGGCCAGCCCGCTGCCCGACGGACCACCGGCAACGAGCACGACGAGCCGCGAGCGCAGCGTGGGGTCGCCGTTGCCACGAGCGCGGTCCAGCAGCTCGGCCGCGGCGCGCAGCAGCACGTCGGGGGCCTTCAGCGGCTGGATCCGGCCGACGAACGCGAGCACGACCGCGTCCGGGGCGATCCCGAACCCCCGCCGCGCCGCCGCGCGGTCGCCGGGGGTGAACCGGACCAGGTCCACGCCCGGCGGGATCGTGGCGGTGCGCCGGGGGTCGGCGCCGTAGAGCTCGATGAGCTGACGCGTCTCCTCGTCGGTGTTGCCGATGAGCCGGTCGGCCTCCCCGACCACCTGGTCCTCCCCGATCACCCGCACCACCGGTTCGGGCCGGTCGCCATCGGCGAGCGCGGCGTTCTTGACCCGGGCCAGGGTGTGCGCGTTGTGCACGAGCGGCACGCCCCAGCGGTCCCGGGCCAGCCAGCCGACCTGCCCGGACAGCCAGTAATGCGAGTGCACGACGTCGTAGTGGCCGGGTTCGTGGCGCGCCTCGGCGCGGAGCACGCCGGCGGTGAACGCGCACAGCTGGCTGGGCAGATCGTCCTTCCCGAGCCCCTCGAACGGGCCGGCGGCGACGTGGCGCACCAGTACCCCGGGAGCCAGCTCGACGACCGGTGGGTGCTCCGAGGACGTCGCCCGGGTGAAGATCTCGACCTGCACGCCGCGCCGCGCCATCCGCAGGGCGGTCTGCACGATGTAGACGTTCATGCCGCCAGCGTCACCGGTACCCGGCTGCTCCAACGGAGAGGTGTGCACGGACAGCACGCAGACCCGTCGGGGCCCCCGCGCCGCACCATTGCCGGTGTGAGTCACGGCTCAGTGCAACACGCGCCCCCGATTGTTCATTCCGCAATCTCTCCGGCGACGAACAGCCCGAGCAGCGCTCGCAACGGATCTTCGGCATGTGCGTGTCCCGCAACGTCCACCCAGGTCGGGACGCGGAACCGGCCGCTGACCGGACGGCGCATCGACACCCACAGCTCGTCATGCAGGCGCAGTTCCCCGGACGGAACCGGCACCCCCAACGTGTGGCAGGCCACCACGATCTCGGCGATCGCCGCCCAGCGCACCGCTGTGCCCGCACCCTCCACCTCGGCAGCGACGACCTCGCTCGCCATCGGCAGGTCGAGCAAGTCGGCCAGCGCGGTCGGGTCACCGCCACCGACCACGAGCTCGCCTGCCGGCAGCACGGCCGCTGGCCACGGCGCGTCGAGGACCACCGCGACGTCCACGCCCACGACGCTGCCGTCGAGCGCGCGGACGTGCGCGGGGAGGTCGAGCTCACCCAGGCGCACCCGGTCCGCGGCGACCGCGTCGGCCAGCGCCGCATGCGCGACGGCGACGAGGCCCACCTCGAGGCGGCGGGCCGGGTCGGCGAGGCGGGCGAGCAAATCGGCGGCCGCGCCCGGGTCGGCGACGGTGAGGTCGGCGCGGACCCCGAGCGCGGCGAGGAAGGGTTCGTCGATGCCCGTCTCCACGGGAACCGGGTCGTAGAGGGCTCCGAGGTGCTCGGCCGAGGGAAGGCGCCAGTGCCCGGGACGGTGCCCGCACAGCCGTGCGTGTCGCGCCAGCCACCAGGCCGGGTACGAGCCGGGCGTGGTGACCGCGGCGCGGGTGTCCCGCTCGGACGCGAGCAACGCCAGCGCGGCGGGCCAGACCTCCGCGGCGATGAGATCGAGGTCGCGCACCGCGACGAGCCGCGCGGGCGGGGCGTCGAGCGTGTCCCACCAGCGCTGCTCGTCATCGAGGTCGTGGTCGGGTCCGACCGGGTCCTCGTCGACGATCACGGCGAACCCGTCGACTACCCCGAGGGCCGTGAGCGCGGCGCGCGGCACCCGGGCCGTCCAGGCGGGGTCCAGCACCTCGAGCGGGGCGTCGTCGGCCAGCAGCGGTCGCAGCGCCGCGTCGGGCAGCAGCAGCTCGTCGGCGCGCGTCGGGCGGCCCTGCGCGTCGGGCAGGGCGAGCGCGGCGAGCTCGGCCGGGGCACTGCCCCGCTCCGCCACCAGCGCGAGCACCGCCTCGGCCAGCGGCGCGGTGTCCAGCCCGGCCTCGGCGTCGTCCACCGACCGTTCGACGGCCGCGGCCAGCGCCGGGTGCTCCAGCAGGCCGGCCGGGTCGGCGTCGGCGGCACCGAGCCGCCGCAGCAGGGGGTGGACCGCCGCCGGGTCGGCGACGTGCAGGCCGGGCAGCGCCAGCGCCGCGATCCGCCCGACGGCCTCGCCGGCACCGGCCTCGGCACCGGCGAGCGGTTCGGGCGGCAACAGCACCGTCGCGGGGCCGGCAGCGGTGCGGCCGTCGGCGAGCGGGACGGGCAGCGCGCGCAGCTCGTCGCGCAGCCCGGGGACGGTCTCGGCGAGCGGTTCGAGCTCGGCGTACACCGCCCGCCACCACGTCGGCGGCGCCTCGACGCCGAACAGCCGGCTGACGAGCTCCGCGGCGCCCAGCCGGTGCACGCCCAGCACGGCCAGCGCCGCCGGTTCCGCCACCACTGCGAGGAGCCGGTCGAACCCGGCCTCGGCGAGCAGCGCGACCAGCCGGGCACCGGCACCGGGCAGGTCCAGCCACTCCGCGCGGCCCGGGGCGAGCTCGGCGCCACCGGCGGCGGGTAGCCAGGCCGCGCCGCGCAGGGCGTCGAGCAGCTGCTCCCGGAGCCGGGCGTCGAGCTCGGAGGGCGGGAACCCCGCCTCGGGTACGAGCGCGAGCCGATGTCCGGGCGCGAGGGCCCGCACGAGATCGAGATAGGCCGCGGCGGCCCCGGCCAGCACCCGGTCGGTCGCCGGGCCGGGGCGCACCCGGCGGCGGTCGGGCTCCAGCGGCAGGGTCGCGATCAACCGGGCCGGCAGCGCGAGCCGCTCCTGGGTGGCCGTCGGGGCATGCGCGACGTCGTCGGCGAGCGGTTCCGGGGCGCCGTCGGCGGTGAGCGGCAGCGCCCAGCCAGCGGTCCAGTCCCGCCGCGTGCGCTGCTCGACGGGGCGGTCGCGGGCGTCGTCGGCGAGCGTACCGGCGCGGCGGGCGAGCAGCCAGCGCCGGGAACCGATCCGCACCTCGCCGGGGGCCGGGCCGTCGACCCGGCGTAGCACGGCGTCGGCGACGCTGATCTCCGCGAGACCCGGCAGCGCGAGGAGCAGGTCCGGGGCCGCCTCGCGGGCGTGCGCCAGCAGCGCGTCCGCGGTCACCCCGGGACGCAGCGGCAGGCGCACCTCGGTGGCGAACCCGGCCGGCGGTTCCTCGGTGGTGGGCCACACCAGCCGCAGCACCGGGGGCTCGTCACGGCGGGCCAGCTCACCGGCCGGGCCCGGCAGGGCCGCGACGGCCTCGGCGGTCCGGGCGGCGGAGAACGCCACGGCACCGTCGGCACTCACCACCCGCGGGGCGTCGGACACCGCCAGCACCGCGGCGAACCCGACGCCGAACCGCCCGACCGACCCGGGGTCGTCCCGCTTGGCCGACGCCCGCAGCGAGGCCAGCGCCGCCACGCCGGCCGCGTCCAATGGGGCGCCGGTGTTGGCGACCCGGAGCTCGCCGCCGGCGACCGTCACCCGCAGCCGGCCGGCACCGTCGCGGGCGGCGTCGGCGGCGTTCTGGGCCAGCTCCACGAACCAGGCGTCGGCGTAGCCGCCCAGGCGCAGGTCCTCCTCGGTGTTGGCGTCCTCGCGGAACCGGGTGGGCGAAGTCGCCCAGGAGTCGAGGACCGCGGCCCGCAACGCGGCGGTGCCGAAGGGATCGGGCGAGCTCAGGAGGACACCGGCTCCAGGTCGACACCGTCGTCGTAGACGAGCTCGGCGACCGCCACCGGGGACATCGGCTCCAGGGCCACGTCGGAGTGGGCGCCGCAGCCGAACCCGACCGCCACCACCGCGCCGTCGGCCGGCGCGTAGGCGTTGCCGCAGACGCCGAACCCACCTCGCAGCAACCCGGCGAGCGGCAGGAAGAACCCGCACGTCCCGCACGGTGCCGGGGCGGCCCGGGCCATGTCCGAGCCCGGCCCGTGCGGGCCGTCCCGCCAGCGCTGCGCGGCGTCCTCCCGACCGGAGCGCGAGAGCACCTTCGGGCGGCCGAGGCCGATCTCGAGCGCGACCTCTTCGACCGCGGTGTCGTCGGAGGCGAGGTAGCCCGGTACGAGCCGCTCGTCGCCCTCCCCGGTCGGCAGCAGGTCACCGACACCGAGGTCACCGGGGCGAATCCGCTCCTGCCACGGCAACCACGTGGGTGCCACGAGCGCGTCCAGACCGGGCAGCAGGACGATCTCGTTCACCGTGACCGGGGCGTCGTCCCCACCGGTGGACACCGTGACCGACCACTGCCAGCCGCGGTACCCGCCGTGCGTGGCCGCGAAGTAGTGCGTGACGGTGCCAGGGTCCTCGACGACGGCGTCCAGGTGCTCCCCGACGGCCGTGCCGGCGGCCTCGGCACCGAGATCGGCGATGGCCTCGGCGACGGCGGCGGACCGGGCCCGCTCCACCGCGTCCACGAGCCGGGCGGGCGGGTCGAGGGTCGGTTCGACGTTCACCTCGGGGATTGTGCCACCCTCCACCCATGACGTTCGAGCGTGCACTGCTCGGGGCCCTGCTCACGATGCTGGCCGGATGCGCGGCGGCGGTACCCGCTCCGACGCCCGCCGTTCCGGTGCTGCGCCCGCAGGTACTGGCCGAGCTACCCCATGATCCCGAGGCGTTCACCCAGGGTTTCGAGCTCGCCGGCGACGCTCTCTACGAGGGCACCGGACTCGCCGGCCGGTCCGAGCTGCGCGAGCTGGACCCCGCCACCGGGGCCGTGCGCCGGGCCGTTCCGCTGCCGGGCACCCTGTTCGGCGAGGGCATCACCGTGGTGGGCGACCGCATCTGGCAGCTGACCTGGCGGGACGGCGTCGCGCTGGAGTGGGACCGCGCCACGTTCACGCTGCTACGACAGGTGCCGATCGACGGCGAGGGCTGGGGGCTGTGCCACGACGGCACCACGCTGGTGCGCAGCGACGGCACCGACCGGCTGCGCTTCCACGACCCCGCCACGTTCGCCGAGACCGGCTCGGTCGCGGTCACCCTCGACGGCGCGCCCGTGACCGAGCTCAACGAGCTGGAGTGCGTGGACGGGCAGGTGTGGGCCAACGTGTGGAAGACCGACCGCATCGTCCGCATCGACCCCGCCGACGGCCGCGTCACCGCCGTGCTCGACGCCACCGGCCTGCTCCCCGCCGACCGCCGCGCCGGCACCGACGTCCTCAACGGCATCGCCGCAAGCGCCCCCGACGAGTTCCTCCTCACCGGCAAACTCTGGCCCACCACCTTCCACATCCACCTCCCCCCGCCATAACCCGCGAGTCGGTACGAATCGGTGCGCGAGTCGGTACGAATCGGCAGGTGAGTCGGTACGGATCGGCGCGGCGCGCCCCAGGCCGTCGTCGCCTGTCATGGGCCGAGGCGGCGATGCGCCAGAATGGCGGTGTGGTCCGCTCCGAGCCTTCCCAGCCCCGCCGCGGACGTCGCGCTGGGCGGCGGAAGTGGGTCACCGGCGACGGCAGGCCCGCCAGGCTGAACCCCACCCCGGAACGGCACGCGGCGCAGGCACTGCCGACGTCGACCGTGCCCCTGGAGGAGCAGCCCACCCCACCCCCGCATCCGGAGGCTCCGCCCGAGCACGACCGGTTCGAGTCGCGCCACCGCTATCCCTGGCATGACGACCCGGGCTACGACCCGCGCGCGCACCGCCGTACGCCGCCACAGCAGTCCCCGACGCCCGTCCCCGACGCCCGCGCCGAGGTGCCCTGGACCGCCGCAGGCCCACCCCCCGTCGACGACACCGCAGCGACCGGACGACCCACGTCCCAGATGCCGCGCAAGCTCACCGTCACCCGGGTGGCCGCGCTGCGCAGCAGGCAGATCACGCAGTACGGGATCCGCGCGTTCCACCGCGCCACCACCGCCGACGGCGCCGACCGCTCCGGGCTCACCGCGCTGACCTACGCCACGATGATGACCTACGCGGTGGACGCCGCGGTCGCCGTCGCGCTGGCCAACACGCTGTTCTTCGCCGCCGCGACGGCCGAGAGCAAGACCAACGTCGCGCTCTACCTGGCCATCACCGTCGCGCCGTTCGCCGTGGTCGCCCCGGTGATCGGCCCGCTGCTCGACCGCCTGCAACGGGGACGTCGCGCCGCGCTCGCCTTCTCTTTCGCGGGGCGGGCGGCGCTCGCGGTGGTGCTGGCGTTCAACTACGACTCGTGGGTGCTCTACCCGGCCGCCTTGGGCGTGCTCGTGTTGAGCAAGTCCTACGTGGTACTCAAGGCGGCGGTCACGCCGCGGGTGCTACCTACCACAATCACGCTGATCACGACGAACTCCCGGCTCACCGCGTTCGGGCTGGCTGCAGGTGCGGTGTTCGGCGGCGGCGCGGTCGGGATGGCAGCACTGTTCGGGTCGCCGGGCGCGCTGTTCTTCGGCGCCGCGCTCGGGATCGCGGGCACCGCGTTATGCCTGCGGATCCCGCGCTGGGTGGAGTCCACGGTGGGTGAGGTACCGACCGCGCTGCGCACCACGGCGCGCGGCAAGCGCAGGCCGATAAGCCGCGGCGTCGTCGTCGGGCTGTGGGGCAACGGCGCGGTCCGGATCCTCACCGGATTCCTCACCCTGTTCGTCGCGTTCGTGGTGAAGAGCCAGACCGAGGCCGATCCCGCCCGCCAGCTGTTCCTCATCGGCATCGTGGGCGGCGCGGCCGGGATCGGGTCGTTCGCGGGGAACGCCATCGGCGCGCGGCGGCGGTTCGACAAGGCCGCCGCCGTGATCCTCTCCTGCATCAGCGCCGCCGTCGCCGTGGCCACCCTGGCCGCGGTGGTCCCGGGGATCGCCACCGCTGCCCTCGCCGGACTCGTCGGGGCCACGGCCAGCGCGCTGGCCAAGGTCAGCCTGGACGCGGTGATCCAGCGCGACCTGCCCGACGAGTCCCGCGCGTCGGCGTTCGGCCGCTCGGAGACGGTGCTGCAGCTCGCATGGGTGTTCGGCGGCGCGCTGGGGGTGCTGCTGCCGCACAGCACGTACTGGATCGGGTTCACCGTCGTCGCGGCCGTGGTGGCGCTGGCCGGGGTGCAGACGGCGCTGGTCAGCCGGGGACTCAGCCTCCTGCCGTTCCTCGGTCACCGCGCCGCCACCCCCGAGCTGGCACTACCCGCTCGCACGGTGAGCTGACGCCTCCTCCGTAGGGTGACGGCGTGCTCCGCCGCCTCGTGCCCGCCGCGGTCGCCGTCCTGCTGGTGGCCGGGTGTGGCAGCGACGCCCCACCCGAGGTCCGGTTCGCCGCGGGAGACGCAAGCGTCGGCGCGCGGCCCGCGCAGTACTGCGACCTGAAGCTCACCGACTGCCGTAGCGACACCACGGCCCCGGTCACCCTCGCGGTACCGCCCGACACCCCGCTGCGGATCGAGGTGCCCGACGCCGTCGCCGAGACACCGTGGGTCGTCGTGTTCAGCTACCGCAACGCGTCAGACGAGCAGGTGAACCAGCGCAGCCCGCTGTTCACCGCCGGCGCGCGCGCCGAGTACGCCCTCGAGCTGCCCACAGCGCAGGACCGGCTGCTCACCGCCGAGGTGCAGCAGCTCGGTCCACCGCCACAGGCCAACGCCAAGACCGGTGCGATCGAGTTCCCGACTCGCGCGACCTGGGTGCTCACGGCATCCGGTTGACGCTGGACCTCGCCTGCTGCCGACGAAACCGAGCGACAGGCCGGGCGGCTCATACGAACGTCCCGCTGGCGGCAAGACTGCCGCAGCGGGACGGCGCGGGATGGCACGATAGGGCCTTGGAAGGAGAGGTGGCCCTGTGACCACGACACCTGAGCAGCCGCAGCAATGGCCGGTAGATGACTTCGTCCCAACGCACGAACTGGTCCGTCGCCACGGGGTGCAGCCGATCGCCTCGCTGGACGACCTGGCCCCTGAAGACGATCCCTTCGAGTCTGACGATGAGTACTCGGAGTTCCTCGTCGACGTGTACGCCTCCCGGCGGTCCGGCATCTCGTGAGCGTCGTCGTCCTCGACACAGACGTCGCCTCGCAAGGCCTCGACCTCGCGCTCGGATGACGACCACCGGCGTAGTGATCATCGGCTACGTCCTAACCGTCGAGGTCGCGGGCGACCGCGCGGACCACCTCGGCCGCCAGCTTGGCCGTCTTGCGGTCGGGGTAGCGGCCGCGACGCAGGTCGGGCTGCACCTTGGTATCCAGAAGCCTGATCATGTCCTCGATGAGGCTGTGCAGGTCCTCGGCGGGACGACGGGCGGCCTCGGCGACTGACGGCGGCGCGTCCACCAGCCGCACCGACAGCGCCTGCGGCCCGCGCCTGCCCTCCGCCATCCCGAACTCGACGCGCTGCCCCGGCTTGAGCACCGCCACCCCGGCCGGCAACGCGGTCTTGCGGACGTAGACGTCCTCGCCGCCGTCCTGAGCGAGGAAGCCGAAGCCCTTCTCGGCGTCAAACCATTTGACCCTGCCGGTCGGCACCCTGTTCACCCGTTCCTCGATCGACTCAGCGTCGCGGCGCCCCAGCGGACCGCATGACGAACGCGCCCCTAGATGCCTGGGCCGTCGCATGGTCGGCCCGTCGAGCGACACCGGGACGCGTCCAACTACCCTAGACCGCAGGCACCCCTCTGCGCAGCCGTTCCAGCAGAGCCACGAACGGATGACCGGCGCCGCCAGCGGCTACGCGGTGTGCCCAGCGGCGCCGTCAGCGAGGCCGAGGAGCTCCACCGACCTCTCCCGCATCTCGACCTTGCGGACCTTCCCGGTGACCGTCATCGGGAACTCCGCCACCACCACGACATAGCGCGGGATCTTGTAGTGCGCCAGCTGGCCGGTAGCGAACTCGCGCACCGCCTCCGCGGTCAGCTCGGGCGCGCCCGCGCGCAGCAACACCCACGCGCACAGCTCCTCGCCGTACCGGGCGTCGGGCACCCCGATCACCTGGGCGTCGCGCACGTCGGGGTGGGTGTAGAGGAACTCCTCGATCTCGCGGGGGTAGATGTTCTCCCCGCCCCGGATGACCATGTCCTTGATCCGGCCGGTGATGGTGACGTACCCGCACGCGTCCATGACCCCGACGTCCCCGGTGTGCATCCAGCGGGCCCGGTCGACGGCCTCAGCGGTCTTGTCCGGCTCGTCCCAGTAGCCGAGCATCACCGAGTAGCCGCGGGTGCACAGCTCGCCGGGCTCGCCACGGGGCAGCGTCAGCCCCGTCTCCGGGTCGATGATCTTCACCTCGACGTGCGGGTGCACCCGACCGACGGTGGACACGCGCAGCTCCAGGGAGTCGTCGACGCGGGTCTGGGTGGACACCGGTGAGGTCTCGGTCATGCCGTAGCAGATCGTCACCTCCGTCATCCCCATCCGGTCGACGACCTGCTTCATGACCTCCACCGGGCACGGCGAGCCAGCCATGATCCCGGTGCGCAGGCTCGACAGGTCGTAGGCGGAGAACCCCGGGTCGCCCAGCTCGGCGATGAACATCGTCGGCACCCCGTAGAGCGACGTGCAGCGCTCCCGCGCGACGGCCGCCAGGGTCGCCGCCGGGTCGAAGCCGGGGCCGGGGATCACCATCGTGGCGCCGTGGGTGGTGGCGCCGAGGTTGCCCAGCACCATGCCGAAGCAGTGGTAGAACGGCACCGGGATGCACACCCGGTCCGCTGGGGTGTAGCCGCACAGCGTCCCGACGAGGTAGCCGTTGTTGAGGATGTTGTGGTGCGACAGCGTCGCGCCCTTTGGGAAGCCCGTGGTGCCCGACGTGTACTGGATGTTGATCGGGTCGTCGGGGCTGAGCCCGGCTTGGCGCTGCGCGAGCTGCGACGGGTCACCGTGACGCCCGGCCGCGACGAGCTCGTCCCAGTCCGGGGTGCCGATCAGGATCACCTGCCGCAGCGCGGAGCACCGCGACCGCACCTGCGCGATCATCGCCGCGTAGTCCGAGGTCTTGAAGCCGGCAGCCGCCACCAGCACCGAGATCCCGGCCTGGTTGAGCACGAACTCCAGCTCACGGACCTGGTAGGCCGGGTTGACGGTGACCAGGATGACGCCGATCTTCGCGGTGGCGTACTGGACGAGCGTCCACTCGGCGAGGTTCGGCGCCCAGATGCCGACGCGGTCGCCCTTGCGCAGACCGGCGGCGAGCAGCCCGAGCGCGATGGTGTCGATCTCCGCACGCAGCTCGCCGTAGGTCCACCGCCGGCCGGTCGCCACCTCGACCAGCGCCTCGGCGTCGGGCTGTGCCGTGGCGACCCGGTCGAGGTTGTCGCCGATCGTGTCGCCGAGCAGCGGGACGTCCGAGGTGCCGCAGGCGTAGGACGGGACGGCGGGGGCAGCGGACACAGCGCAGAACCTCTCGTCATCATGGGGTTGCACCGCATATCCTGCGACAGTCGGTGACGCGCTCGCTACCACCCGGATGGGCATGCTGGCCGATTCTCGGTAGCCCCCGGCGATAGGCTCGGACGATGCATGACCCGCGTGTCCTGCTCGATCCCGCCACCGACGCCGTCCGCAAGCTCGCCCGCCGGGGCTTCGCCCTGGACGTGACGACGCTGGAGAAGCTGCTCGCTGCCCGCAACTCCGCGATCCAGCGCGGGGACGAGGCGCGGGCCGAGTCCAAGCGCGTCGCCACCGCCGTGCAGGGGGCCGACGCCGACGAGCGCGCAGGCCTGGTCGAGCGGGCCCGCGAGCTCAAGGGCGTCGTCGCCGCGGCTGAGGAGGAGCACCGCGAGCTGGAGGCGGAGCTACAAGATCTCCTGCTCGGCGTCCCGAACCTGCCCAGCGACGAGCTGCCCGACGGCGCCTCCGACGCCGACGCCACGCACGTCCGCAGCTGGGGCGAGCCGGCGGCGCTCGACTTCCCCCCGCTCGATCACGTCGATCTCGGGGAGCGGCTGGGCATTCTCGACCTGCCGCGGGCCACGAAGCTGTCGGGGCCCCGGTTCGCCGTGCTGCGTGGGGCCGGCGCCGCCCTGGAGCGGGCCATCGCCCGCTACCTGCTCGACCTGCACACCCAGCGGCACGGCTACACCGAGTTCTCGGTGCCCGCCCTCGTCACCCGGGCGACGATGACGGGCACCGGGCAGCTGCCGAAGTTCGAACACGACCTGTTCAAGACCGGGGTGGCCGACCGGGAGCTGTTCCTCATCCCCACCGCCGAGGTGCCGCTGACGAACCTGCACGCGCGCGAGACCCTCGCCGCCGAGGACCTCCCGCTGGCCTACACCGCGCACACCCCCTGCTTCCGCTCGGAGGCGGGGTCCTACGGCCGCGACACCCGGGGGCTGGTGCGGCTGCACGAGTTCTCCAAGGTCGAGCTCGTCCGCTTCGCCGAGGCGCAGCACTCGCGCGCGGAGCTCGAGGTGCTGCTCGCGCACGCCGAGGCGTGCCTGCAGGGCCTCGGGCTCGCCTACCGGGTGGTCCGGCTGGCGGCGGGCGACATCGGGTTCTCCGCCGAGTTCACCTACGACATCGAGGTCTGGCTGCCCGGGCAGGACCACTACCGGGAGATCTCCTCGGTGTCGGACTTCGGCACGTTCCAGGCCCGCCGCGCCGGGATCCGCACAAAGCGCAAGGACGGCACGCGCGGCTTCGCGGCCACCCTCAACGGCTCAGGACTCCCGGTCGGCCGCACGCTCGTCGCGATCCTGGAGCAGGGCCAGCAGGCCGACGGGTCGGTGCGAATCCCCGAAGCCCTGGTGCCCTACACCGGCTTCGACGTCCTGACCCCGGTGTGAACCCGGGCTACAGGCCGCCGGTGTTCAACAGGAGGTTGGGCGTGCCGCCGGTGTCGCCACCGGCGATCACCCCTGGGGTCGCGGTGTCCACGATCCACTGCGCCACCGTGGCGCTCGGCGCGTCCCCGAAGGTCTGCTTGTAGAGCGCGGCCACCCCGGCGACGTGCGGGGCGGCTACCGACGTCCCGCTGTAGGACGCCGTGCCACCGCCGGGGACGGGCCCGATGATCCCGGTGCCGGGGGCGTAGAGGTCGACGCACGGGCCGGTGCTGGAGTTCGGGGCCCGCTGGTCGTCGATGGTGGAGTTCGCGGTGACCAGCACGTGATCGGACGCGCGCGGTGCGACCGTGCAGTCCTCGGAGCCCGTGTTCCCCGCCGAGGCCGCCACGAAGATCCCGCGGTCGACGAGGTCCGTCACGGCTGCGACCAGCGTCTCGGATGGTCCGAAGCTCCACGACATGACCGCGACGGACGGGCCCTGATGGTGGCGCGCCACCCAGTCGACGCCGGCGAGCAGCGAGGACAGGGTGCCGGTCCGGGCGCAGTCGAGCACCTTGACCGAGCGGATCGTGGCGTCCTTGGCCACGCCGTAGTTCCGCGACGCCGCGATTCCGGCGATCACCGTGCCGTGGCCGTCACAGTCCCCGCCGATGTCGTCGACGGTGTTCGCCGCGGCCGAGGCCCGGCCGCCGAACTGCGGGTGGGTCGTGTCCACCCCGGTGTCGAGCACGTAGATCGTCACGCCCGCGCCGGTGGCCCGGGTGGTGTAGCGCCCGTCGAGCGGCAGGGTGCGCTGGTCGATGCGGTCCAGGCCCCAGCTGGGCGGGTCGATCTGGGTTGCTGCGGGCCGGCCCGCGAGCCGCCCGGCCTGCACCTCCGGCGCCGTGACCCGCCGATCCGGCTCCACCCCGAGCACACCCGGCCACGTGCGCATCCGGTTCGCCTGGCCGTGGGTCATGCTCGCGGCGAACCCGACGACGGCCGCGTCGAACCGGACAGTCGGCTGCACGCCCAGCTCTGCGGCCGCAGCGGCGGCCTCGGCCCCGGTCCGAGCGTGCACGACATAGCCGAGCGGCTCGTCCCCCACGCCAGCCTGCGCCGGACCGGCCGCCAGAACGACCAGGAGCTGCACGACGAGCATCACAGCAGCTACGCAGCGGAACGGACCAGTCACGTTCAGCAACACTACGCCCGCCCGCTCCAGCACCGAGACACCATCGACCCCGGGTGAGATTCGCGCAACACCGTGCGGGCGATTCGTGGCGCGGCCTTACCGCACGCCGGGATGGATCATCACCTCGTTCGCCTTGACGGCGAACCACAGGGCGACCCCCGGCTCGACGCCCAGGTCCGCCACCGCGGCGGGGGTCACGTCGGCGGCGAGGCCGTCGAGCCACTCCGGCCCGCCCCGCGGCGGCGCCGCCCGCAGCCGGACCACGTCCCCGCGCGGCTCCACCGCCGCGAGGACCACCTCCACCACATTGCGCGGGCTGCCGTCGGGGCGGGTGCGGAACACCGCCACCGCCGAGGGCGGGAACACCGCCACCGCTGACATCCCGTCGTCGAGGGGCTCGCTGCGCCGGCCCGAGACGAGCGTCCCGTCGGCGGTGCGCAACCCACCCGCGCAGGCCGTTCCCGAGATCAGGTCCACGCCGGCCACCGTCGCGGCGAACGGGCTGCGCGGCCGGGTCAGCACGTCGCGGGTCGGCCCCTGCTCCACCACGGCACCGCCGGTCAGCACCAGCACCCGGTCGGCGAGCACCAGCGCGTCCAGTACGTGGTGGGTGACGAGCACCGTGGTCCGACCGGCATCGCGTACCACCCGGCGCAGCAGTGCTCGCATCGCCGGGCCGACGGTGACGTCGAGCGCGGACAGCGGCTCGTCGAGCAGCAGCAGGTCGGGCTCGCCAGCCAGGGCCCTGGCCAGCGCCACCCGCTGGGCCTGCCCCCCGGACAGCTGGGACGGCTTGCGCTCGGCCAGCTCGGCAGCGTCCACCTCGTCCAGCCAGCGCCGGGCGATCACGTCGGCGGTGCGCCGGTCGACGCGAGCACATCGCGGGCCGAACGCCACGTTGGCCACGGCCGACAGGTGCGGGAACAGCAGCGCCTGCTGGGCCAGCAGGCCGACCCGGCGCCGGTGGGTGGGGACGTGCTCGCCGGTAGCGGTGTCGGTCAGCACCCGCCCCCCGAGCTCTACCCGGCCCTGCTCGGGTGCCAGCAGCCCCGCCAGCACGCCGAGCAGGGTGGACTTGCCCGCACCGTTCGGGCCGAGGATCGCGAGCACCTCCCCGGGGCCGACCCGCAGCTCGGCGTCGAGGGTGAACTCGGGCCGCTGCACCAGCATCGAGGCGTGCAGCGCCGCGCCCGCCGTCATCGTCGTGCCCGCCGTCATCGCAGCCCCTCGGCCGCCCGCGGCCGGGCCACCGCGATCACGACGACCGCGACCACGACGAGCATCAGGGACAGCGCGATCGCACCGTCCACGTCGACCTCACGCTCCTGGTAGACCAGCAGCGGCAGCGTCCGCGTGGTGCCCTGCAGGCTGCCGGCGAAGGCGATGGTGGCCCCGAACTCCCCGAGCGAGCGGGCGAAGGCCAGCACCAGCCCGGAGCCGAGCCCGGGTAGCACCAGCGGCAGCGTGACCCGGCGCGCGACGGTTCCCGGCGACGCCCCGAGCGTGGCCGCCACCGACTCGTAGCGCTCCCCCGCGGTGCGCAGCGCACCCTCCAGGGACACCACCAGGAACGGCATGGACACGAACGTCTGCGCCAGCACGACAGCCGCGGTGGTGAACGGGATGGTGATCCCGAACCAGAGCTCCAGCTGCCGGCCCGCGAACCCGGTCCGCCCGAGCGTGTAGAGCAGGGCGAGCCCGCCGACCACCGGCGGCAGCACCAGCGGCAGCAGCACCACCGGCCGCACCAGCCGCAACCCGCGCGCCGTCGACCGGGCCAGCACCACCGCGAGCGAACCGCCGAACAGCAGGCAGAGCAGCGTCGAGATCGCCGCCGTGCGCAGGGACAACTCCAGGGCCGCCAGGGCGGCCTCGCTGGTCACCACCTCGGGGAGCCCCGCCAGATCGGCCCGCACGACCAGCCCGAGTACCGGCAGCGCGATCAGCCCGAACCCGACGCCGGCCGGGATCCACAACCACCGCGGCAACCCGACGGCGACGGCGTGCCGGTCGGCGCTGCGACGCTTCGCCGTGGAGACCGCGGTCACGGCGTCCCGAAGCCGGCTGCCTTCAGCACCCGCTGCCCGTCCTCGCTGCGCACGAGCTCGACGAACATCCGGGCCAGCTCGGGTTCCGCCGCGGTGGTCAGGACCGCGATCGGGTAGGAGTTGAGCGCGTTCTCGGACTCCGGGAAACCGACGCCGTCCACCCGGCCATCCGCCGAGGCGACGTCGGTGACGTAGACCAAACCGGCGTCGGCGTTGCCGGAGGTCACCTTGCTGAGCACGGCCCGGACGTTGGGTTCCTCGCTGACCGGGTCGAGCCTCACCCCGGCGGCCTGCTCGACCTTCTCGGTGGCCGCCCCGCACGGCACCTGGGGCGCGCAGACGACGAGCGTCACGTCTGGCCTGGCGAGATCGGCGAAGCCCTGGATGTTCGTGGGGTTGCCCGGCACAACCGCGATCTGCAGCCGGTTGGTGACGAAGATCTGCGGAACGCCTGCCACCAGACCGGCGGCGACGACCTTGTCCATCTGCGCGGTGTTCGCCGAGGCGAAGACGCCGGACGGAGCGCCGGCCAGGATCTGGCTGGCGAGGTCCGAGGAGCCCGCGAAGTTGATCCGCACGTCGACGCCGGGGTTGTCGGTTTCGAACCGCTGCTTCAGCTCGCCGAACACGTTGGTCAGCGAGGCGGCCGCCGACACGGTGAGCGTGCGGGCCCCCGGCGAACCGCTGGCACCACCACAGCCGGCCAGCACGAGCACCGCGGCGGCGAGCACCGCAGCCAGCTTCGTCACGAGGTTCCTCCCGGGGTCTCCACCACGACGGTGGTGGACTTGATCACTGCGACGGCCAGCGCCCCGGGTTCCAGGCCGAGCTCGCGGACCGCCTCACTGCTCATCAGCGAGACCACGCGGTGCGGCCCGCACTGCATCTCGACCTGCGCCATGACCCGGTCCATGACCACCGACGTCACGAGCCCGACCAGGCGGTTACGGGCCGAGCGCTGCACGTCGGAGGGGTCAGGCGCGGCGTTCGCGTGCTCGCGGGCGAACGCGGCCAGCGCGGCCCCGTCGATGACCTTGCGATTCGACGCGTCCGGCTCGGCCGGGAGGGCTCCGGCGTCCACCCATCGACGCACGGTGTCGTCGCTGACCCCGAGCAACCGAGCGGCGTCAGAAATCCTGAACTGCGGCACAAACCGGACTATATATCCGCGGTTGCATCTTCATCCAGGACCACCTTCGCCGTCTGGTTGGCTGCGGGCCGTGGACTTCGAACCCGGCCCCGTCGCTGCGGACCTCACGTTGCGCATGCGCGCCTTCCTCAACGAGTGGGTGCTGCCCGCCGAGCCGGTCTACGAGGCCTGGCGCGCGCAGCGCCGCGGCACCGCGGCCGAGTGGGACCTGCCGCCCGTCGTCGAGGAGCTGAAGGCCCAGGCCCGCGCCCGCGGGCTGTGGAACCTGTTCCTGCCCAGCGTGTCCAGGCTGTCCACTCTGGACTACGCCGCGGTCGCGGAGGTGTCGGGCTGGTCTCCGGTGCTCGCGCCCGAGGCGATCAACTGCCAGGCCCCCGACACCGGCAACATGGAGCTCCTGCACCAGTTCGGCACCCCGCAACAGCAGGCGCGGTGGCTGGAGCCGCTGCTGGACGGGCGGATCCGCTCCGCGTTCGCGATGACCGAACCCGACGTCGCGTCCTCGGACGCCACCAACGTGGCGACCACCATCCGCCGCGAGGGCGACTCCTACGTCGTCTCGGGCACGAAGTGGTGGATCTCCGGGGCCGCCGACGCGCGCTGCGCGATCTTCATCGTGATGGGCAAGACCGACCCGCAGGCGGCCGCGCACCGCCAGCAGTCGATGGTGCTGGTACCGCGGGACACGCCGGGGTGCGAGATCACGCGACACCTGCCGACGTTCGGCTACCAGGACCAGCACGGGCACTCGGAGATCGCGTTCCACGACGTGCGGGTCCCCGCGGAGAACCTGCTCGGTGCCGAGGGCGACGGCTTCGCGATCGCGCAGGCCCGCCTCGGCCCCGGGCGCGTGCATCACTGCATGCGGCTGATCGGGATGGCGGAGCGCGCCATCGAGCTGATGGTGCGCCGCGCGCAGTCCCGCGTCGCGTTCGGCCGACCGCTGGCCGATCAGGGTGTGGTGCGCGAGCAGATCGCGCAGTCCCGGATCGAGGTGGAGCAGGCCCGGCTGCTGGTGCTCAAGACCGCCTGGCTGATCGACTCTTACGGCGCCCAGCGCGCGGTCACCGAGATCGCCGCGATCAAGGTCGTCTGCCCGCGGGTCGCCTGTGCCGTCGTCGATCGGGCGATCCAGATCCACGGCGGCGCCGGGATGAGCGACGACACCCCGCTGGCCTCGTTCTACGTCTGGGCCCGGGCGCTGCGCCTGGCCGACGGGCCCGACGAGGTGCACCTGCGCACCGTCGCCCGTCACGAGCTCGGCAAACACGAGTCAACAACCTGGCAACTGCGGTGATTTTCAATCTTTTGAACCGCGATTGCGGATGCACTCATCGTCGCAGCTCAGAGACCGGTTAGCGATCGTCAGCAACGGTTAGGCTAGGGCCGTGACGCCCTCTGAACTCGGCCTGCCCGCGGTGCGGCGGGCCCCCACCCGAGGCCAGGACCGCCCCGCCGACCCCCGGCTCATCGACACGTTCGGCCGGGTGGCGACCGACCTGCGCATCTCGCTGACCGATCGCTGCAACCTGCGCTGCTCCTACTGCATGCCCGCCGAGGGCCTGGACTGGATGCCGCGCGAGGAGCAGCTCACCGACGACGAGCTGATCCGGCTGATCGGCATCGCGGTACGCGACCTCGGCGTGCAGGAGCTGCGGTTCACCGGCGGCGAGCCGCTGCTGCGCAAGGGCCTGGAGAACCTCATCGCCGCGTCCGCCGCGCTGACCCCGCGCCCGGACATCTCGCTCACCACCAACGGCATCGGGCTCGCCCGCCGCGCCGCAGCGCTCGCGGCCGCCGGCGTCGACCGGCTCAACGTCTCGATGGACACCGTGCGGCAGGATCGGTTCGCCACGATCACCCGCCGCGACCGGCTGTCGGACGTGCTGGACGGCCTCGCCGCCGCCCGGGCCGCAGGCCTGGACCCGGTGAAGATCAATACTGTGCTGCTGCGCGGGGTCAACGACGACGAGGCAGTCCCGCTGCTGCGGTTCGCCGTAAGGCACGGCTACCAGCTGCGCTTCATCGAGCAGATGCCGCTGGATGCCCAGCACGGCTGGGAGCGCACCGAGATGATCACCGCTGGTGAGATCATGGAACAGCTGCGCACCGCGTTCACGCTCACGCCCGACCCCACCGAGCGCGGCGGCGCGCCCGCCGAACGCTGGCTCGTCGACGGCGGCCCGGATGTGGTCGGCGTGATCGCCTCGGTCACCCGGCCGTTCTGCGGCGCCTGCGACCGCACCCGGCTCACCGCCGACGGCCAGATTCGCTCGTGTCTGTTCGCCCGCACCGAGACCGACCTGCGCGCCCTGCTGCGCGCAGGCGCCGACGACGCGACGATCGCCGACACCTGGCGCGACGCGATGTGGGCCAAGCTGCCCGGTCACGGCATCGACGAGCCCGGCTTCCTGCAGCCGGACCGCCCGATGAGCGCCATCGGCGGGTGAGCACCACGACGACGATCACCGTCCGCTACTTCGCCGCGGCCCGCTCGGCCGCAGGCGTAGAGGCCGAGCCGCTCGAGGTCCCCCCCGGCGCCACCCTGGCCGACGCCCTCGCCGCGGTGCGCGACCGCCACGGCGGCGAGCTGGCCCGGGTCCTGGACCGCTGCAGCTTCCTGCTCGACGAGGTCTCCGTCCGCGACCGCACCACCCCGCTCACCACCGACGCCACCCTGGACGTACTCCCCCCCTTCGCAGGCGGCTGAGTTGTCGTAGCATGTCGGTTTCCCTCCGTAGACTGGCCGTGGTAGCCCGAGTGCACGGAAGCGGAAGGAGTTCGGAGCATGTCTGTCGCCGTCGATGACGTTGCCGCGGCCATCCTTGCGCGTACAGGTCAAATTACGACGTGGAAGCTGCAGAAGCTCGCTTACTACGCGCAGGCCTGGCACCTGGTAAAGTACGGTACTCGCCTCTTCGTGGACGACTTCGAAGCATGGGCACAGGGTCCGGTGGTACGAGTTCTCTACAACCAGCACCGCCGTCGGAACCGAGTTTCCGACTGGCCGTCAGGTGATCAGCAAAATCTGAGTCAGACGGAACGGGTACTTCTGGATTGGGTCATTGATCAATACGGGTCCTTCACCGCTGAAAGTCTATCGCGCATGTCTCACATTGAAGCCCCATGGCTCCTGGCTAGAGAGGCTCTTCCGGCCGGTACCGCCTCAAGCAACGTGATCAGCGCGGAAATCATGCAAACTTTCTACGCGCGACAAGTTGCCAGCTCCGAGGACGCTGTCACAATTGCAGTAGCGAACTCTTACATTGAGGGCGTTGAGCTGGACGAAGAGTGGCAGGAGCGCCTTCGCAGCGTAGCCGAGGGGAAGCAGAGCGCCGACGCTCTAGTCGCCGAAGAGATCCGTCGCATTCGCGGTGACTGACCCCTACTGCTGGCCTGATACCGACTGCTTGCGCAACAAACTCGATATCCGCGACGCAGTCGAACTGCGTGAGATCGAGAGCAGGATAGTATCCGCGCGAGACGTTGAGCTTGTTCGGATGACACTGCCAGGCGAGTACAACCTGGAGCATCTCAAGAGGTTCCACGCTCGACTTTTTGGCGATGTGTACGATTGGGCCGGCGAGACCCGCGCGGTCAACGTTCATAAGTCTGGAACCACTTTTGCCGCTTGGCAGATTGTTGACGAGTACACATCGAGCATTCTTGGGCAACTCGAATTCGATAGCTACCTGATCGGCCGACGACGAGGACCATTCATTGAGCGCCTGGCTTACTACTACTCAGAGCTGAACGCGGTGCATCCGTTCCGTGAGAGTAACGGCCGTACGCAGCGAGCGTTTCTGCGTCAGCTCGCAGCAGCCGCTGGCTGGCGCGTCGACTGGTCCAGCCTAAGCACCGAACTCAATATCGCGATCTCGTCAGAGAGCTTTCACAGCGCTGACACTGCTACAGTTCAGAGAGCATTTACACCTTTAATTTCCCAAATTTAATTTTTCAAATCTAACAGTCGCCTTCAGCCGCGACCTCACCCGGTCAACCTTCGGCGCCACCCTGGCCGACGCTACTCACCGCGGTACGCGACCGGCACGGCGGTGAGCTGGCCCGCGTCCTGGACCGCTGCAGCTTCCTGTTCGACGAAGTCTCCGTCCGCGACCGCACCACCCCGCTCCAGGAAGCTGCGTCCGACCTTCTCCTGTCCGAACCGGACGGACGCGGAGCAGGGCGCGGTATCGGTGGCTGAGTTACTGCGGCGACAACGCCATCCCTGAGCTCACCCGGACAATTATGACAATCCACCCAGAGCGCCGCCAGCAGAGTCAGAGCCGCCAAGAACCGCATCACGTGTCTCGTCCACCAGCCAAGCCAGGAACTCGACGCTGCCGCCCGTGATCGGGGTCGCGATGATCTCGGGTACGTCGTAGGTATGGTTGGCCTTGATATAGTCGGTCAACGCCGCGACCCGATCTGCGGCAGTCAGGATCTCCACCCGCCACTCCTGCTCTTTCTGTACTTTGCCCTCCCAGCGGTACACACTGTTGATCGGCTCGACAACCTGAGCGCAGCTTCCCAGTTTGGCGTTGATCGCTTCGGTCGCAAGGGAGCTGGCGGCCACTTCACTGTCCGTGGTCGAGGTAACGACGACATGTTCGGTTATCATGTCGCTACCTAGCCTTATCTGGTTTACGCGGGAAGTCCGGTTCGGGTCTCGATCGGGTGCTGGCAAGGGCGTTCCCGGCGTGCTGTTCGATGAGGTGATCGACGTGCTGGTGGGTGGGGGGTGGGGTCGCGGCAGTCCCCGTCCACGGGGTCGATCACCAAGGCGAGGGCGCGGCTGGGGGTCTGCGCCGTTGAGAATGTTGTTCGACCGGGTCGCCAGGCCCGTCGGGACCACAGACACTCCGGGGATGTCAGAACCAGTTCGGGTCGGCTGCGGCAGGCAGCGGATGTGGTGATCGCGCAGACCGTAATAGACCCACACGATCAGCTCGCGAGCCGCGGCCACGACACCGATGTCACGGCCGCGGCGCTGTTCGACCCGGTCGCGTGCCTACCCGAAACGGGCATGCGGGCTGAGGTGTTGCACTGCTTCGACCGCGGCCCAGCGGACCAGCCGCGAGCCTTGTTTGGTGATCCGCCCGCGGTGCACGGTGGCGTCGGACTCGCGGTGTCTCGAGGTCAGCCCAGCCCAGCCAGCCAGCTGCGCTGGGAGCGAGCAGGGCCTGCCGTTCCATCGGCCGGCTACGAATGCGTTTGTCGCGGGTCAGTACAACAAGTCCGGTTCGACCGACGATGGGTAGCCATTCGGTATCTGTGGCTCCGGCCGGAACGGGTCCTCCTAGCGCTCCCGGCCAGGTGAGATCGCCGCGAACATAGTGCAGGGCCTTTGCGACACCGAGGCTGTTCTCATCGATGAACCAGCGTGGTGACAGTTCTGTGGCTGGCACCTGGTCGTCAGGCGGCTCGTTGTTGGGCACGGTCGTACTCGTACCGCACGGCAGCGTCGACGTCTTCGGTGCTGATCTCATACATGGCGGCGACGCGATCACGCGGCTCGCCGGCATCCACCAATTCGGCGATGATCTCGGTACGTGCCCCCGCGCGCAGGGTCGGCTCGCCGAAGCTGCGCTCCGGGTCGAGTACCACGGGCACAGCCCGGCCGAGCGGGTATAGACGACGCGCGTCACGTGTACCGTCGGCCGCAAAGTCGACCTTTTCGAGGAAGGCTTGTGCAGGGTCGGTGAGCTGGAGCGTGCCGTCGCGGCCGAGAATGACGATATTGAGTGACGGGTCGAGACCCACCTGTTTTTGGACTTTCAGCGCGAGGTTGCGGCCGGACGTGTAGGGTTGGAGTGTGGCGAGCGGGTAGCGAACTCCGAGCTCCTCGCGCAGTATCGAGATGACCGGTCTCAGGTACTGCAGGCTAACTCTCTTGGCGCGGTATTCGCGCAGGTAGCCAGCCTCGACGAACTCGCCCCAGGTGATGATGTCGTCGCCGCTGCGCTCCTCCCGGATGACGGGGGAATAGGTGACTCCGGCGCGTTCGTAGCCATCGATCCACCGGCGCAGCGAGTCGGTGCGCAGGCCGAGGAGCCGCGCGGCCTGGCTCATACCGTAGACCGGGCGATCCAGCGTCGCCGGCATCGTCTCCGTGGTCACAGCTGCAGTGTGCCGTGGCGGGTGAACCCAGCGCCAGCCGGTACCGCTGACCTGCCTGTCCTACGGGTGACGCAACCAGTGTTGGTCAGTTCGGCAGTCCGGTCTGAGCCCGGCCTGAACCATCTAGGGTCATCTCATGACGGGTTGCGCCCCGGCCCCGGTACGCCATGGTGTGGTGGCCTACCTGCGTACGTTCGGCCTCACCTTCGGCGCGTTCGACTTCTCGGTCACCCCGGACGGTCGCTGGTGGTTCCTGGAGTGCAACCCAGCCGGTCAATGGGGCTGGCTTGCCGACGAAACCGGCCTCCCGATCGCTGAAGCGATCGCCGACGAGCTGGTGCGGGCCGCGTGAGCGCCGCCGTGACACACCGCCGGGAACTGGCCGACGCGCTGGTCGCCACCGGCGCCGTCCGCAGCCTCTGGGTTCGGCGAGCCTTCGAGGACACCCCACGAGAGCACTTCGTCCCCCGATTCTACCGATGGGAGTCCGGTCAGA
>JBBSQN010000016.1:0-55365 GCA_038257875.1 Mycobacteriales bacterium
CCCCGCGCCCGCCGGCCGCCGCCCCCCGCCCCCGCCCCCCCCCCCCCCCCCCCCCCCCCCCCCCCCCCCCCCCCCCCCCCCACGACTCCACGTGGAGCTGGACGGCGTCACCCGGACCTACGCCTGCGCCCGGGACGGTGCCACGCTGTGGCTCGGCCGCGACGGCCTGACCTGGAACATCCGCGAGCAGGCACCGCTGGAGGCGGCTGCCGCCGGCACCGGAGCCGGTGGTCCGGTGCTCTCCCCGATGCCCGGTACCGTCACCGTCGTGGAGGTCACGCAGGGCCAGGAGGTTACTGCGGGCGACCGCCTCGTGGTCGTCGAGGCCATGAAGATGGAGCACGTCCTCACCGCACCCAGCACCGGAGTGGTCCGCGAGCTCCGCACCCGCGCAGGCGCCACCGTCGCACGGGACGCCGTGCTCGCCATCGTCGAACCCACTCCGTCGGATTCACCCGACGAGAAGGAATGATCATGGATCTCACGTTGAGCGAGGAGCATCAGACGCTGCGGGCGATCGTCGAGGAGTTCGCGCGCAAGGAGGTCGCACCGGTCATCGGTGAGCTGTACGAACGTGGCCAGTTCCCCTACGGCCTCGTCGCGAAGATGGGCGCGATGGGCCTGTTCGGCCTGCCCATCGCCGAGTCCTACGGCGGCATGGGCGGGGACTACCTCGCGCTCTGCCTGGCTTTGGAGGAGCTGGCCCGCGTCGACTCGTCGGTGGCGATCACGCTGGAGGCCGGTGTCTGTCTCGGCGCGATGCCGATCTACCGGTTCGGCACCGAGGACCAGAAGCGGACCTGGCTGCCGGCGCTGACGGCGGGGGAGAAGCTGGGTGCGTTCGGCCTCACCGAGCCCGGCGGTGGCACCGACGCCGGCGCCACCCGCACCACCGCGACGCTCGACGGCGACGAGTGGGTGATCAACGGCTCCAAGTCGTTCATCACCAACTCCGGCACCGACATCACCTCGGTCGTCACCGTCACCGCGATCACCGGGGAGCATCAGGAGATCTCGGCGATCATGGTCCCGTCCGGGACGCCGGGCTTCACCGTCTCCGGGAATTACTCGAAGGTCGGCTGGTCGGCGTCCGACACCCGCGAGCTGTTCTTCGACGACTGTCGCGTGCCCGCCGCCAACCTCGTCGGCGAGCGCGGCCGGGGCTACGCGCAGTTCCTCACGATCCTCGACGAGGGCCGCGTCGCGATCGCGGCGCTGTCGGTTGGGCTCGCGCAGGGCTGCGTGGACGAGTCGGTGCGCTACGCCCGTGAGCGCGCGGCGTTCGGCCATCCCATCGGCTCCTACCAGGGGATCCAGTTCAAGATTGCCGACATGGAGGCGCGCGCTCACACCGCACGGCTGGCCTACTACGCCGCTGCGGCGAGGATGCTCAGGGGCGAGCCGTTCAAGAAGGAGGCGGCGATCGCAAAGCTGGTCGCCTCCAATGCCGCCATGGACAACGCCCGCGACGCCACCCAGGTGTTCGGCGGGTACGGCTTCATGAACGAGTACCCGGTAGGCCGCTTCTACCGAGACGCCAAGATCCTAGAGATCGGCGAAGGCACCTCCGAAGTGCAACGAATGCTCATAGCCCGCCAACTCGGCCTGTAACCAGTCCCCCGAGCCCGATGTGGTCACATATCGGGGTCCGGAGGCCGCCGCCCCCCCCGATATGTGACCACGTCGGGCTCAGGTGCGGTGGCGGTGGGTCAGTTGAGGTGTGCGCGTAGGGCGTGCGCTGCGGTGCGTAGCTGGTTGGCTTGGGCCGGGGTCGCGTTTGGCAGGTGCTCTTCCAGGAGCTGGGCGCCGTCGTGCCAGCGGGCCTGGTCGCCCAGCGCCTCGGCCAGTTCCAGCAGCTCGCCCTGACCGGCGCCGGGCAGGGCGAGCCGCATCCGCAGCACCCATTCCAGGTCGGTGGGCCGGCGCTGGACGCGGTAGATCCCGCGCAGGTTCTCCAACATCCGGACCAGGATCGACCGTGTCGGGGCCGCGGTGAGCAGGTGCGGCCCGAACGGCACGTCGGCGCCCACGCCGGAGGCCGCGCGGAAACGCGCCTCGCACTCGGCCAGGCTCAGCGTGACGCCGCCGGCGAACACGTCCAGGTGGGTCCCGCTGCCGGCGACCCGGACGAGGAAGTGGCCGGGCATCCCGACACCCTCGAGCGCGATGCCGGCTCGCCTGCCGACCTCCATCGTGACGACCGCGAGCGTGATCGGAATACCGAGCCGGCGCGTCAGGACGTGGGGCAGCAGCGAGTTGCGCGGGTCGTAGTAGTCACGTCCGTTTCCGGTGAAGCCCTCCTCGACGAACAGCCGGTGCACCAGCTCGTCGAGCGAGCCGACGCCGGCCGCGAGCCGGTCCAGCTCAGCCAGCCAGCGCGTGGGACG
The DNA here is from genome assembly GCA_038257875.1 of Mycobacteriales bacterium. Classification (GTDB taxonomy): domain Bacteria; phylum Actinomycetota; class Actinomycetes; order Mycobacteriales; family Pseudonocardiaceae; genus Pseudonocardia. The sequence goes on from JBBSQN010000016.1 coordinate 2,388, forward strand.
CAGCGCCGGATCCGCGCCTGCGGCCAGCGCGAGCGCGGCTCGGTCCAGCGGCACGTCCGGGTCGGCGACCAGGTCCGCGAACTGCGCCACCGCGTCCACCTGGTCATCGTGCGCTTCCCGCGCGCCCGCGTCGAGCGCCGGACGTGTTGAGCGCAGGGTTGTGCGGACGTGGTGGGTGTTCAGGTGAGGACGTGCACCCGGACGCGGGTCTCCCGGTCGTCGCTCCACGCCTGCAGCACGTCACACAGCTCCGAGGCGAGCCACAGGCCACGGCCGCGGGCGCCCTCCGGCGGGGGGAGCGCCATGCCGGGGAACGGCACCTCCATCCGGCCGCTGTCGAGTACCTCGGCGACGAAGCCCGTGTCGTTCCATACCTGCAGCCGTCCCGACCCCGGTCCATGCTCCACGCTGTTCGACGCGAGCTCGTTCACCGCCAGCACGACATCGGCCACGCGTTCGGCCCGCATTCCGCTGGCGCCGGCGAGGCTGGCCACCAGGTGGCGCAACTGCGGCAGGGCGTCGGGGCCGAAATCCAGCACGGCGGCCGGTGGTCCCAGATCGGGTGGCGGCGGAGGCGGGTAGTCGACCACCGCTTCGCGCGGCAGCCGGTAGCCGGGGCTCGGTTCGGAACCGTTCGGGGTGGTCAGCACGCGGTGGGTCGCCTGTACCCTGGGCAGGTCCGCGCCGTCGTCGGCGAACGGGCAGAGCACCGTGATCGGCAGCCCGTCGATCGCCACGTCCAGGCCGATGTCCAGCCGCGCCCAGTGCGCCGGCTCGCAGCCGGGGAGCTCGCCCAGCTGCTGGCCGACGACCATCGCGCGCCCGCCCGGGGTGGTGATCCGTCTGCTCGTCCTGGCCCACCGCACGGCCACGGTGAATCCGGGCACGCGGTGCACCTCGCGGGGATCCTGGAAGTCCACCGCGTCCGCGCTGTCGCCGAGCGCGGCGTGCAGCTCCGCGTGCGCGTCTTCGTCGAGTACCGCAACGACCGGGTCCCCTGCGGCGACGGCGGCGCCGACCCAGGGGGCCAGCCGTGCCGCCAGGTCGGCGGCGCCGGAGTAGGGGACAGCCTCGTGCCATGCGCCCGCGGGTCGTCCCGGCGGGGTCGTGCCCGCCAGTGAGCCCACCGCTGCGGATCCCATGCCGTCCTGTTCTCTGCGTTGCGTGCGCCGACGATAATGCCCGCAACCGTATGGATGCAGCGCGAAGCACCGCACTCGGTGTCGGGGGTGTGCCGGCAGCTGTGGGACGAGGATCGTCAGGAGTGCGGATGCGGGTCTTCAACGGTGTGGACGAACTGCGAGCAGCAGTGGGTTCCCAGCTCGGGGTGAGCGACTGGATCACGCTCGACCAGTCCCGGATCGACACGTTCGCCGAGGCCACCGGCGATCACCAGTGGATACATGTCGATCAGGACAAGGCCAAAGCCGGCCCGTTCGGCACCACCATCGCGCACGGGTTCCTGACCCTGTCGTTGCTCCCGGTGATCGGCAGGCAGGTCTACACGGTCGAGGGCGTGCAGATGGGGATCAACTACGGGCTCAACAGGGTGCGGTTCACCGCGCCGGTGCCGGTGGGGAGCACGGTTCGGGGCAGTATCGAGCTGCTCGAGGTCACCGACGTGAACGGCGGGGTCCAGGTGACCAACAAGGTCACCGTCGAGATCGAGGGGTCCGACCGTCCGGCCGTCGTCGCCGAGAGCCTGCTGCGTTTCTACCTCTGACCTCCGGGCGCGCCGAGCTCTGGCCGAGTTCGGCACCCGAAATCGAGTTGCCGACGGCTCTCCGGCGGGTACATCCTTGTAGGAGTCAACTTGTTGTATGTGACATACAATCCGCTGACCTCCCGGGAGCGTCATCGTGCCGTCCGAGGACGAGCTCACCACCGCTGATGAGGTGGGCGGCCAGCTCAACCGACTGGTCCGCCTGATCGAGCGCAAGTACGCCCAGTACCAGGCCGAGCATCCAGACGCCGTCGAGCGTGCCACGTACCACCTGCTCGTGCACCTGGTGAAGGGCGGGCCCCGCCGGGCGGGGTCGCTGGCCGAGGCCGTGCACTCCGACCCGTCCACCATCAGCCGCCAGATCGGGCATCTCGTGCGGCTGGGCTACGTGGAGCGCACTGCGGATCCCGAGGACGGCCGGGCCACGCTGCTCGCCGCCACCGGCGAGGGCCAGCGGGTCTTCGAGGAGAACCGTCGAGCGCGTAACGAGAAGATCGCCGAGATGCTCGCGGACTGGTCGGAGTCCGACCAGCACACCCTGTGTGTGCTGCTCGACCGCTTCGCCACCGACTTCGAGAACCTCACCACGCGAGCGACCGAGCCGTTCGGCGCCCCCAGCTGCCCGCAGCGCAGCGGCGCGGCGTCGGCGCAGTCGTGAGAGGAGCGCCGTTGTCCGCGCCTGTAGCAGGTGACGCTCCCGCCGCGGCACCCGCCGGCCTCCTCAGCCACCGGCAGATCTTGACGATCTTCGCCGGTCTGATGGTGGGCATGTTCCTGGCCGCGCTCGACCAGACCATCGTGGCCACGTCGATCAGGACGATCGCCGACGACCTCGACGGGCTCAGCCTGCAGGCCTGGGCCACCACCGCGTACCTGATCACCGCGACGATCACGACTCCGCTCTATGGCAAGCTGTCGGACATCTTCGGCCGCAAGCCGTTGTTCCTGGCCGCGATCTCGATATTCGTGATCGGGTCGGTGGCCTGCACGTTCGCCACGTCGATGTACCAGCTCGCGGCGTTTCGGGCGATCCAGGGACTCGGCGCCGGCGGACTGTTCTCGCTCGCGCTGACGATCATCGGTGACATCGTCGCGCCTCGCGAGCGGGCCAAGTACCAGGGCTACTTCGTCGCCGTCTTCGGCACCTCGAGCGTGCTCGGCCCGGTCGCGGGTGGGTTCTTCGCCGGGCAGCCAGAGCTGCTCGGGATCACCGGCTGGCGCTGGGTGTTCCTCCTCAACGTGCCGTTGGGGATCCTGGCGCTGACCGTCGTCACGAAGGTGCTCAACGTCCCGCACCGCAAGCGCGCACACCGCATCGACTGGCCCGGCGCGCTCGCGCTGGTCGTCGGCCTCGTGCCGCTGCTGATCGTGGCCGAGCAGGGACGCATCTGGGGCTGGGACTCGGCCCGGTCGTTGCTGTGCTACGCCACGGGTGCTGTCGGGATCGGGGCGTTCGTGCTCCTGGAGCGCCGCATCGGTGACGACGCGCTGTTGCCGCTGCGATTCTTCCGCAGCGGCGTGTTCAGCTGGGGCTCGATCGCCGGCTTCGTCGCCGGCATGGGCATGTTCGGCGCACTCGCGCTGTTACCGCTCTACCTGCAGGTCGTCAAGGGCTCCACGCCCACCGAGGCCGGGCTGCAGACGCTGCCGCTGGTGTTCGGCATCATGTCGATGTCGGTGCTCTCCGGGCAGCTGATCTCCCGCACCGGCCGCTACAAGATCTGGCCGATCATCGGCCTGTCGCTGATGATCGTCGGCCTCGCGACGCTGTCGCGGGTCGGCGTCGACACGCCGTACTGGCAGACCGCGCTGGTCATGGTCGTGATCGGCTGGGGGCTGGGCGGCAACTTGCAGCCACTCACGCTCGCCGTGCAGAACGCCATGCCGCCGCGTGACATGGGCGTCGCGACCGCGTCGGCCACCTTCTTCCGGCAGATGGGCGGCACGCTGGGCACGGCGGTGTTCCTGTCCATCCTGTTCAACGTGCTGGGCACGCAGGTGGCCGACAACATCCGCGCCGCGGCCCGCACCCCCGGGTTCCGTGCCGTCCTGGCCGATCCCGCGGCGGCTGCGAACCCGGCCAACGCCCCCATCCTGGGTTTCCTGAGGGCGCCGCAGGGCGGCGGTGCGCCGTCGCTGTCTCTGGACGACTCCTCGTTCCTGGCCGCGGCCGACCCGACCCTGGCTCGGCCGATCCTCGTCGGTTTCGCCGGTTCCATGAGCGTCGTGTTCCTGGTGGCCGCTGCCGCCCTCGTGATCGGCCTGTTGACCGTGATCATGATGAAGGAGGTGCCGCTGCGCACCCGGTCCGGTATCGACGCCCAGCGCGACGACGAGCTGGAGTCACTACAGGCGGCCACGGTCGCGGCCGCCAGCGCTGTCCCTGCGGTTGCGGGCGTCCGGAACGGGGTGCCCGGGTACCCGGTACCGGTGCCGGGGACGCCGCCAGGCACCGCTGCCGCCTACGCCGTCGGGGCTGGGCACGTTGCCGGGAACGGTGCAGTGGCGACCGAGGACCGGCACTCGGCGAGCGCGGCGCCCGGGGACGCCCGGGACCGGCTGCTGGCGGTGCTGCTCCCCGACCCGCAGCGGACGCTCATTGCCGTCGCCGACGCCGAGAACGCCCGGGACGCGGCCCGCCGGGCGGGTCAGGAGCTGGCGGTGCGCACCGCGGAGCTGGACGAGGCCGCCGAGGAGCTCGTGGGACAGGGCCTGAGCCCGGCTCAGGTCCGGGAGTTGCTCGGACTCAGTGCGGCGGAAGGCCCGCTGAGCGACCGGCGTCGGTCTCCGCGGCCCTCGCCCGTTCCCAGAGCGCCCTGATCCCGCTCGGTGCCCGACCGGCCACCTGGCAGGCGTGAGATGACGTCCGCGGTCGTGCTCCGACGCCTGGCTCTAGGGTGGGGCCGCGTCGCGTGGTCGTGCCCGGCCGACGATGCTGTTGAGCGCGGTGCTCGGCGACAGGCGGAGGAGGCGGTGTGGGCTTCGGGCGGTGGTTCGGTGACACGCTGCGCCGGCCGACTCGCGGAGTGCGGCGATGGATCACCACCCTCGTGGTCATCGCCGTGGTCGGCGCGTCCGGCGGGGCAGTGGTGTTGACCTCTCCCATGCTGGTCGCGGACCTGGGTCCGGCGCAGCCGCAGGCTCTCGAGCCGCCGTCGGTGCCGCAGCCGATGCTCGGCCCGCTGCCCCTCGACGCACCGTTGCCGACCACCGACGGGCTGGCCGAAGCGCTCGACGCGGACGCCGACGCGATACCGGGGAGGCTCACCGGCCTCGTCATCGACCCGGCCACCGGCACCACGCTCTGGGAGCGAACGCCCGAGCGCGCCCTCGTCCCCGGCTCCACCGGGAAGCTGCTCACGGCCGCCGCGGCGCTGCTCACGCTCAACCCCACCGACACCCTCGTCACCCGCGTCGTCACTGGCTCGGATCCCGGCACCGTGGTGCTTGTCGGCGGCGGCGACCCGACCCTCACCGCGCTGCCCGAGGGACGCGACGGTGTCTATCCCGACGCCCCCCGGCTGGAGGATCTCGCGACCGAGGTGCGTGCCACCGCGAAGGGGCGGATCACCCGGGTGCTGGTGGACACCGGTCGGTATCGCGGTCCGACCGTGGCCGACGGTTGGGAGGCCGCCGACATCCCGGGCGGGTTCGTCGCCCCGATCGAACCGCTGATGCTCGACGGCGGTAGGACCGATCCGGCGGTAGCGGACAGCTCGCGGGTCCGGGATCCCGCTGCGGCCGCCGGACGAGCACTGGCCGAGGAGCTGGGGGTCGACCCCGACAAGGTCGAGGAGGGCACGGCCGCGCCGGACGCCGAACGTCTCGGCGCGGTGTCGTCGGCGCCGGTGGCCGAGCTCGTCGAGCACCTGATGCGTAGCTCGGACAACGTGCTGGCCGAAGTTCTCGCTCGCGAGGTCGCCCTGGCGCGAAACGGTGCGCCGACGTTCACCGGCGCAGCCGAGCAGATCCTCGCCGCGCTCGCCCAGGCCGGTTTCGACCCGAGCGGTGCCGTGCTGGTCGACGGCAGTGGCCTGTCCACCGAGGACCAGGTTCCCGCGCGGCTACTCGGCTCGCTGCTCGCCGCGGTGGCCGCGCCCGCGCAGGGCGCCCGCGACACCGACTTCCTGCGTCCCATCATCACCGGGTTACCGGTCGCGGGCGGGGACGGCACCCTCGACGACCGGTTCGGCAGCGACGCGAGGTCTGCCTCCGGCCGCGGGGTGGTCCGCGCCAAGACCGGCACGCTGACCGGTGTGAGCAGCCTCGCCGGCGTGGTGATCGACACTGACGGTAGGCTGCTTGTCTTCGCGTTGATGTCCAACGGCGCGTCCCCGGCAACAGTCCGGCCGCGGCTGGACGCCATGGCGGCCGAACTGAGCCGCTGCGGTTGCCGCTGACCCGCGCCGGGCGCGCGCGGTGCGTAGCGTGGGGTGTGTGCAGCACTCGATCGATGACACCCCGCCCGCTGAGGCGCCCGCCACCGAGCGGGGGCTGCCCGTCGACTGGGAGCTGGCCCGACGCACCGCCATCCGCCTGCTCAGCCCCGGACCGGAGGTGAGCAGGTCAGAGGCCGCCGAGCTGGTCGCTCGGCTGCGGACCGATGCGGCCATGGCCGAGCAACACGTCCGCGACGTCACCCGGCTCGGGCACGGCCTGCCGCTGCTGCCCGCCGACGTGGTGGATCGGCGGGCGTGGGCCGCCGCGGCCGTGCACGGCATGGCGGCGCTCACAGCGGACGCGCAGCTGCCGACGGTGTCCCGGGTTGCCCGCATCGTGACGGCCCGGTCCGCCGGGTTGCAGGTCGGCGGGGTGGTCGCCTACCTCGGGGGTCGCGTGCTCGGCCAGTACGACCCCTTCGGCGGACCGGCCGGCGAGGGGCGGCTGCTGCTCGTGGCGCCCAACGTGCACGCCGCGCAGCAGGCGCTGGACGTGTCGGCCGTGGACTTCGGTCTCTGGGTGTGTCTGCACGAGGCCACCCACCGGCTCCAGTTCACCGCGGTGCCGTGGCTGCGGTCCTGGTTCGCCGAGGAGGTCGGCCGCTTCCTGTCGATCACCACGGAGGCGGGCGGCGATCAGGGCACGATCCTGGAGAAGCTCCCCGAGGTGGTGCGGGCGATCCGCTCCTCCGGCGGCGACTCGATGGCGATCGTGGAGCTGCTGCAGGGTCCCGAACAGCGCGCGGTGCTCGACCGGCTGCTCGCGCTCACCACGCTCCTGGAGGGGCACGCCGACCACGTGATGGACGCGGTCGGGCCCACGGTGGTGCCCAGCGTGGCCACGATCCGCTCCCGGTTCACCGTGCGCCGCCGCGGCGGCGGGCTCGTCGACCGGGTGCTGCGCGCCCTGCTCGGCGTGGAGGCGAAGGTGCGCCAGTATGCGGTCGGGGCCGCGTTCACCCGCCACGTCGTGCTCGCCGCCGGGATGGACGGGTTCAACCGCGTCTGGGACAGCCCCGACACCCTGCCCACCCGCGCCGAACTAGCCGACCCCCCCACCTGGCTCCACCGCGTCGTTCCCTAGCCCGCGAGTCGGCACGAACTGGTGCGCGAGTCGGTACGCAGTGGCGATCGAGTGGGACAGAACTGGCGCTCGCGTGGCGCATGGGACGTCTGTGGCCTGGTTCGGCCCGCATCCGACCCGGCTCGGCCCGGCGCATACCCTCTGACCCTGACCTGCTTCGTACTGGACTCTGAACTCATGGCGCCGCACACCCCGCACACCAATTCCGACACCGTCGGCCGCCAGTTCGTGCCGACTCGCGGGACGGGGACGGCGGTGGGGGAGGTTTGTCGGGCTGTCAGGGCGGCGATTGCGGGTTTGCCGGCGGGGTATCGGGACGCGCCGCTGCTGGTGGGGTGTTCCGGGGGGGCCGACTCGCTCGCCCTGGTCGCCGCCGCGCTCGCCGTCGGTGGGTCGGGGACGGTGCACGCCGCCGTCGTCGACCACGGCCTGCAGGACGGCTCGGCTCCCCGCGCTGCCGCCACCGCCGAGCTGCTCGCCGGGATGGGCGCCTGCGCGACCGTGCACCGGGTCGAGGTCGGCCGCCGGGGCGGCATCGAGGCCGCCGCCCGCGAGGCGCGTTACGCCGCGCTGCGCGCTGCCCGCCCACACGCGGACTCACCGGTCCTGCTCGGCCACAGCCTCGACGACCAGGCCGAGACGGTCCTGCTCGGGCTGGGCCGCGGCTCCGGCGGTCGCTCGCTGGCCGGCATGCGCTCCTGGGAGGCGCCGTGGCTGCGCCCGCTGCTCGGCGTGCGCCGGGTGGTCATGAGGGCGGCCTGTGCGGCGCAGGATCTGCCGGTATGGGACGACCCGCACAACCTCGACCCGCGGTTCACCCGCGTCCGGCTGCGGCACGAGGTGCTGCCGCTGCTGGAGGACGTGCTCGGCGGAGGAGCCGCGGCCGCGCTCGCCCGCACCGCCGGGCAGCTTCGCGAGGACACCGACACGCTGGACGCGCTCGCGGCCGGGCTGCTCACCGACGCCCGCGACGGCGACACGCTGCTGCTGGAGCCGCTCGCCACGACCCCCCCGGCCCTGCGCCGCCGCGTGCTCCGGGCCTGGTTGCTGGCCTCCGCGGTGACCGCTCTCACGGACTCCCAGCTCCGGGCCGCCGACGGTCTCGCCGCTCGCGGTCCGGATCGAGCCGGGGTCGCCGTTGCGGGCGGGTTGGAGCTGGTGCGCGAGCGTGGCAGGCTCTCGCTGCGCCCGGTCCGCTGGCCCACCGATCGGCCCCATCTACGAACGCAGGAGGACGGCCGCCGTGTACGACGGTGACATCGCAGCGACGTTGGTCACCGAGGAGGCGATCCGTGACAAGACCGCCGAGCTGGCCGAGCAGATCGGCCGCGACTACGGCGAGCACTGCGCCGGCTACCAGGACTGCGCCGGATCCGCTCGGAGCTCGGACCTGCTGCTCGTCGGCGTCCTCAAGGGGGCGGTCATGTTCATGACCGACCTCGCGCGGGCGTTGCCGCTGCCCGTGCAGCTGGAGTTCATGGCGGTCAGCTCCTACGGATCGACCACGTCGTCCTCGGGCGTGGTGCGCATCCTCAAAGGCCTCGACCGCGACATCGCGAGCCGGCACGTGCTGATCGTCGAGGACATCATCGACTCCGGGCTAACGCTGTCCTGGCTGCTCAAGAGCCTGGAGTCACGGGGGCCGGCGTCGCTGCAGGTGTGCACGTTGCTCCGCAAACCCGACGCGGTGAAGGTCGACGTGCCGGTTCGCTACGTCGGGTTCGACATCCCGAACGAGTTCGTCGTCGGATACGGCCTGGACTACGCCGAGCGGTATCGCGACCTGCCGTTCATCGGGACACTGAACCCGGCCGTCTACACCTGAAGCCACACCGCGACGGCAGTCCGCCGGACACGGTGAACGGCTCGGTGCGCTCGTTCGCGTAGTCTCGAAACCGTCGTCACGTCGCGCACGCCGTTTGCTGACCGGCAGCGGGGCGAGGTGGGGGCCGGGAACACCTCCTCCTGTTCGGTCGTTGACCGGACACGCACCCGCGAGCGTGGTGCGCTGGTCGGCACCGCGGCGCGGGTCGGCCAGGGGCCCGCTATCCTGGCAAGACTCGGGGCCGGTCAGTGCACTGTGCCGGGTCGCCGCCGGAAACTCGCCAGAGAGGGTGAAGGCCGCCACAGGCCGAAGCTGCATGGACCGCAAGCGCCTGCTCCGCAACCCGTTGATCTGGATCCTCGCCGCGATCCTGGTCTACTTCACCTTCAGCGTGCTCTTCGACGACACCCGCGGCTACACCCAGGTGCCCACGTCCGTCGCGCTGACGCAGATCGACAGCGGCAACGTCAAGGAGGCGCTGGTCGAGGATCGGGAACAGCGGCTGAAGCTGACGCTCAACCAGCCGGTCGAGGGTGCCAACAAGATCATCTCGCAGTACCCGACGGGCACCAGCCTCCGGATCACCGAGGCGCTGCAGGGGGCGAGCAACAACCCGCCGTTCGACACCGCCGTGCGCCAGGACTCGTTCCTGGCCACCATGCTGATCTACCTGATCCCGCTGGGTCTGGTGCTGCTCATCCTGTTCTGGATGATGAACAACGCCCAGGGTGGCGGGAACCGGGTGATGTCCTTCGGAAAGTCGAAGGCCAAGCAGCTGTCCAAGGACATGCCCAAGACGACTTTCGGTGACGTGGCGGGAGTCGACGAGGCCGTCGAGGAGCTGCAAGAGATCAAGGACTTCCTGCAGAGCCCGGGTCGCTACCAGGCGCTGGGCGCGAAGATTCCCAAGGGTGTGCTGCTCTACGGCCCGCCCGGCACGGGCAAGACGCTGCTGGCCCGCGCGGTCGCGGGGGAGGCGGGCGTGCCGTTTTACACGATCTCCGGCTCGGACTTCGTCGAGATGTTCGTCGGCGTGGGCGCGTCCCGGGTTCGTGACCTGTTCGAGCAGGCCAAGCAGAACTCGCCCTGCATCATCTTCGTCGACGAGATCGACGCGGTCGGTCGCCAGCGCGGCGCCGGCCTCGGGGGCGGGCACGACGAGCGGGAGCAGACGCTGAACCAGCTGCTCGTCGAGATGGACGGCTTCGACGCCCGCGGCGGCGTCATCCTCATCGCGGCCACGAACCGCCCCGACATCCTCGACCCCGCCCTGCTGCGGCCCGGGCGGTTCGACCGCCAGATTCCGGTCAGCGCTCCCGACCTCGCCGGGCGCAAGGCGATCCTCGCCGTGCACGCGAAGGGCAAGCCGTTCGGGCGCAACGTCGACTTCGAGGGCCTCGCGAAGCGCACGGTCGGGATGTCCGGAGCGGATCTCGCCAACGTGATCAACGAATCGGCGCTGCTCACCGCCCGGGAGAACAGCACGCAGATCGACGGCGTCGCGCTGGAAGAGGCCGTCGACCGTGTCATCGGCGGGCCTCGGCGCAAGTCGAAGATCATCTCTGAGCGCGAGAAGAAGATCACCGCCTACCATGAGGGCGGGCACGCGCTGGCCGCGTGGGCGATGCCCGACCTGGAGCCGGTCTACAAGCTCACGATCCTGCCGCGCGGGCGGACCGGAGGGCACGCGCTCGTCGTCCCCGAGGACGACAAGGGCCTGATGACCCGTTCGGAGATGATCGGACGCCTGGTGTTCGCGATGGGCGGACGCTCGGCCGAGGAGCTGGTGTTCCACGAGCCCACCACCGGTGCCTCCTCCGACATCGACCAGGCCACCAAGATCGCCCGCGCGATGGTCACCGAGTACGGCATGAGCGCTCGCCTCGGCGCGGTCCGCTACGGCCACGAACAGGGCGACCCCTTCCTCGGCCGGTCGATGGGCAACCAGGCGGACTACTCCCTCGAGGTCGCTCACGAGATCGACGAGGAGGTGCGCGCACTCATCGAGGCCGCGCACACCGAGGCCTGGGAGATCCTCAACACCTACCGCGACGTTCTCGACGACCTGGTGTTCGAGCTCCTGCAGAAGGAGACGCTCAACCGTATCGACCTGGAGCGGATCTTCGACCGGGTGCAGAAGCGGCCGCGCATTACGGCGTTCAACGACTTCGGCGGGCGCACCCCGTCGGACAAGCCGCCGATCCAGACACCCGCCGAGCAGGCCCGCGAGCGTGGGGAGCCGTGGCCACCGCACGCGGAACCGGTCCGCGAGCCGACGCCTGTCGGGTCCTATCCCGGCGGCAACGGCGTCCCGGGCCCCGGTCCGTACGGCGTCCCCGTACCCAAGCCCGGTCCGCCTGCGGGCTATCCCGGTGGTCCCCCCCCGCAACCCCCGGTCCCGCCCCGGTACGGGCAGGCGCCGCCGACCCCGCAGCGGTCGTGGGACGGGTCCCCTCCGCCGTCCGGAGCCGGTCCGCAGCCGAGCTCGGTGCCGCACAACTACGGGGCGCCGCCGGACTGGCGTCCTGCCACCACCCCGTCCGGGCAGCCCTGGCCACCCCCGGGACAGCAGCAACAGCCGCCACCGCAGCCGCCATGGGTTCCCGCGCCCCCCCCGCGCGCCGGGGCCAACGGGCACGGTGCCGACAAGGCGCCCCCGCCGGGAAAGCCTGCCGACGGCGACGGTCGGGGCCCGGGTCACACGACCGAGGACGGGCCCCGCTGAGCCGCACCCCCGACGACCTGACGGGCTCGGAGAGGGCGGAGACCAACGGCCGACCGGCCCTGGATCCCGCGCGGGTCGAAGCCGCCGTCCGGGAATTGCTGCTCGCGGTCGGCGAGAACCCCGACCGCGAGGGCCTCCGCGAGACCCCGGCGCGCGTGGCCCGGGCCTGTGCCGAGATCTTCGCCGGGCTCTACACCGAGCCGGACGCGGTGCTGGAGAAGACGTTCAACGAGGACTATCAGGAGCTCGTCCTCGTCAGGGACATCCCGATGTTCTCGACGTGCGTGCCCAGCAGGCAGACCGTGAACGCCGTCGGGGGGTGCGCCCGGGCCGGCGATGTCGCGGTCGGTGACCGCCTGTGGACCCTCGCGAACGGCCGCGTCGAGCAGACCCGGGTCGTCAACGTCTCGTCGCGGCCGGCCAGGAGCCTCGTCGAGGTGGCGACCGAGCGTGGTCGTTTCCAGGTCACACCGGACCATCCGTTCGCCACGCCGCAGGGTTGGCTGGAGGCGGATGACCTCGACGGGACCGTGGTCGAATGGAGCCCCGCCCGGCAGCTGAGCCGGCGGCTCGAGGCGGGCAACACCCACGACCATCGGCCGCGAGGACGCCGTATCACCGGCTCCGAGGTGCCGTTGCACCAGGAAAGGGCCGTTGTCGCCGGAGGGCGGTTCGCGCCGAGCGTCGAGGCCGGCTGGACGCTTCGGCACGGTTTCCCGCAGGCCTCGCACCGGACCGATCTCGCGGAGTCGGAGTGGGTGCGGGTCGAGTCGGTGCGTCCGGTCGTGGCACCGGACACGGCGCCGTACACCGTCCACAGCTTCACCTGCGAGCCACATCCGACGTTCCTGGTGAACGGGCACCTGGGACACAACTGCGAGCATCACCTGGTTCCCTTCCACGGCGTGGCCCACGTGGGGTACATCCCGGGCCCGTCCGGGCGGGTCACCGGCCTGTCCAAGATCGCCCGCGCGGTCGACCTGTACGCCCGGCGCCCGCAGGTGCAGGAGCGGCTGACCGGGCAGGTCGCCGACGCCCTGATGCGCAAGCTCGACCCGCGCGGCGTGATTGTCGTGATGGACGCCGAGCACCTCTGCATGGGCATCCGCGGGATCCGCAAGCCCGGCTCCCGCACCACGACCTCGGCGGTGCGCGGGATCTTCCAGTCCTCGCCGTCGTCGCGGGCGGAGGCGCTCTCGCTGATCCGGGGCGGGTGACGTGCATGGCTGCCCGCCCGTCCCCGCCCGGACTGCCCCAGCCCGGGCGCTGCGTCGTGCTGGGGGTGCTCAACGTCACCCCCGACTCGTTCTCCGACGGTGGCCGCTACCTCGACCGCGAGCACGCCGTGGCGCACGGCATCGCGATGCGCGACGCCGGCGCCGACCTCGTGGACGTCGGCGGCGAGTCCACCCGCCCCGGCGCCGGACGCGTCGAGCCCGAGGTCGAGAAGGCCCGCGTGCTGCCGGTGATCCGGGAGCTGGTGGCCGAGGGTGTCCAGGTCAGCATCGACACCACGCGCGCCACGGTGGCCGAGGCGGCGCTCGAGGCCGGTGCCGGCGTCGTCAACGACGTCTCCGGTGGCCTCGCCGACCCGGCCATGGCCGCTGCCGTGGCGGCGGCGCGGGTGCCGTGGATCCTCATGCACTGGCGCGGTCACAGCGACCGGATGAGCGCGCTGGCCGGCTACGAGGACGTGCTCGGCGAGGTGCGCACCGAGCTGGTCGCGCGGGTGGACGCGGCGGTGCTGGCCGGCGTCGACCCGTCGCGGCTGGTGCTCGACCCCGGGCTCGGGTTCGCAAAGACCGCGGCGCACAACTGGGCCTTGTTGCGCAGGCTCGACGTGCTGCTCGCGCTGGGTTTCCCGGTGCTGGTCGGGGCCTCGCGCAAGCGGTTCCTCGGGGAGCTGCTGGCCGCAGCCGACGGCACCCCGCGACCGCCGCCCGGCCGCGACGTCGCGACGGCGGCGATCAGCGCGCTGGCGGCTCACGCCGGTGCGTGGGGGATCCGGGTGCACGACGTGGACGCCACGATGGACGCCCTCGCGGTGGCCGTGGCGTGGCAGCTCGGCGCGTCCCGGGCGCGCACGGGTGGCCCGGGGCGGGAGGATCCGCTGCCATGACCGACCGGATCGAGCTGCGCGGGCTGACGGTGCGCGGGCACCACGGCGTGTTCTCCCCCGAGCGCCGCGACGGGCAGGACTTCGTCGTCGACGTCACGGTATGGCTGGACCTGGGCACCGCGGCCGCGTCCGACGACCTCGCCGACACCTTCGACTACGGCGCGCTCGCCCACCGCACCGCTGCCATCGTCGGCGGCGAGCCGTGCCGCCTGATCGAGACGGTGGCCGGACGGATCGCCGAGGACGTCCTGACCGATTCCCGCGTACAAGCCGTCGAGGTCGTCCTCCACAAACCCCAAGCCCCCCTCCCGTTGACCTTCACAGACCTAGCCGTAACCCTCACGCGCGAGTCGGCACGATCTGGTGGCCGAGTCGGACGGTTCTGGCGATGACCCGGGCGGTGCTCTCGTTCGGGTCGAACCTCGGCGACCGGTTCGCGCACCTGCTGGCGGGCGTCCACGGGTTCGCCGGTGCGCTTGTCGCGGCCTCCCCGGTGTACGAGACCCCGCCGTGGGGCGGCGTCGAGCAGGGCGACTTCCTCAACGCCGTGATCCTCGTCGAGGACCCCGCCACCGACGCGTGGGGCTGGCTGCGCCGCGGGCAGCAGGTGGAGGACGCCGCCGGCCGCATCCGGGAGGTGCGCTGGGGACCGCGCACGCTCGACGTCGACGTGGTCACCGTCGACGCGGCCGGCGGGCCGGTCCGCAGCGAGCACCCCGACCTGCTGCTCCCGCATCCGGGCACGCCGACGCGCGCCACCGTCCTGCGGCCCTGGCTCGACCTCGACGCCGGTGCCGTGCTGCCCGGGCATGGTCGCGTCGCCGCGCTGCTGGCGGCGCTGGGACCCGGCGCCGAGGTCGGGATGTCGCGCCGCGAGGACCTGGTGCTGGTGCCGTGACACCCACCCGCCCCCGGGACCTGCTCGCCGTCGCCCTCGTGACGGCCGTGCTCGCGAACCTCGCCGTCCGGCTCGGCTACAACGCGCTACCGGTTCTCCCGACCCTGGCCGGGGCGCCGCTCGGCGTGCTCGGGCTGGCCGAGGCGCTGACCGGTAACGCGCTGCGCGCGCGGATCCGGCGCCGTCCGGGCACCCGACCGGTGCAGCCCCTGGTGGCGGCCAGGGCCGTGCTGGTGGCGAAGGCGTCGGCACTGGCCGGTGCGATCATGTCAGGGGTGTGGGCCGGGCTGCTCGCCCATGTGCTGCCCCGCCGCGCGGACGTGCTGGCCGCAGCATCCGACGCGCTCGCTGCGGGTGTCGGGCTCGCAGGCGGGTTGGGCCTGGTGGCCGGGGCGCTGTGGCTGGAGCACTGCTGCCGGAGCCCCGACGACAAGGACCCCGTGAGCGGCGACCGCCCCGCCGTCTGAAACGGGCAGCCAGCGGCGCTTGCGCCAGTATGATCACAACCATGGCACAGGCGAGCGGCGGGTGGGGTGCCGACGGGCAGGCGGTGCGCCTGCCCACCCCGGGACGGCGGCGTCGCGGCGTGCTCGCCCCGGTGCTCGGGCTGGTGGCGCTGGGTATCTGCGGGCTGGTGGTCCTCGGGCTCGTGGGCAGCAGCGTCGGGGTCAGCGGCGTGGTGGTCGGCGCGCTGTGCGCGCTGTTGCCCGTGGGCCCGGTCGTCGCGACGTTCCTGTGGGTCGACCGCTGGGAGCCCGAGCCCCCGCGGCTGCTGCTGTTCGCGTTCCTGTGGGGCGCCTGCTTCGCCGCCCTGTCGGCACTGCTGATCAACTCGAGTGCGGCGCTGATCGCCGACGAGGTGCTCGGCCGCGGCGGTGGCGACGCCCTCGGGGCCGTGGCGATCGCGCCCGTGGTCGAGGAGGCTGTCAAGGGTGCGTTCCTGGTCGGCCTGCTGGTCTTCCGGCGGCGCGAGTTCGACGGGATCGTGGACGGCATCGTCTACGCTGGTCTGGTGGCCGCCGGGTTCGCCTACACCGAGAACATCCTCTACATCGGTCGGGCGTTCGCCGAGGGCTCCATGGTCGGGCAGACCGCTGGGGTGCTCGCCGTCCTGTTGCTGCGCGGGGTGCTCTCGCCGTTCGCGCACCCGCTGTTCACCGCGATGATCGGGATCGGGGCCGGGATCGCCGCACCCAGCCGCAGCGTCGCTGTCCGCGTGGTCGCGGTGGCCATCGGCTACCTGTTGGCGGTGTTGCTGCACGCGTTGTGGAACGGCTCGGCGGCACTGTCCGGCGGCGCCGCCTTCCTCGGCGTCTACGCCTACATCATGGTGCCGCTGTTCCTGATCATGGTCGCCGTGGTGGTGTGGCAGCGACGGCGTGAGCAACGGACCGTCACCGACCAGCTGCCCGGCTTCGCCGCGGCCGGGTGGATCGCACCCAGCGAGATCCCGCTGCTGTCCAGCATGGCCGGGCGTCGGGGCTGGCGCGCGGCGGTGCGGCGGCGCTCGGGCCGGAAGGTGGCCAAGGCGGTCACCGAGTACCAGGCGGCGGTCACCGAGCTCGCGTTCCTGCGGGCTCGGATCGCCCGCGGCTCGGTGAGCGAGTCCGCTCCTTACTGGCTCGACCTGGCGGTCGCCGAGCTCGTCCGTGCCCGCATGCGGGTGGTCAGCCACCCTGAAGCCCTCACGGTGGCCATCCGACACCACGGTCCCCAGGGCTGGATCCCGCCGCCACCGGGACCGCCACCGCCAGCCGGCGGACCGGGCTGGCGACACCCCGGGGGCGGTCCGGCGCGTCCGGGTGGTCAGCCGTACCCGTACCCGGGTGGGCGGCCCGGCGGTTCGCCGCAGCCGCCCCGCTCGCAGGGTCCGCATCCGTGATCGTCATTCCGAGCAACCGGCGGCACCTGCGGGGTGACGCGAGGCCATCGTCAGGCCCGGTGAAGCCCGTCACGGTGTTCGTCGCTCCCGGCGGCCGCGGCTACGCTGGGTGGGCGTCGCCAGTGCGGGCGGCGACGGTCGTCCGGTACCCGCCGAGCGGGACTGGAACGAACGAGGAGATGTCGTGATGAGCGCAGCCAGGCCCGCCCGGCTCGCCGTTGGGGTCGTCTCGGCCGGACGGGTCGGGGCGGTCGTGGGCGCCGCCTGGGCCGCTGCCGGACACCGGGTGGTCGCGACGTCCGGCGTCTCCCGCGCGTCGGTTCAGCGTGCTGCCGCATTGCTGCCCGGCGTCCCCCTGGAGCCTCCCGACGCGGTCGTGGCCGGCGCCGACCTCGCGCTGCTCGCCGTCCCGGATGACGTGCTTCCCGGCCTGGTCCGTGGTCTTGTCGCTGCGGGTAGTTTTCGTGCGGGTCAGATCGTGGTGCAGACCTCGGGTGCGCACGGCGTCGCGGTGCTGGCGCCGGCCGTCGAGCACGGTGTCCTGCCGCTGGCCCTGCATCCGGTGATGACCTTCACCGGCCGCAGCGAAGACGTGGCGCGGTTGGCGGGTTGTACTGTCGGTGTGACGGCGGCCGCGGGGGACGAGGCCGCCTGGAGCGTTGGTGAGGCGCTCGTCGTCGAGATGGGTGCGGAGCCGGTGCGGATCACCGAAGAGCTCCGCCCGCTCTACCATGCGGCGCTGTCGCACGGGGCCAACCACCTCGTCACGCTCGTCCGGGACTGCGTGGAGATCCTGGAGCGTGCCGGTATCCGGCCGGCTGAACACCTGGTCGCGCCGTTGCTGTCGGCCGCGTTGGACAACGCGCTGCGGCACGGGGATCGGGCGTTGACCGGCCCGGTCACCCGCGGTGACCTTGACACGGTGCGTACCCACCTACGTGAGCTCGGGACCATCGACCGGGACCTTGCCGAGACCTACCGCGTGCTGGCCGGCCGAACGGCGCGGCGGGCCTGCGCCGCGGGTCTGCTGCCCGAGCACGCGGCGCACGACGTGCTCACCATGCTCCGGGAGACGCCGTGACCAGGCCGGGCACCATCGGACGCACCCACGGTGGTTTTGTCGCGCGCCAGCTGACCGTGCACTCCGCACCGGTCGAGATCGCGCGGGTGACCCGGGCGCTGCGCTCCGCGGGCCGCACGGTGGTGCTGGTCCCGACCATGGGGTCGCTGCACGAGGGCCATCGGGAGCTGATCCGGCATGCCCGCCGGGCGCCGGGGGCCGTCGTCACCGCAGTGTCGATCTTTGTGAACCCGTTGCAGTTCGGCCCGGGCGAAGACCTTGACCGCTATCCCCGGCCGCTGGAGGTCGATCTGGCTATGTGCCGCGAGGAGGGCGTGGAGCTGGTATTCGCACCGGGGGTGGCGGACATGTACCCCGACGGGGCCGACACCACGGTCACGCCGGGCACGCTCGGTGAGCAGCTGGAGGGCGCCGTGCGGCCCGGTCATTTCACCGGGGTCCTCACCGTGGTGGCGACGCTGTTCCACATCCTCGCTCCGGACGTCGCGTTCTTCGGTGAGAAGGACTACCAGCAGCTGGTCCTGATCAAGAAGATGGCTCGGGACCTGCGATTCCCGCTGTCGGTCGTCGGGGTGCCGACGGTCCGTGAGCCCGACGGCCTCGCGTTGTCGAGCCGCAACGCCTACCTCTGCGCCGACGAGCGTGGCCGTGCCGCCACCCTGGCGCGGGCGTTGGCTGCCGGTGCCGCGGTGTCCGCCCGCGGGTCCCATGCCGTGCTGGACGCCGCTCGCGCGGTGCTCGCCGACGAACCCGCGCTGCAGGTGGAGTACCTCGAGCTCCGCGATCCCGACCTCGGCCCGGATCCGCCGGCCGGTCGGGCACGGCTGCTGGCCGCGGCTCGGCTGGGCTCGACCCGCCTGATCGACAATGTCCCGGTGCAGCTGTGAGGAGGAGTCCCCGTGTCCCGCACCATGATGAAGTCCAAGATTCACCGGGCGACGGTCACGCAGGCCGACCTGCACTACGTCGGGTCGGTGACGGTGGACCGTGACCTGATGGCGGCCGCTGATCTGCTCGAGGGCGAGCAGGTGGCGATCGCGGATGTCACCAACGGTGCCCGCCTGGAGACCTACGTGATTCCCGGGGAGGGGGGTAGCGGTGTGATCGGTATCAACGGTGCGGCGGCGCATCTCGTGCATCCCGGTGATCTGGTGATCCTCATCTCTTATGCGCAGTTGGACGAGGCCGAGCTGCAGTCGTTCGTGCCGCGGGTGGTGTTCGTCGACGGGGCTAACCGGATCATCGACCTCGGTACCGACCCGGGGTATGTACCGGATGGGTCGGGCCTGCGCTCCGGCGCCGCGCGCAGCGACGTCGCGTCCGCTCGGGTCTGAGACCGACCGTGCTGCTCTGCGTGGACGCCGGCAACACCCAGATCGCGTTGGGCCTCTACGCCGACCCGGCTGGCGGTGATCCAGGCGACGGGGTCGTACGCCCACCGCTGGTCCGCGACTGGCGGATGCGCACCGACCCGCGGATGACCGCTGACGAGCTGGAGGTGGCCGTCACGAGCCTGCTGGGCAGGTACGCCCCGCAGGTCACCGGAATTGCGGCGCTGTCCACGGTGCCGAGCCTGCTGCGCGAGCTGCGGTTGCTCCTCGACCGCCGCGGCGGGCCGGCGATCGTCGTGGGGCCGGGCGTGCGCACCGGTGTGCCGTTGCTGGTCGACAACCCGCGCGAAGTAGGCGCCGATCGGGTGATGAACACCCTCGCGGCGCATCGGCTGTTCGGTACCGCGTGTGTCGTCGTCGACTTCGGCACGTCCACGAACATCGACGTCGTCTCCGGGAAGGGCGAGTTTCTCGGCGGGGCGCTCGCCCCGGGCATCGAGATCTCCCTCGACGCGCTGGCCACCCGCGCGGCGGCGCTGCGCACCGTCGAGCTTGTGCGGCCGCGCTCGGTGATCGGCAAGAACACCGTGGAGTGCCTGCAGTCCGGTGTGTTGTATGGCTTCGCCGGCCAGGTCGACGGCCTGGTCCGGCGCATTCTCGCCGAGCTCGGCCCGAAGGGCGGACCGGTCACCGTGCTGGGCACCGGTGGGCTTGCGCCGCTGATGGCCGAGGAGTCGGAGACGATCACTTCGTTCGTTCCGGACCTGACGCTGCTCGGGCTCCGGCTGACCTACTTGCGCAACGCCGGCACCATGGCGGTGGCCAGCGGCAGCTCGAGCGCATCCGCCGAGGTCTCGGGTCGCGTCGCCAGGTAGGTCCGGATCCGGCGAGGGTGGCGCGGAACCCTCGGCGACGGCGTCGCTAATCTTGCGTCGGTGAACACCCAGCCCCCCGACGATCCCGGCAGCGAGCTTCCCGAGCAGATGCGGGTCCGCCGGGCGAAGCGGGCGCAGATGCTGGCCCGGGGTCGCGACCCCTATCCCGTCGGTGTGGAGCGCACGCACGACCTCCGACAGGTCCGCGCGGCTCACGCGGACCTGCCGCCGGACGCCTCCACGGGCGAGGAGGTCGGCGTCACCGGGCGGGTGATCTTCCTGCGCAACACCGGGAAGCTCTGTTTCGCCACGCTGCGAGAAGGTGACGGAACCGAGCTGCAAGCCATGCTGAGCCTTGCGCTCGTGGGTGCGGACGAGCTGGCGCGCTGGAAGGCGACCGTGGACCTCGGTGACCACGTGTTCGTGCACGGTGAGGTGGTGACCTCACGGCGGGGCGAATTGTCGGTGTTGGCCGATGGCTGGATGATGGCGGCGAAGGCGATGCGTCCGCTTCCGGTGGCCCACCGCCAGTTGTCCGAGGAGACGCGGGCGCGGCAGCGCTACGTCGATCTCATCGTCCGGCCCCAGGCGCGCGAGATGGTGCGGCACCGCGCTGCGGTCGTGCGAACGCTGCGGTCGGTCCTGCATGAACGCGCGTTCGTCGAGGTCGAGACGCCGATGCTGCAGTTGCAGCACGGCGGGGCCACTGCGCGCCCGTTCGTAACACATGCAAACGCGCTTGGCACCGATCTTTACCTGCGGATCGCCCCGGAACTGTTCCTCAAGCGCTGCGTCGTCGGTGGTATCGAGCGTGTGTTCGAGATCAATCGGAACTTCCGCAACGAGGGCATCGACTCCACGCACTCGCCCGAGTTCGCCATGTTGGAGGCCTACCAGGCCTACGCGACCTACGACGAGATGGCGGACCTGACGCGGACGGTGGTGGTGGCAAGCGCGCAGGCCGTCTTCGGGTCCACGGTCGTGCGACACGCGGACGGGTCGGAACACGATCTGGGTGGTGAGTGGCGTTCGGTCACGCTGCACGACGCGGTCGCCGAAGCGGTTGGCCAGGCTGTGACCCTGGACACCTCCAGCGACGATCTGCGCAAGCTCGCGGCGGCACACGACGTCGAACTCGCCGATTCCCTCTCGGCGGGCGAGATCGTGCTGGAACTGTTCGAGAGGCTCGTCGAGCACACGCTGGTCGAGCCGACGTTCGTGCGCGACTACCCGATCGAGGTTCGCCCACTGACCAGGCAACACCGTGACGAGCCACGGCTTGCCGAGGCGTGGGACCTGATCGTGTTCGGCACCGAGCTCGCCACCGCCTACTCCGAGCTGGTGGATCCGGTGGAGCAGCGGGAGCGGCTGTACGCGCAGTCGTTGCGGGCCGCGGCCGGTGATGTCGAGGCGATGCAGCTCGACGAGGACTTCCTGCGTGCGTTGGAGTACGGAATGCCGCCCACCGGTGGTCTGGGAATCGGTATCGACCGCCTGCTCATGACGCTGACCGGGCTCGGAATCCGCGAGACCATTCTGTACCCGCTGGTGCGTTCCGAGTAGGGATCCGGGCCACCGGGTGAGGCGACTCGACAGTCCCACCGCAATAGTTATATCGTGTCCGACATGCGGCGCCGCCGCAGGACAACCGCGATGAAGTGTGGAGGGCTGCGACTGTGGCGCAGATCCGTGAGGTACGACTGGTCGACGACTTGGACGGAGAGGCCGCCGACGAGACGGTCGAGTTCGGTATCGACGGCAAGAGCTACGAGATCGACCTGTCGAAGGACAATGCGGGGAGGCTGCGGGAGGCACTGGCGTCCTACGCCGCGGCTGCCCGGCGTACCGGGGGTCGTCGCCGCGGTGGTGTCGCGGCGACAGCCACCCGGCGGCCTTCGGTCGATCGGGAGCAGAACCAGGCGATCCGTGAGTGGGCGCGTAAGCGGGGCATGAAGGTCTCCGACCGCGGCCGCATCCCGGCCGAAGTACTGGAGGCCTACCACCAGGAGAACTGAGAACAGCTCTGAGCGCCCTGGAACGGGCGGGCCGGCGCAGGTGCGCCGGCCCGCGTCGTGCCTGCATGACCATCTGGGCGCCGCTCCCCGATAAGCCGCTGCCTTGCCGTCCGCATCCTCGTTTCGCCCATGACGACCACGCGGCGGTGAGCGCACGATCGATGTCGTGCAGCACGGTGACACCGTCCGGCTGGCTGCCGACCGGTGGCGCCGCCGCAGCCGTCTTTGTCAACGAGCCCGTCGACGCCGCGCGGGCTACTGTCGGTCTCGGGCCGCGGGTGGCTGGCGGCCGGCTGACCGGGCCCGTCCGACCCTCGGCAGGGGTGTCGGGAATCGGGCTCGGCGTTGCCACGTTGTATCCACCGAGCGCGACCACGGGCGCCCACCGACCCCGGGCCGATACAGTGGTACGGGTACGCGGCGCAGCAGGCTAGGAGCGTAAATGTTCGAGAGGTTCACCGACCGAGCGAGGCGTGTTGTCGTCCTGGCCCAAGAAGAGGCCCGGATGCTCAACCACAACTACATCGGCACCGAGCACATCCTCCTTGGCCTCATCCACGAGGGTGAGGGAGTGGCCGCCAAGGCCCTGGAGTCCCTCGGGATCGCCCTGGAGGGTGTTCGGCAGCAGGTCGAGGAGATCATCGGCCAGGGTCAGCAGGCGCCGAGCGGGCACATCCCGTTCACGCCGCGGGCCAAGAAGGTCCTGGAGCTGTCCCTGCGGGAGGCGCTCCAGCTCGGCCACAACTACATCGGCACCGAGCACATCTTGCTCGGCCTGATCCGCGAGGGCGAGGGCGTCGCCGCGCAGGTGCTGGTCAAGCTGGGGGCGGATCTCAACCGCGTCCGCCAGCAGGTCCTGCAGCTGCTGTCGGGCTACCAGGGCAAGGAGCCCGCGGAGGGCACCTCCGGTGGTCGCGGCGAGGGTACCCCGTCGTCGTCGCTGGTGCTCGACCAGTTCGGTCGCAATCTCACCCAGTCCGCCCGCGAGGGCAAGCTGGATCCGGTCATCGGCCGGGAGAAGGAGATCGAGCGGGTCATGCAGGTCCTCTCCCGGAGGACCAAGAACAATCCCGTCCTGATCGGCGAGCCCGGCGTCGGCAAGACCGCCGTCGTCGAGGGGCTGGCCCAGGGCATCGTCAAGGGTGAGGTGCCCGAGACGCTCAAGGACAAGCAGCTCTACACGCTTGACCTGGGTTCGCTGGTTGCCGGCTCCCGCTACCGCGGTGACTTCGAAGAGCGCCTCAAGAAGGTGCTCAAGGAGATCCGCACGCGCGGCGACATCATCCTGTTCATCGACGAGCTGCACACCCTGGTCGGTGCCGGTGCCGCCGAGGGCGCGATCGACGCCGCCAGCATCCTCAAGCCGATGCTGGCCCGCGGCGAGCTGCAGACGATCGGTGCCACCACTCTGGATGAGTACCGCAAGTACGTCGAGAAGGACGCCGCGCTGGAGCGCCGGTTCCAGCCGATTCAGGTGGGCGAGCCGAGCGTCGGGCACACCATCGAGATCCTCAAAGGCCTGCGCGACCGGTACGAGGCGCACCACCGGGTCACCATCACCGACCCGGCACTGGTCGCCGCGGCCACGCTGGCCGACCGTTACATCAGCGACCGCTTCCTTCCGGACAAGGCGATCGACCTGATCGACGAGGCCGGTGCCCGGATGCGGATCCGCCGGATGACCGCGCCGCCGGACCTGCGCGAGTTCGACGAGAAGATCGCGGGTGTGCGTCGGGACAAGGAGTCGGCGATCGACGCGCAGGACTTCGAGCGGGCCGCGCACCTGCGTGACTCCGAGAAGCAGCTGCTCGCTCGGAAGTCTGAGCGGGAGAAGCAGTGGAAATCCGGTGATCTCGACGTCGTCGCCGAGGTCGACGACGAGCAGATCGCGGAGGTGCTCGCCAACTGGACCGGTATCCCGGTGTTCAAGCTCACCGAGGAGGAGACCACCCGGCTGCTGCGGATGGAAGACGAGATCCACAAGCGGATCATCGGCCAGGAGGACGCGGTCAAGGCGGTCTCCCAGGCGATTCGCCGCACCCGCGCCGGGCTGAAGGACCCCAAGCGTCCGTCGGGTTCGTTCATCTTCGCCGGGCCGTCCGGTGTCGGGAAGACCGAGCTGTCCAAGGCGCTGGCGAGCTTCCTGTTCGGTGACGACGACGCGCTCATCCAGATCGACATGGGCGAGTTCCACGACCGCTACACCGCCTCGCGCCTGTTCGGTGCCCCTCCCGGGTACGTGGGTTACGAGGAGGGTGGCCAGCTCACCGAGAAGGTGCGCCGCAAGCCGTTCTCGGTGGTGCTGTTCGACGAGATCGAGAAGGCACACCAGGAGGTCTACAACACGCTGCTGCAGGTGCTGGAGGACGGCCGGCTGACCGACGGTCAGGGCCGCACGGTGGACTTCAAGAACACCGTGATCATCTTCACCTCGAACCTCGGCACGCAGGACATCTCCAAGGCCGTCGGGCTGGGCTTCGCGCAGGGCAACGATGCCGAGTCGAACTACGAGCGGATGAAGAACAAGGTCAACGACGAGCTGAAGAAGCACTTCCGCCCGGAGTTCCTCAACCGCATCGACGACATCATCGTGTTCCACCAGCTCACCGAGGCCCAGATCATCACGATGGTGGATCTGATGATCACTCGGGTGGAAGGCGCGCTGGCCAACAAGGACATGGGCATCGAGCTCACCTCCGCCGCGAAGGGGTTGCTCGCCCGGCGAGGCTTCGACCCGGTGCTGGGAGCCCGGCCGCTGCGCCGGACCCTCCAGCGCGAGATCGAGGACCAGCTGTCGGAGAAGATCCTGTTCGGCGAGGTGGAGTCCGGCCAGATCGTGGTGGTCGACGTCGAGGGCATCGACCCGGACGCCCCCGAGGGCTCCCGGGCGGCCGACGAGAAGGCGACGTTCACCTTCCGTGGTGAACCGAAGCCGGTCGTCACGGTCCCCGACGCCCCGCCGGTCGACATGGCCAAGTCGACCGAGGAGTGAGTCGAACACCCGCCCGCCGTGCGCGAGTCGGTACGAATCGGTGCGCGAGTCGGTACGGCGTGGCGGGTGAGTCGGCTTGATCCGGCGTCACCGCAGTCGCAGCGGGCGGGTGTCGTCCGGCGGGGTGCCGAACAACGTGGTCGCGTCGTGATCGGGTGCGGGCTCGGTGGTGAGATGGGCGGAGACGATCCGATCCGTGCGGAACCACCGCGGCCCCTGCCGTAGTCGGCACCATGCCAGCAGGTACCAGTGGCCGTGGGTGGCGGCCAGTGCCACCGGCTCGACAGTTCGTTCGGAGATGGTCCCGTCGCGGTCGGAGTACCGGAACACGAGCACCTGACGCCGTCGCACGGCCTCGTCCAGCACCCGGGCGACGGCCGGTCGCGGCGGCCGTTCCGGCACCCGCAACCACAGTCTGCGCGCGATGGCTTCGGCACGCTCCCGCTCCGCGGCGGGCATGACGGCCAGCACCTTGGTCAACGCGCTGCGGGCGTCGAGGACGAACGGCAGTGTCGGACGGGCGGCCAGCGCCACCGCGATCGCGGCTGCCTCGGCGCCGGTGATGGTGAGCGGGGGCAGCGAGGTGGCGGGATTGAACACGTAGCCGCCGCCCGGCCCGGCTTGCGCCCACACGGGTATCCCGGTCTGTAGCAGCGCGTCGATGTCGCGTTTGATCGTGCGCGTGGACACCTCAAGCCGCCGGGCGAGCCATGCCCCGGTACGACCGGCCGGGCCGGCGGCACGGAGCTCCTCGACGATGGCGTAGAGCCGTTCGGTGCGGTTCACGCATTCGAGGATGCCCCAGACTCGGTGACAGCACGGTGGCACCGATGCTTCGCCAGACTCGTCCCATGACGATGACGACGAGCACCTGGCACCTCGACCGGAGCACCGGTCGTGCTGCTGTGACCCGTGGCACCGGGCTCAGGGCAATTCGATCCGGATCCGGCCGCGACATCGACCCGGAACGTGCGGCTGGTCGCGCCCGATCGGCCCGGCTACGGCGGGTCCGCTCCCGTGACCGACGAGCTGGCGACGGTGGACGCGGCCGCCGCCGCCGATGCCGCCGCTGCGGTGCTGGAGCGCGTCCTCCGGCGAGGAGGTGCCGTGGATACCCGAGGACACCGAGTGGGTGCCGTTCTGGAACCGGGTGCTCGCCTATCTGGCCCGGTAGGGCTTCGTGCTCCCGACCGCCATCTCGTAGCGAGTCAGGAACCAGGTCGTACCGACTCGCGAGGGGGTGGTGCGGAGTGCTGGACCACCTCGAACTCCAGGAGGGCGGAGCCTGACGCCACTGGGCGGGCTCGCTCACCGGAGTGGGCCGCCATGGCCGGGCCGGTGAGCCAGGCCTGGAATGACTCCTCGCTGTCCCAGTGTGTGACCACGAAGTACCGCTGCTCGCCCTTGACCGGGCGCAGCAGCTCGAAGGACAGGAAACCCGGCTGACCGTCCACGGCGTGCAGCCGGTTGGCGAACCGTTTCTCCAGCTCGGGCCCGGCACCCTCGGGGACCTCGATAGCGTTGATCTTTACGACGGTCATAGCGCCCAGGCTAGTGCAGCACCGAGAAGCCCCGCGGGCGTCGTCCACACCACCTCGGACGCAGCGACCATCTCGTACCTCGATATGGGTCCACGTCGGTGTCGAACGGCCGGTTCCCACCCCGACAGGTGCCCATATCGGGGTGAGCGAGCCGACTCTGCGCGTGAGCAGGCTCAGGAGATGGGGGTCAGGTGATCTCCAGTCCCGCTACTCGGGCTCGGATGGGGGTGATCGGGTGCAGGGCCGCGAACGCCTCCGCCGGGTGTTGCGTGGCCAGGACGCAGTGCGGCAGCCAGGTGCCGGGAAGGTAGGCGGCCACGGACCCCCGTACCCGGCCGGCGAGAGCGTCGTGCACCGCGGAGTGCACGGCGAGCAGCTCGGCGTCGACGACGGCGGCAAGCACCAGCTCGGCCGGGTGCCCGGCGACCGTGCCGAGGGTGGCCAGCCAGATCGAGGGCAGGGCCAGTAACCGCAGCTCCGCGGCCAGCGCCTCGCGAGCGGGCGCGGACACCGCCGCAGCCGCGGCCACGGTGACCGCGGGCGTGCCGTCCGGGACGGCGAGTCCTCGGGAGCGCAGCCGCGCCCGCAGCGCTGTGACCTCGGCGCCCGCGGCGTCGTCGAGCCGGAACCGTACAGTCTGGGGCATGCTAGGCCGGTAGCGCGAAGCGGCCGTCGTCGTGCTGCTCGGCGAGGCCGTCGACGAGCAGCGAGTGCAGGCACCGGTCCCGCTGCCCGGCGTCGGACCACACCGCGTCCAGAGCCGCCCGCTCGACGGGACCGGGGGCGGCGCGCAGCACGTCGAGCAGCCGGCCGCGCACCTGCCGGTCGGTGCCGGCAAAGGCCTGCACCGGCTTGCGCGGGCCGGTGTAGTCCGGGCGCCCAGCCGCGTACCAGGCGCACTCGGCGCGCACCGGGCAGGAGTCGCAACGGGGCGCGCGGGCTGTGCAGAGCACCGCTCCCAGCTCCATCAGCCCCGCGGACGCGACGGCGGCTGACCGGTCGTCGGTGGGCAGCAGTGCTTCGACATCGGCCAGGTCTGCGGTGATCCGGGCGGGCCCGGCGTCACCGAGCCCGTGCACGGCGCGGGCCACCACCCGGCGGACGTTGGTGTCGACCACCGGGCATCGGCGCCCGAACCCGAACGCGGCGACGGCCCGCGCGGTGTAGGTGCCCACCCCGGGCAGCGCCTCCAGGGCGTCCACATCGGACGGGACGGCGCCACCGTGCTCCGTGGTGAGCACGCAGGCTGCCGCGTGCAGCCGCAGCGCCCGACGCGGGTAGCCGAGCTTGCCCCACGCTCGCAGCACGTCCGCGCGGGCTGCCGCGGCCAGCGCTGCGGGCACCGGCCAGTTCTGCATCCACGCCGTCCAGACCGGCTCGACGCGCGCGACGGGCGTCTGCTGCAGCATGAACTCGCTGACCAGCACGCCCCATGGGGTGGTGTCCGGGCGGCGCCACGGGAGGTCGCGGGCGTTGGCGGGATACCAGTCGAGTACCCGGTCGGTCAGTGCAGGGCGGGACAGTGGCACGGCTGACGATCGTGCCACTGCCCGCTCTCGCCGCCTCAGACGACCTCGTTCAGCTTTCCCGTCGCCACGTCGAAGACGAACCCGCGTACCTGATCGGTGTGCGGGACGAACGGGCTGGCCTTGATCCGCTTGATCGACTGCCGGACATCCTCGTCGAGGTCGGGGAACGCCTCGGCGGCCCACTCCGGCTTGATGCCGAGGTCGTCCTGGATGGACTTCTTGAACCCGTCGTCGGTGAAGGTGAGCATCCCGCAGTCGGTGTGGTGGATGAGGATGATCTCTGTGGTGCCGAGCAGGCGCTGGCTGATGGCCAGCGAGCGGATCTCGTCGTTGGTGACGACGCCGCCGGCGTTGCGGATGACGTGCGCGTCGCCCTCGGTCAGCCCGAGGATGCCGTAGACGTTGAGCCGGGCGTCCATGCAGGCTACGACGGCGACGTGGGTGGCGGGCGGCAACGGGAGCGGCCCGGAGAACTCCTCCGCGTACTTGGCGTTGTTGGTGAGCATGTCGTCCGTGGCGGACATCGGCGTTTCTCCTGATTGAGCAGGGCGGGACGTCGCGGGCGTGCGCCCACGACCGGGTGGGACAGAAGGAAGGCCGCGCCGCGACCTGCGGGGTGCAGGTGGTGCGCTACGCGGCCGGGCGACAGAACTCGTCGAACTCGATGATGCGACGGCTGGGCCAGAAGGCCTCAAGCAGCATGCGCATCACGACATGAGTGAACCGTGCCGGGTCGCTCAAGGCAAGAGTGAGCTCAGCGGATCGCGTCGAGCACGACGCCGACGTCGCGCACCTCGGTGATCTTCATGCCAGCTGGGGCGGCACCGCTGTCCGGTGGCACCAGCGCGTGAGTGAAGCCGAGCCGGGCCGCCTCGGCCAACCTGCGTTCGACGCCCGCGACCCGGCGCACCTCACCGGCCAGCCCGATCTCGCCGAGCACGACGACGTCTGGCGGCAGGGCGACGTCGCGGTGGGCCGAGGTGACGGCCAGCGCCAGCGCGAGGTCGGCGGCCGGTTCCACCACGCGCATGCCACCGACGGTGGCGGCGTAGACCTCGGCGTCGTGCAGCCGCACTCCCGCCCGTTTCTCCAGCACGGCGAGCAGCATCGCGACGCGGGCGTTGTCCAGACCGCTCACCGCGCGCCGCGGGCTGGGGATGTCCTTGCCGGTGACGAGCGCCTGCAGCTCGGCCGGGAGCGGGCGGCGGCCGTCCATCACGATCGTGACGGCCGTGCCCGGCACCGGCGGGCCGCCGAACCGGGCCAGGAACAGCCCCGAGGGATCGGGCATCCCGACGATGCCGGAGTCGCGCAGCTCGAAGCAGCCCACCTCGTCAGCCGGGCCGAAGCGGTTCTTGACCCCGCGGACCATGCGCAGCGATGATCCCCGGTCGCCCTCGAACGCCAGCACGACGTCGACGACGTGCTCGAGCACCCGGGGCCCGGCGATGGAGCCGTCCTTCGTGACGTGTCCGACGAGCAGGACCGCCAGGCCGCGGTCCTTGGCCAGTCCGGTCAGCGCCACGGTCACGGCGCGGGTCTGCGTGACCCCGCCCGGCGCGCCGTCCGCGTCACCGGTGGACATCGTCTGCACCGAGTCCACGACCAGCAGGTCGGGGCGCAGCTCGTCGAGGTGTCCGACGATCGCGCCGAGATCGGACTCGGCCGCGAGGTAGAGCTCGTCATGCACGGCTGCGGTGCGCTCGGCGCGCAGCCGCACCTGTCCGGCGGACTCCTCGCCGGTGACATACAGCACCCGGCTGCCCGTGCCGCCCCGTCCGCCGGCGAAGGTGGAGGTGCCGGCTACCTTCGCCGCCACCTCCAGCAGCAGCGTCGATTTCCCGACGCCCGGCTCTCCCGCCAGCAGGATGACCGCGCCGGGGATCAGGCCGCCGCCGAGCACGCGGTCCAGCTCGGACACGCCGGTGGGGCGGGCGCGGGCGGAGTCGAGCGCGACGTCGGCGATCCGGCGGGCGGGCGCGGTGGGGGCGCCGGCGGCGACCCGTACCCGGGCGGGAGCGGCCGCGACCGCAGCGGCCTGCTCCAGGCTGCCCCAGGCCTGGCAGGACGGGCAGCGGCCCACCCACTGGGCGGTCTGGTGCCCGCACTCGGCGCAGCGGTAGCCGCTGCGGGCCGCGCGGGCGCGCGTGGTCACGGCTCGGTCACGTCGTCACTCGGCGGGTTCGTCCTTGCGGGGGGCCGACGGGTTATCGACCGGCACCTCGAGTCGGATCTCCCCGGCGCGGGCGAAGGTGAGCACGACCGGGTAGGTGAGCCCGGCTCGGATGTCCTGACGCAGACCGGTGAGCACGATGCTGCCCTCGCGCTGCGCGCCCACGTCCCCGCGGGGGATGGCGGCGGGCGTCGTCGGGACGGGTGGCTCGTCGTCGACGACCAGCACCTGCCCGCCGGGGATCTCGGCGTCCCCGCTGATCCGCACCGACGACGCGGCCGGGCTCGTGGCCGAGACCAGCCGGTCCGCGTCGGCGCCGGTGTTGACGATGCTCATCCGCAGCGGCGCGCTGGCGCCGCGGGTGTAGACATCGCCGCCCTGCACCTCGCCTGCGAACTCGATCCGGGCGTTCCGGACGAGGATCGAGGCCGCCTCGGCGCTGGCGCCGTTGACGTCGGCGACCTGGCGGCTGGTCTGGGACACCTGGCCCGCCCCGCAGCCGGCAAGCGCGAGTGCCCCGATCATGACGCCCACGATCATGGCGACGACGACAGCTGCCCTGGTCGGGCGAATACGCTCGGTGCAGCTCACGGGTCTGACGTCCTTCCAGGGCGGCTCGGCCAGCCGGAAGCCTAGCCGGGCCCGGCGCAGTCGCGGACGCGGCCGTCACAGGCACGTTTCGGCCCGGTTGTCAATCCCCTGACCTGCGACGACGAGCTGGCCCCGGCAGCGGAGCCCAGGTTCGGCCGTGTTAACCTGGCAACAGCGAAAGGGGTATAGGACACATGGTTTTCAAGGTCGGAGAGACCGTTGTCTACCCGCACCACGGTGCCGCTCTCATCGAGGCCATCGAGACCCGAACGATACAGGGGCAGGCGCGCGAGTACCTCGTCCTCAAGGTCGCTCAGGGTGATCTCACCGTCAAGGTTCCTGCCGAGAACGCCGAGGGCGTCGGTGTCCGCGACGTGGTGGGACAGGAAGGTCTCGACAGGGTGTTCGAGGTGCTCCGCGCCCCGCACACCGAGGAGCCCACGAACTGGTCGCGCCGGTACAAGGCGAATCTGGAGAAGCTGGCATCGGGCGATGTGAACAAGGTGGCCGAGGTCGTACGCGACCTCTGGCGGCGGGAGAAGGACCGCGGCCTGTCCGCGGGTGAGAAACGCATGCTCGCCAAGGCGCGGCAGATCCTCGTCAGCGAGCTCGCGCTGGCCGAGGGCACCGACGAGGAGCGGGCGGAGGTCCTGCTCGACGAGGTGCTGGCCACCGCGTCCGCCTGAGCGCGTCCCGTACGGCGCGTCCACCTGTCCCGGTTCCCGCATGAGCGTCACCGCGGTGGTCGTGGCAGGTGGGCGTCCCGGTGGGGTGGACACCCTCGTCCCTATCGGTGGGGTGCCGATGGTGGTGCGGGCGGTGCGCAACGTGATCGCCTCCGGTCTCGTCGGCCACGTCGTCCTGCTGGACGCGCTGGCCCGGCGGGATGCGCTCGTGCGTGCGTGCTCGGGGCTGCCCGTCAGCGTGCACGACGGGTTCGGTCGTCCGCCGCGCTCCGATGGCGTAGTGCTGCTGCATGACGCGGCCCGGCCGCTGGCACCGTCCGCGCTGGTGGTGGCCGTCGTCGAGGTGGTCCGCGCCGGTCACGACGGGGCGGTTCCCGTGCTGGCGCTGGCCGACACCGTCAAGCAGGTGGACGGCGACGGCCTCGTGGCGGCCACGCCGGACCGGTCCGGGTTGCGTGTGGTCCAGACCCCGCAGGCGATCCGTGCTGACCTGCTGGCCGCCGACCTCGTCGGCGACCCGCTCACCGTGCTGGCCCACCACGCGGCGGCGGGTGGCGCAGTGCACACTGTGCCGGGTCACCCGCGGGCGTTCGCCGTGCGCGGCACCTGGGACCTGGAGCTGGCCGAGTGGCTGGTCGCGAGGGGCGAGCCATGAGGATCGGAGTGGGCACCGACGTGCACCCCGTCGAGGCCGGCCGCGAGTGCTGGGTGGCCGGCCTGCGCTGGGACGGGGTGGACGGCTGCGCCGGGCACTCCGACGGCGACGTGGCCGCGCACGCGCTCTGTGACGCCTTGCTGTCCGCCGCGGGGCTGGGCGACGTCGGTGCGGTCTTCGGCACCGGACGGTCGCAGTGGGCCGGGGCGAGCGGGCTGATGCTGCTCGCCGAGGTCCGCAGGCTGCTGTCCGCCGCAGGGTGGGCAGTGGGCAACGCCGCGGTGCAGGTGATCGGCAACGCGCCGCGGATCGGCCTTCGACGGGTCGAGGCCCAGCAGGTGCTCTCCGACGCCGTCGGTGGCCCTGTCTCCGTGTCCGGCACCACCACCGACGGTCTCGGCCTCACCGGCCGCGGCGAGGGCATCGCGGCGATCGCCACCGCCCTGCTCGTACCCGCGCTCTGAGCGCAGCTGTCAGGAGCCGTACATCGCGGTCGTGCGGTCCTGGATCTGCTGCGGGGTGAGCTGCTCGGTGCGCCGCGCCACCATCCACACGTGTCCGAACGGGTCGGCGAGCCTGCCGGCGCGCTCGCCGTAGGGATGGTCGTCCACGGCGAACACCACCCGCACCCCGCCCGCGGTCGGCGCCGGGTCGTGGGAGTCGGCGTCCTTCACCGCGAAGCGCACCGGGCCAGCGGCGACCATGGCGTGCACGACACGCCCGTACGGGTCGGTGTAGCGCTCGAGAACCTGTGCGCCGAACGCGGCAGTGTAGAAGTCGAGCGCGGCGTCGGCTGTCTCGACGACAAGGCGGGGGTACAGGTCCAGGATCTCGGTCATCTCTCGAGTGTGGCGGACGGTGCTTCGCCGCCGTGGGCAGAGCGGAGCCTGGACAGAGCGGACCTCCCCTGGCGGGTGTTGCGATCCGTGCGGTCCGTACGCTGGATGGTGTGAGCCTGCGCCTGTTCGACACCGCTACCAGGAAGCAGCGGGACTTCGTCCCGCTCCGCGCCGGGGCTGCGTCGATCTACGTCTGTGGCGCCACGGTGCAGGGCCCGCCGCACCTCGGCCACGTCCGCTCCGGGCTCGACTACGACCTCGCGCGCCGCTGGCTCGCCTACACCGGCCTCGACGTCACGTTGGTTCGCAACGTCACCGACATCGACGACAAGATCCTCGCCAAGGCTGCGGCCCACGGGCGCCCGGGGTGGGAGTGGGCGGCCACGCACGAACGCGCCTTCACCGCCGCCTACGACGCGCTCGGCTGCCTGCCGCCGTCGATCGAGCCACGCGCCACCGGTCACGTGTCGCAGATGGTCGAGCTCATGGGGCTGTTGATCGACGGCGGGCACGCCTACACCGCGAGCGGGGGCGTCTACTTCGACGTCCGGTCCCTGCCCGAGTACGGGTCGTTATCGGGCCAGCGACTCGACGACGTGGAGCAGGGCGAGGACGGTGGCGCCGGTAAGCGCGACCCTCGCGACTTCGCGCTGTGGAAGGCGGCCAGGCCCGGCGAGCCGTCCTGGCCGACGCCCTGGGGGCCGGGCCGCCCGGGCTGGCACCTGGAGTGCTCGGCGATGGCCACGACCTACCTCGGGCCGGAGTTCGACATCCACGGTGGCGGCATCGACCTGATCTTCCCCCATCACGAGAACGAGCAGGCCCAGTCGCACGCCGCAGGTGCCGGGTTCGCCCGCTTCTGGCTGCACAACGCGTGGGTCACCACGGGCGGCGAGAAGATGTCCAAGTCGCTGGGCAACGCGCTGTCCCTCGACGCGCTGCTGCACCGCTTCCGCGGGGTCGAGCTGCGCTACTACCTCGTGGGCCCGCACTACCGTTCGACGATCGAGTACTCCGACACCGCGATGAGGGAGTCGGTGGCCGCCTACCGACGGATCGAGTCGTTCGTGCACCGGGTCCGGGAGCGGGTCGGCACGCCGGAGCCGGGGGTGCTGTGCGCGGAGTTCACCGCCGCGATGGACGACGACCTGGGCACACCCGGTGCGCTGGCCGCCGTCCACGGCACCGTGCGGGAAGGCAACGTCGCGCTCGACGCCGGGGACCGGTCCGCGGCGCTCGGTGCCGCGGCGTCGGTGCGGGCGATGACCGGTGTCCTCGGGCTCGACCCGCTCGATCCGCGCTGGCTCGCCGGCCACGGAGCGGACGACGCCGCCACCGCTGCGCTCACCGCGCTCGTGGAGGGCCTGCTCGCCCAGCGTCAGGAGGCCAGGGCTCGACGCGACTTCGCGGCGGCCGACGAGGTACGTGACCGCCTCACCGCTGCCGGCGTGTCCGTGGAGGACGCGGCCGACGGCCCCACCTGGTCGTTGAAGACCGTGTCGGCGAAGGATGGGCCGTAGGTGGCCGGCAACTCCAGACGCCGCGGCGCGATGCGCAAGGACGGCACCAAGAAGGGCATGGTCGTCGGCTCCGGCGGCCAGCGGCGGCGTGCGCTGCAGGGCAAGGGGCCCACCCCACCCGCGGAGCTGCGCCCCGGCCACCCGGCGGCGCGCAAGGCGGCGCGGGCGACCAAGGCCGGGTCCACCGGGCGTGGCGAGGGCCGTTCGAAGGTTGCCGGCAACCGGCGCCGGCCCGGTGACGGCGAGACCCCGGAGACCGTGCTCGGGCGCAACCCCGTGGTGGAGTGCCTGCGTGCGGGCGTGCCCGCCACCGCGCTGCAGGTCGCCATCGGCACCACGACCGATGAGCGGGTCGCCGAGGCCGTGCACCTCGCGGCCGACGCTGGCATCTCGATCCTCGAGGTACCGCGGGGCGACCTGGACCGGATCACCGGCGGGGCGCTGCACCAGGGGCTGGCCCTGCAGGTGCCGCCGTATGCCTACGCCCACCCCGACGAGCTGCTCGAGGAGGCCGCGGAGGCCAGCGAGCCGGGCCTGATCGTCGCGCTCGACGGGGTGACCGATCCGCGCAACCTCGGCGCGGTGGTGCGGTCGGTGGGGGCGTTCGGGGCGCACGGCGTCGTCGTGCCGCAGCGCCGGGCCGCGGGCATGACGGCGGTGGCGTGGCGGACCTCGGCGGGCACCGCGGCGCGGGTCCCGGTGGCGCGCGCCACCAACCTGACCCGCACGCTGCGCGAGTACGCCACCGCGGGGTTCATGATCGCCGGGCTCGACACCGAGGGCGCGGTGTCGCTCGACGACTTCGAGCTGGCCGCCGACCCGCTCGTGCTCGTGATCGGGTCGGAGGGCAAGGGCCTGTCCCGGCTGGTGCGCCAGACCTGCGACCTGACGGTGTCGATCCCGATGGCCGGGCCGGTGGAGTCGCTCAACGCCTCCGTCGCCGCCGGTGTGATGCTCGCAGAGATCGCGCGCCGCCGCCGCCACCTGCGCTGACGCGCCCGTGCGCGGAAATCGTCGCCCCAGCGACGATTTTCGCGCACGAGCCGGCGTCAGCTGGCGGCCGTGTGGTGACCGCGCAGCCGCGCCACCAGCCGGCAGCCGACGTAGCACGCGAAGGCGATCGTGGCGACGTAGCCGGACACCGGGAGCCCGGGTGCCAGGGACAGCACCGTGCCGCCGATGAGGGCGAGCTCGGCGAACGCGATCGCCAGCACCGTGGCGAGCAGCGGGTTCGCCGTCACCCGCGCGGCCGACGCACCCGGCGCGATCATCACCGACAGCACCAGGATCGCGCCGACGATCGGCACCGCCAGCGCCGTGGTAAGCCCGATCAACACCGCGAAAACCAGCGACAGGAACCGCACCGGTACCCCTCGAGCCAGCGCGCCGTCCGGGTCGGTGCTCGCGAACAGCAGCGGCCGGTACCACACCGTGAGCACGGCGATCACGAGCACGGCGACGGCGGTGAGCACCACCAGGTTCGTCGCGTCGACGGACACGATCGACCCGGTGAGCAGCCCGAACTTGTTCGACGCGCGCCCGCTGTAGAGCGCGAGCGCCAGCACCCCGAGCCCGAGACCGAACGCGAGCACCACGCCGATCACGGAGTCGCGCTCGCGCTGGCGCAGCCCGAGCAGGCCGAACACCAGCCCCGCGGTGACGGCACCGGCGATCGCGCCGATACCGACCCCGACACCGACGAGCAGTGCGGCCGCGCCGCCGGTGAACGCGAGCTCCGCGGTGCCGTGCACGGCGAAGGCCAGTCCGCGCGCCACGATCAGCGGGGCGAGCGCGCCGGCGACGAGCCCGAGCACCGCACAGGCGATCAGGGCGTTCTGCACGAACGGCAGCCCGAGCAGCTCGCCGGTGCCCGCGATGGTGAACAGCCGGTCCAGCAGCTCGTTCATCCGGACTCCGCATCCGTTCCGCGGCAGTGCTCCGTCGCCCCGATCACGACGAGCCGTCCGCGTACCCGCAGCACGTCGATCTCCGTCCGGTACAGCTCCGAGAGCACCGACGAGGTCATCACCTCGCCGGGGGGACCGATCCGGAACCGGCCGTCCACGAGGTACAGGACGCGGTCCACCAGCGAGAGCACCGGGTTGATCTCGTGGGTGACGAACAGCACCGCGGTGCCCGCTGCGCGGCGGCGCTCGTCGATCAACCGGGTGACGGTGCGTTGGTGGGCGAGGTCGAGTGAGAGCAGCGGCTCGTCGCACAGCAGCACGTCGGGATCACCGACCAGCGCCTGCGCCACCCGCAATCGCTGCTGCTCGCCCCCGGAGAGCCGCCCGACCGGAGCGTTCGCGTACTGCGTGCCGCCCACCGCCGCGAGGGCGGCGTCCACCCGCTCGCGACGGGCCCGCCGCGAGCTCAGCCCGATCCCGAGCCGGTGCCCGTCCAGGCCCAGCCCCACGAGGTCGCGCCCGCGCAGCGGCAGGTCCACCTCGAGCGCCTTCTGCTGGGGCACGTAGCCGATGGTGGGGCTGCCGCGCTGCGGGAGGCGGCCGGCGATCCGCACCTCGCCCGCCGACAGCGGCAGCAGCCCGAGCAACACCCGTACCAGCGTGGTCTTTCCCGAGCCGTTCGGGCCGAGGACCGCGACGAGCTCGCCGGGCGCGACGTCGAGGTCGAGCCCGTCCCACAGGGTTCGCGTGCCGAAGCTCATGCGGGCGCCACGCATCGACAGCGCCGGCGTCGCGACGGGCAGTCGAGACATGGCACGGGTCGGGGTGAAGGGTGCGGCCACGGGATCAGGTCCGGTTCAGCGCGGCGGCCAGGGCGTCGATCTGACCACCCATCCAGCTCACGTAGTCGGTGGTGGCTTCGGGCAGCGTCTCGGTCATCTCCACGACGGGCACCCCGGCGGCCTGCGCCGCCTGCCGTACCTGGTCGGTGGTGGGGGTCTGGGTCTGGGCGTTGAGGATCAATGCTCGAACCGGGTCGCCAGCGAACAGCTGAAGGGTCTCGGCCAGCACGGCCGCGGGCGGGTCGGTGTCCTCCTCGATCGCCTCGGCGAACTCCGCCGGGGTCGCGTCGGTGAGCCCGGCGGCCTCGATGAGATAGCCGGGGACCGGCTCGGTGATCGCGACGCGGGTGCCCGGGTGGGTCGCACCGATGGCCTGCGCCGTCCCGAGCAGCTCGTCGACCTGGCCGGTGAACTTCTCGGCGTTGGCCGCGTACTCGGTGGCGTTCGCGGGGTCGGCCGTGCCGAGATCGCCCGCGAGCTCGGTGGCGAGCTTGCGCACGGTGGGCAGGCTGTACCAGAGGTGCTCGTTGAACCCACCCGCTCCCGCGCCCGGTTCGGTCGTGGGCTCGAGCCCGGACAGCTCGGCGACGTCGATGACGGTGCGGTCACCGCCCGCCGACTCGATGAGCTGCCCCATCCAGTCGTCGTAGCCGCCGCCGTTGAACACGACGACGCTCGCATCGGCCACCGCCACGGCGTCGGTGGGGGTGGCTTCGTAGGAGTGTGGATCGGCGGCCGGGTCGATGACCAGCGACTCCACGGTGATCCGGGCGCCGCCGACGGCCTCAGCGATACTGCCGTACACGTTCGTCGAGGCGACCACGGTCAACGGCTCGTCGTTGCCGGGAGCGGCGGTGTCCCGAGAGCTGCAGCCGAGGAGGGTGAGGACGGCGAGTGCGGTGACGGCGGTGCCGCGGTGGCGGATCGACATGGGCAGAGTCCCCCTGTTCGGTGCTGGCGAGCCGGGCACACCAGCATAGTGATAACCGTTGTCGATTTACCCTAGCTCGTGCAGGACGGTGCGAGCTCCGACTTCCGAGGCAGCGTCTGAACCGTTACGGTTCAGCGATGTCTGGGCTTCCGAACGTCCGACGTCCTGCGACGCTGGCCTCGCTGGCCGCCGAGCTGGGTGTGTCGCGGACGACGGTCTCGAACGCCTACAACCGGCCCGATCAGCTCTCCGCCCCGCTGCGGGCTCGGGTGCTCGAAGCCGCTCGGCGGTTGGGCTACCCGGGTCCGGATCCGGTGGCCCGATCGCTGCGCACCCGCAAGGCCGGCGCCGTGGGGTTGCTGCTCACCGAGGCACTGTCCTACGCGTTCCGTGACCCGGCGGCCACCAGCTTCCTGGAGGGCCTCGCGCTCGCGTGCGAGCAGGCCGGCCAGGGCCTGCTGTTGGTTCCGGTCAGCCCGGAGCACGCCGACGTCACGGCGGTCCACCAGGCGGGTGTGGACGGTTTCGTCGTGTACTCCGTGCGCGAGGACGACCCGCACTTCATGGCTGTCCTGCAACGGCCGGTGCCCATCGTCGTCTGCGACCAGCCCACCGGTATCGAGGGGGTCGACTGCGTCGGTGTGGACGACCGGGCGGCGATGCTCGAGATCGCGCAGCACGTCACCGGGCTCGGACACCGGCGCGTCGGCGTGCTCTGCATGCGGCTGGCCGCCGGACGCAACGACGGCCCCGCGTCGGCGGAGCGACAGGACGGAGCCACCTACCCGGTGCAGCGCGACCGGCTTGCCGGTATCCGGGACGGGCTGGCCGAGGTCGGCGTCGACTGGGCGGACGTGCCGGTACACGAGCGGTTCGAGCACAGCGTCTCCGCCGGGCGCGACGCCGCGGCCGTGCTGCTCACCGAGCGTCCCGACCTCACCGCGGTGGTCTGTACCTCCGACATCCTCGCCCTGGGCGCCCTGCGCCACGCCGCCGACCGGGGTCTGTCGGTGCCCGACCAGCTGACGATCACCGGTTTCGACGGCGTCCCGGAGGCCGATCGTGCCGGGCTGACGACCGTGCGTCAGCCGGTGCTGGAGAAGGGCCGGGTGGCCGGGGAGCTGCTGCTGGGGCGCGGCGACCGCACCCGACCTCGCCGGGTCACGCTGCCCACCGAGCTGGTGGTGGGGCAGACCAGCGCGAAACCCCGCGCCGACCGGAGCTTCTTCTCCGGCTGGTGAGCTACGGGCAGCGCGCGGCGAGAAGCGCTGCCAGCAGCGTCGTCACCTCGGCGGGGTCGGCCACGCGATAGGTCGCCGCGGTCACACCCTCGCCGACCTTCACCCCGACGTCGCCGGATCGCAGCCGGGCGAACGCGGTCTCGTCGGTGACGTCGTCGCCGACGAAGAACACGGCGTCGGCCCCGAACCGCTCGCGTAGCACGTCGAGCGCGACGCCCTTGTTCACCTGCAGCACGGTCAGGTCGAGCACCGCTTTGCCGGGGGTCGCCTCGACACCGGGCCGGGCGGCCGGACCGGTGCGCACCGCGTCCAGCACCCGGGTGGCAATCGTGGGCTCGGCGCCGCGGACGTGCACCGCGATCCCGGTCGGCTTGTCCTCCAGCGTGACGCCCGGCACGCCGTCGACCAGGGCTCGCAGCTCGGTGGTCAGCTGGTCCAGCAGCGTGCGCTGCGCCTCGTCGAGCACGGCGCCGCCGTCGAACTCGCCACCGTGGCTGCCGACCAGCTGGATCGGGCTGCCGAAACCGGAGACCGCGGCCAGGTCGGCCAGCCCCCGCCCGGACACCACCGCGACCGTGGTGTCGGCCAGTGTCGCCAGCGCCCCGACCGTCGCGGCCGACGCCGGAAGCGGCCGGGCGACCGAGGGCACGTCGACGATCGGGGCGAGCACGCCGTCGAAGTCCAGTGCCACCAGCAGGCGGGGCGTCGCGGCGACCGCACGCACCGCGTCGTCGAGGCCGCTCATGTCGAGGTCTCGTCGGTCGGCGCGGTGCCGAGGGCGTCGAGGAAGGATCGGGCCCACCGGTTGACGTCGTGTCCGAGCACCTGCCTGCGTAGTGCCTGCATCCGCTTTCGGCCGTCGCCCGGGGAGATCGTCAGGGCCGCGTACAGCGCGTTCTTGACGCCGTCGGTGTCGTGGGGGTTCACCAGGGTCGCCTCCTTGAGCTCGATCGCGGCGCCGGCGAACTCCGACAGCACCAGTGTCCCGCCGTTGTCGTGCCGGCACGCGACGTACTCCTTGGCGACGAGGTTCATGCCGTCGCGCAGCGGTGTCACGAGCATCACGTCGGCGGCCACGTAGAAGGCGATGAGCTCGTTGCGTGGCAGCGACTGGTGCAGGTAGTGCACCGCGGGGTGGCCGACGCGGGCGTACTCACCGTTGATCCGCCCGACGGACTGCTCGATGTCGTTGCGCATCCTCTGGTAATGCTCGACCCGTTCCCGGCTGGGCGTGGCGAGCTGGATCATGATGGTGTCCTCGGAGTCGACCCGGCCCTCCGCGAGTAGCTCCTCGAACGCGCGTAGCCGTACGTTGATCCCCTTGGTGTAGTCGAGCCGGTCGACGCCGAGGATCACTCGCTCCGGGTCTCCGAGGTCGCTGCGGATCTGCTTGGCGCGGTCGAGCACCTCAGGAGTGCGCGATAGCCTGTCCAGCGCAGTGGAGTCGATCGAGATCGGGAACGCGCCGAGCTTGCAGACGTGGCCCGCGATGGTCACCTGGTTGCGACCGGGCCCGGCTTCGGCGCTGGCGAGGCGAGTGGCCAGCCAGCGGAAGTTGCGGGTGCCGCCGGGGGTGTGGAAGCCGACGAGGTCGGCGCCGAGCAGACCCTCGATGATGCGGGTGCGCCATGGCAGCTGCATGAACAGCTCGATGGGCGGGAACGGGATGTGCAGGAAGAACCCGATGCGCAGGTCGGGGCGCAGCTCGCGCAACGCGGCCGGGAGCAGCTGCAGCTGGTAGTCCTGGATCCAGACCGTCGCGCCGGGCGCGGCCACCTCGGCCACCACCTCGGCGAACCGCTGATTGACGCGCACATAGGCCTGCCACCAGTGCCGGTGGAACGCCGGCGGGACGATGACGTCGTGATAGAGCGGCCACAGTGTGCCGTTGGAGAAGCCCTCGTAGTAGTCCTCGACCTCCCGTGTCGAAAGCCGTACCGGGTGCAGCTGGAGGCCGTCCTCGACGAACGGTGCCACGTCGGCGTCGGCGAGCCCGGGCCATCCGACCCAGGCTCCCTCGCGGCTGCGCAACATCGGCTCCAGCGCCGTGACCAGCCCGCCTGGTCCGCGCCTCCAGCGTTGCGTACCGTCGGGAAGCGTCTCCATGTCCACCGGCAGCCGGTTGGCCACCACGACGAGTTCGGCATCCGTGAGCTCTGTGCCAGCGTCCGTCACGCATCCTCCTCGTGCGGCCTGCGGTCACACCGGTGGGGGAAGTGGCAACGAGGAGCCTACTGTGGTTCCGGCTCCGGCGGGGGGTTTGTGAGGGCCCGTCGCGGTCGGGTCAGGAAGTCCCCGAGTGCGACGCCGGCGGCGAGCGCAAGGCCGATGCCGAGGGCGACGGTGACCGTGACCAGGCCGTCGGCGACACCCTCGACGGCCAGTTGGTAGAAGCCCCGGTAGGCGGTGAAACCGGGCAGCAGCGGGGTGATCCCGGCGAGGGTGACCACGAGCGGTGCGACCCCGCTGCCGCGGCGCAACAGCCCCGCTGCGGCACCGACGACGATCGCCGCGACACCGGTGGCGGCGACCGGTCCGAACGCCCCGATCTGGACGATCGCACCGTAGGTCCCCCAGCCGGCCGCCCCCGCGAGCCCCGCCACGACCAGCGTGCGCAGCGGCGCGTAGCCGGCGAGGGCGAACGCGGCCGCCGCTGCGGCCGCCGCGAGGACCGCGATCCCGAACCGGCCCACTCCGCCCGGCAGCGCAGCCGCCACCTCGAGCACCAGGCCGAACTCGAACCCGATCTTCAACCCGAGCACGACCCCGGCCAGCAGCCCGGCCGACAGCAGCGCGATCTCCGCGGCGCGACCGGCAGCGGTGACGTAATAACTGGAGATGGCGTCCTGCACGGTGCCGACCACCGACAACCCGGACAGCAGCACCGTGATGGTCGCCGCCACCACCAGCGAGGGCTGGGTGCCCGGCGGGAACGCGCCCACGGCGAACAGCCCGAGCGTCGACCCGGTGGCGAGCATGCCGCCGACGACCTGCTGGAAGAACGCGGGCAGCCCCCACCGGTTGAGCACGCGACCGGTGCGGTCGATGAGCGCGGTGACGGCGAACGCCACGAACGCGGTGACCGGCGCGGCGCCGAGCAGCAGCGCGATCGACCCGGCCAGGCCGGCCCAGCCGAGGGTGGCCACCCAGCGGGGGTAGGGGTGCGGGGCGCTGATGGCCTCGGACAGCGCCGCAGCGGCGGCGTGCAGCGTGAGCCCGCCCTGCTCCACCCGCTCGACGATCTCCGCCACCGCGGCGAGCCGGGTCAGGTCCAGCGAGCGGTAGTGGACCAGTCGCATCGACGTCACCGGCGCCGCCGTCATCCCCCGGTGGCAACAGATCGTGATCGAGGTGAAGGTGATGTCCACGTCGACGGCAGAGAGCCCGCACGCGGCGGCGAGCCGCAGCATCGTCTCGGTGGTCTCGTCGGTGCTCTCCCCGCTGGACAGCAGGACCTCCCCGACCCGCATGCACAGGTCGAGCACCTGCTGCACGCGCGCGTCGTCGGGCACCTGCGGGCCGATCGGACGGAGCAGGGGCTTGCTCGGCGGACCCGAGGCGAGCAGGCGGTGGGCGTCTCGGCGCAGCGCACTGCGCACCCGGCGGGTGAAGCGGCCACCCGCAGTCCCGGCGGTGATCGACGGAGCCATGCCGCCAGGATAGGTGCGGCGCTGCCGGCGGTGGCCGGCACTACGATGAACGCGCGGTGTCGGCCGGTGTAGCTCAGTGGTAGAGCAACCGCCTTGTAAGCGGTAGGTCGTCGGTTCGATCCCGACCTCCGGCTCCGGGTCTGATCAGCAGGAACGCACGACGCTAGATCGACATAGGCGCTCGCGTGGCACCACATGTGGCACGAACTGCGGTATTCTCCGTGCATGACGGGACGTCCGGGGGCCGGTAAGGCCCGCGCGCGGGGCAACATCGAGACGCTGCGCAGCGGCGCGCTGCGGGTCCGCGTGTACGCCGGCATCGACCCGGTGACGAAGAAGCGGCACAACCTCATCGACGTCGTCCCGGCCGGTCCGAGGGCGCGCCGCCAGGCCGAGGTCATCCGTGACCGGTTCCTGCACGAAGTTGCCGAGAAGCGCAACCCGCGCACGTCCGCGACGGTCGCCCAGCTCCTCACCCGCTACCTGGACCAGTTCGACGGCGCGCCGAACACCCTCACCCTGTACCGCGGCTACGCCCGTAACCACATCCTCCCGGTCCTCGGCCACCTCAAGGTCGGGGAGCTCGACGCGGACGTGCTGGACTCGCTCTACGCCGAGCATCGCCGGTGTCGGAGCCACTGCTCCGGGCGCCGGTCGTTCCAGCACCGGACCGACGGGCCGCACGCGTGCGACGAGCGGTGCCGCCCGCACGAATGCCGCCCGCTGGCCGCCTCGTCGGTCCGTCACATCCACTTCCTGCTCTCTGGCGCCTACACGCGGGCCGTGCGGTGGCGCTGGGTCGCGGTCAACCCGATCGGCCAGGCCACGCCGCCGCCGGCGCCGAGATCGAACCCGCAGCCCCCGTCGGCGCGGAACGCCGCGCGGATCGTCACCGAGTCGTTCCGCGACCCGGACTGGGGCGCG
Source organism: Mycobacteriales bacterium (assembly GCA_038257875.1). Lineage (GTDB taxonomy): Bacteria > Actinomycetota > Actinomycetes > Mycobacteriales > Pseudonocardiaceae > Pseudonocardia. Next base: position 46,406 of record JBBSQN010000016.1, read on the forward strand.
CTGGTCTGGACGGCCATGACGACGGGCGCGCGACGTGGCGAGCTGTGTGCGATCCGCATCTCCGCGCTGAACCTCGACGAGGGCCGGGAAACCGTGTGGTTGCGCCGCGCGATCCGCAAGGAGCACGGGCGGCTCGTCGAGGCCGAGCTCAAGTCGCACCAGCAGCGCCGCGTGGCCCTCGACGCCGAGACGGTGGTGGTGCTGCGCGAGCACATCGAGCGATGCCGGGCCCGATGCGCCGCCCTCGGCATCGACCTGGCGCCCGACGCGTTCCTGTTCTCGGGGGCCCCCGACGGATCGACCTTCGCCCGCCCCGACGGCGTGACGCAGCGCTACGAACGGCTGGCCGATCGGCTCGGTATCGACACCACGTTCCACAAGCTCCGCCACTACTCGGCAACCGAGCTGATCACAGGTGGCGTCGACCCGCGGACCGTGGCCGGCCGACTCGGCCACGGTGGGGGCGGGACGACGACGCTCAAGACCTACACGGCCTGGGTTTCCGAGGCCGACCAGCGGGCAGCCACCGGGCTCGGTGCCGGGATGCCGCAGCGACCGGCAGAGATCGACCCCGGCGAGCGGGCACGGGCAGATCCCCGGCACCCCTACGAGAAGGTGGCCGCCGAGATCGGTCGACGCATCCGCGACGGCGAGTTGAGGTCGAATTCACCCGGGCCGACGGCTGCGGAGCTGGCCGGGACGCTGGGCGTCTCGGTGGCCACGGCCAAGCGCGGGGTGGCCCTCGCCAAGCAGTGGGGACTGCTGATCGACGGCGGGCACGGTGGCCCACGCGTCGCGGAGCAGCCGATCGCGCCTGCCGGGTTACCGGCAGCGGCCGAGCCACCGGCTGGCGTGCCCATGACGGCTGAGGGGGCGTTCCTGCTGGACCTCGTGGTTCGACGTCGAGGGCAGGACGTGGCCCGGTTCTCGACTGCCGCGGATCCCAGAGACCCGGATGAGCTCCGCGAGGTGCTGGTCGATGCGGTCCTCCGCCAGGGTGGCAGCGAGGCGACGATCGCCGAGTACGAGATGGACGTCCGGCGCGGAGGTGAGGAGGCACTGATCACGACGTTCGTGGTGTCCCGCAGACGCTTGTTCTGAACTGGCGCACCCACGGGTGGCTGTTCAAACGCCCACGAGTGCCTGTTTCAAGAAGGTCGCGCACTGCGACACCATCTGCACAGCCGCGGAGTGGACCCCGACCTACAGTACCTCCGCGCTGCGCGCACCGCCGCGGAGGCCGCCGCCGTCGACGGCAACAAGCTGGGTAGCGAGGAACTCGCCCAGCTGGCGATCGTCGCCGCGGTGCGTGAGCTCGCCGCCGAGGTTCGCGCGTTACGCCACCAGCTCACAGGGCACAACCCCGCCGTCGGGTAGCGGCGTGCTCGGTGTTCTCAAGGACATCGAACGCTCCATCGACGTCGTCGCAGGCAAATGAGCACGAGACCGAACACCCGATCAGTGGTGTGGTCCGGGTCGTCGGTGCGCGTCCGGGACATCAGTCCCCGCCGTCAGCGGTTTGTTCCTGTTGGATCACGACATCGACGTGCACGACCCAGGGCTTCGGGGTGCCCTGTCTGGGAACATGTGATCGTCAGGCGAAGTGGCTGGCTCCGTCGTTCGGTCCGCCACGACGTGCTGTCGACCCATCGCGGGGAGTGGCTCTCCTCGAGCGCCAAAGTGGTCGACTCAGCGACGTCGAGTGGGAAAGGCGCGACGTCACGGCCGAGGCGGTCGGCCCCATTGACGCCTGTTCGGAAGCGCAGTGGCCCCCAGATCACGGACGCGATGTCGTCGGATGACGGTCCGTTCGCGATCATCGTTGGTTGTCGGCGTCGGTCGTCGCGGATCGTGACGTGGACGTCATCGAGCCCGCCGAGCTCGGGTGGTCCGGCGAGGCGCACCTGCAGCGTGGCGCTCGGCCCGACCGTCGCGCCGGTGCATGTCAGCTCGAAGCGCGGGCGCAGCTCGGCTTGTCGGCGCTCGCGCTCGATCCGGGTGAGTGCCTCGGCCGAGCGTGCCGAGCTCATAGCCGCCTTCCATGATCCTAATGCGGCGACAGCGGCGACAACCGCGCCGACAACGCCCAGACTCGAGAGCACCACCGTCACCGGATCCACGTGGCTGTCCTGTTGAGGATCATCGACCGATGCTGTGGATCGAAGCCAGTCCCGTACCCGTGTCTCCGCCGTTGCGGCGCGTGGGTGCGGGTGCGATCGAACGCAGCACGGTAGTGTGGATGGCGAGTTCTTCGGCCGCGGGGCGGTAGGGGCGTTGGCCGTAGCGGCGTGTCAGGAGCGTCCACAGCAGCAGGGGTGTCTCGTGGCCGACGTCGACCGGCTCGTTCTTGCGCCATCCCTTCGACGACAGCTGCACGAACAGCGATCGTTTCCGGGTGTCCCCGATCAGGCCGAGCGCCGCCCCGCGCATGATCAACGCTTGCATGGAGATGCCCCAGGTGGCTTTCAACCGGGCGTACTCGGTCAGCGCGATCCGTTCGGAGATGTCCTCCTGCGCGCGTTGCCTGGGCATGAGGAGCGCGGCGGCGAACGTGTTGGCCTCGGCTTCCGGATCGGCCGTGCGGGGACGGAAGGTGTGCAGAACGAGATGACCGACCTCGTGGGCGAGGGTGAACCGCTCGCGGTCACCGTGGCTGCCGGGGAAGTAACCGATCAACGCGGGTGCGCCGAGCCCGCCCCAGTACGACACCCCGAAGTGCCCGCCGGCCGCGGTGGGCCCCTCCGGGTCATCGGTCAGGACCAGCGGAACAATCGTGACACCGGCGCGCTCCAACACCCGCGTCAGGTGCGGGATCGGCTTGTCCGGGGCCAACCGGAGCGCGTCGCGCGTCTGGGCGGCCAGCTCCTCGATGTCGTCCTGCGTGAGGGTGTCCGCGGTGGCGAACGGCAGCGGTGGTGTCGGGTAGTCCTCGGCGTCGAGGAGGGTCTCGGTGACGCGGTAGCTCTCACCGTAGAAGGCGTGCACCCGCCGGGTCATGATCTTGCTGGCGGTGGAAGTCTTGCGGAAGCGCAGCGAGTCCAGCGGCATCGTGGCCGGCTGGACGGCGAAGAACCGCAGCGGGGTGTCGGTCGCCGTGGCGATGGCGCGCAGGCCGTCCTCGGTCGCGTCCCGGGCCGCGGTCTCCACCTGCGAGATCCACGACTGGGCCACGCCCGATGCCGCGGCGAGCTGCTCCTGAGTCAGACCGAGCAGATCCCGCAGGGTTCGCAGCCGCTCACCCGGCGACGCCGCCAGCACCGTCCTCGCCCTCCTCCTCGTCGTCGAGAGGCAGCTCAAGCCCCAGATCCTCATCGGTGGGGTCGAACCTCAACCCCGCCAGCTCGTCGATCGTCTCAGGCAGCACGAAGTCCAGGTCCGTGGCCTGGTGAGCACCCCACGTCCAGTCGCCGATCGGGCGAACGACACGGAAGCACGGTGCGGCGGTCGCGACGTCGATCCGCCACAGCACCAGCAGCTTGTCGTTGGGCTCGCCGAACAGCGGGAGGAGCCCCGCCAGGGGCGGGTTGCGGTAGAACGCCTGACGGGCCCGGTTCGAGCCGGGAGGGGGCACGTCATGCTCGTTCAGGCCGTGGAGCAGGCGGGCACGGTAGTTGCCGTCGGTCAGCCACAGCTCGCCGTTCTGCGCGTGGTTACCCGACAGAGACCAGTCGCCCAGCTCGGAGCCGATCTGGCTCAGACGTAGGTGCGCGAAAGCCCGCACGGTGTGGGTCGCGTGCCACCGGTAACTCGCGTCACCGTCGAGCTCGGGGAGCCGTTCGCGCCGCAGCTGCTCGGCCCAGGAGAAGACGTCGTGCAGCGGCTCGCACAGGGGAAGCATCGCCGCGCGTACACGCTCCACGTGGTCCTTAACCATGCGCGTGATTTTATCACGGCCGAAGTTAAGAGGTCATCTCGACGCGCCGCGGCCCGTGATCCGGTGGGGCCTGCTGGCAGTCTCGTGGTAGCCGGGCGACGGACGGCACCGCTGCTACCAGACCGCGATCGACGCCGGACGCCTCAACTCAGGGGCAGGTGAGGGTGTAGTGAAGGTTGGGTGGGCGGCCAGCCCAGGGCCGTGGAGACCGCTTCGAGGGTTCGGGGGCTGCGCCGCCGGCGCCTGGCGACGATTTCAGGACGGACTCGGAACCTACGATTCCTGCCGGGCGAGTTCGACTACTTCCTTACCCAACAAGGCGTCAGCCGCGAGGACGTCATGAACGGGGTCCGCGACGTGGAGACGAAGGCACAGCTCGAAGCCGCAATGGACGAACGCAAGATAGGACAACTCAACTACAGGCGCTCGATTATCGATGCCCGCAACGCCAATCCGCAACGACCCGGGCGGCCGATCTTACCCTTCGGCTACACAGTCACAGAAGCAAACTTGCTGTTCAGAGACGGTTCGTCGTCACGACGAAGAGATCTGCCCGCCTTGGGAACCTCCGTGCGTCGTTGGACGAGGAGTGGGGGCACGAGCACCCAGACACCGTCTGACAAACTCCCAGCCGTGGAAAAAGCTCGGCGAAACGCAATGAAGGCCGCCGCGACCTCGCCCGGGGCTACGTCTCCGATCTGGACGCCGTCCGGTCGAGGCGCGCTCCGAGGAGATCCGTCCTGGTGTCTACCGGGTCCGCGGCGGCAGTGCACGGGGACCCGTCGGGGTCAACGCATAGAGGCCAGTGGCGGCGGTCCCTGGCTGCGGCTTCCTCGCGGGGTTGACTGGGGTCACCCGTCTGCGGGGTCGAAGAGGTCGAATTGTTTGCCGGTGGTAGCTGTGACCCGGACGTTTCGCCGAACGCTTGTGTGGATTCTGCGTTGTGCCGGGGCGGTGGTGATCTCGCTGTCGGCGAGGAGCGCATCGAGGGCGGCGGTGGTGTGCGGCTTGCGGTAGATGGTGTGTTCGAGGGTGAACGTGCGGAGCTGATCGATGGTGGCGGTCTGTTCGTGCTGCTGGGCGAGGTGTGCGAGGAGAAGGCGGCGCAGTGGCGCGAGGGTGGGCTCGGGGGTGAGGTCGAGCAGCATCTGGTCGGGGTCGTTGGGGTCGCGGAACCGGGCGCCGCCGAGGGGGTCCGCGCGCCACAGGCTGTCTTTGAACTTCTCCATCCCGCGCGGGTGGTTGGTGCCGAACTGCAGCAGCAGCTCACCGCCGCGGTCGGTCTCCAGACCGAAGCTGATCACGTACTTGAACCCGGCTGTGCGGATGGCGTCGACGAGCCTCGCGGCGATGAAGGGGCGTTTCTCCTCGGGGGACTGGGCGTCGATGGCTCGCCAGTCCTGGCTGCCGAACACCTCGTCGGCGCGACCGGGGTCGAGGTTGCGGACGAAGTGCTGGGGCTCGACGGTGACGAGAACCTCGCAGGCCTTCTTGCCGGCGAACTGGCTCAGGAGGTGTTGGGTGCTGCCACCGCCGAAGCTGTCCAGCACGGCGAGGATCGGCGCGTCCCACGCGGCCGCGTCGGTCAGTGCCTGCGGGAGAGTGGTCTCGCAGGTGCCTTGCCGGACCAGGACGTGCAGCGTGTCGTCGCGGTACTCCCCCTGGGGCATGGGGTGGTCGAGGTGTCGGCGGAGCTCGTCGACGAGCCGGGCAGCGCGGTCGGCGCGTTTCTCGACCAGCACGAGTCGTGCTGGCTTCCCGCGCAGCTGCGGGTGGGTCTGGCGGGCGGCGCGGAGCCGGCCGAGGGCGCGGATCGGGGAGCCGGGCTCGCCGCGGGTGTAGACGCCGGGTCCGGCGAATCCCTCGGCGTAGGTTCCTGATCCCCAGCTTCCGAGGATGATCGGGAGCCATGCGTCGAGGTAGCCGTCGTAGATGTCGTGCTTGACCCCTGTGTGCGGCTCCAGCGGCCAGATCGTGTCCTCTGGCACTCCCTGTCCCCCCTCAATGCAGTGACGGTCCTCAGGTTTTCGCTACCCGTAGCGTGCGGCACGCCACCCCGCCGCCGCACCTTCTGGATTATGCGGACGGTCGTCGGGCGACGGGTCGGGCGGATCGGGAGGGCATCTGATCCCAGGTGCGGCCGTCCAGCAGCCGGCCGCCGGCCTTCGGGGTGCGTCCGCCCCACTGCTTGAAGAAGAACGGCACTCCCGCGGCGAGGCAGGCGTCGCGCAGATCGGTGACCCACGCCGGGTCCATCGCTCGCGCGGCCGGCCCGGACTCGCCGCCGGCGATGACCCATCCGATCCCGGTCAGGTCGAGTCCGTCAACGGGGCCCAGCAGAGGCTCGCACGACAGGAACCGCACCGCGGCCGGCACGGTCCTGAGGTCGTCGACGCGGTGGCCGGCGGCCTGGTTCTCGACCGACACACCCATCCACACGTTCGGCGGCCAGGGCAGCTCGTGGGCGAGGCGACGCAACCGCGTTGAGCGTTTGGTCAGCACCTGATAGGTGTGCCACGGGGTGGCGGCCATCACGCCGAACACCTTGGAGGTGAACTCAGCCGGGACACGGGCGTGGAACAGGTCGCTCATCGAGTTCACGAACACCAACCGCGGCTCCCGCCACCGCAACGGTGCCGAGAGCGCGTCATCGTGCACCGTGACCCCGAACCCCGGGCCACTCGTGCGCGGGTCACCGTCGTTCTGGTACTTCGCCGAACCCATGGCTTTCAACCGCCGGGCCAGTGTCAGTGCGTAGCAGTGGTCGCACCCCTCGGAGACGCGGTCGCAACCCGTTGTCGGGTTCCAGGTGGTCTCGGTCCACTCGATCCCTGACCGGCTACTCATCCTTGAACTCTCCAATCGGAAAAGGTCCTGTCAGGGTATCGCATACTGCGCGCGTTGACAAATCTATCCGCGTGCGGTGTGGGAGAATACTCGATTCGTGGTCTGCGGCTGTCGTCAATCTACGCCGGTGCGCCCGTCCCATCGAATAACGCCGATACCTCGACCTCGACGCTGTCGATGTGGTGCTCGCGCTGGGCGAGGAAGCGCCGCACATGTGGCTGCTCATGGGGTATCGAACGCTGTCGCGCAAGGTTCGGCCGGTCCAAATGTGCCGACCGTTATCAGCCGCCGCGGCCCCCCGGTTCGGTGGCTGGATGCCGAAGCTCCGGTGGGGCCAACCGGAACTACAGGCACCCGCCGGACCGGTCGGGCTCCGACCGTGGCCGTCACGATAGCCTTACCTCCCCCTATGGTGCCACATACGGATGAGAGGCCCGCCTGGTCAGGTGGCCAGCGGCGAGATGTGCTCGGTCCACGACCCGGATCTCCCACCATCGCGCCGCCGTCGGGCAGCTCAAGCCAGACGACACGCCGCGCTCAGGGCCGAGCGTGGGTCGTCGATCCGTAAGTGGGCGTGGTTGGCGATTCTGTTGGCCGCCGGTACCGGTGGTGTCCTCAATGCCTGGCACGCCACCGTGGAGCGCACTGTTGTCCCGGGTGGCGGGCATGAGCTGCCGTCGTTGCCCGGCGAGTTCGGATTGCTCGTCGGGTTGGAGCCCATCGCGCTGATCCTGGTGTTGTCGCACCTTGTCGGGTTGGTGCTGACCGCCAGTGCTGGCGACGGCCAGGCCACCACCGTTGTGGTGACCGCCGGCGGGGCCGGCGACCGCCAGGCCGCATCGCCGGCACCGGCCCGGCCGACCGCCGGCGCGGCCACCACCGGTGGTGCTGGCGATCGTGCGACCGCCGGCACGCCGCCGCGGCGGCCGGCACCGGCTGCGCGGGGTTCGCTGCATGCGGTGCCCGCGGTGCGGCAGGGGTGGATGACCGAGGACCTGATCGGGCGTGTGGTGGCGTCCATGGCCGTCGCGCAGCGTCGGGGTGAGACCTACGGCCGGCCCCGCCTGATGCGCGAGCACGGCCTGACCATCCCACTCACGACCGACCCCGCCGTCGTCGGGGCGGGGCGGACCGGAAATTTTCCGGGGGGGGCCGGTGGCAAAACCGGGCTCCGGGGTGCTACGCGCGCGCGTAGGCCCGCGTTGGGGCCCTCTCCGGCCGCCGCCGCGGGCCGCGCCGGAAATTTCCGCAGGGGGGCCTGTGATGGCCGGGCACCGTCGGGTCCGTGGCCCGGCCGCGGACGCGCCCACGGTGAGGTCCACGGCGGTGGTGCTGCGGGCCGGGCGTATCCGTGACGAGGCCCGCGGCCGGTACGTCGACGCGCAGAGCCCCCGGGAGCGGCTCGTGGTCGCGGTCGACTACGTGCGCTCGGGTGAGGCGGCCGGGCACCGCGCCGGTGTCGCCGACCTGGACGAACTGATCACCGTGGCGGCCCGCACCCTGATGGGCATGGGCGACGAGCTGATCGCCGCCCTGGCCGAGCGGGGGCGAGGCCGGTGACCCGCCAGTCCGCCACCGGCCGCGGTGACGGCCGGCGAGCCGAGGACCGCCAGATCGCCAGCCCGGATCGCCAGCCCGCATCCCCGGCCGGCGACCGCCAGCCCACGCACCGCATCACACCGCCAGCCCGACAGCTCGGCCCGCCGGCGGTCGCCGACACCACCACACCGCCACCGGCGGCCGGTGAGCGCCAGGCCTGGCGGGACCGCCTGGCGGAGACGTCCAACGGCCTCCGCTTCGACAGAAGCTGACCTACTCGCGCCCGGACCATTCCGAGGAGCGCGGCGATGTCGGTCTGTGACCCGATCCGCTGTACGCTGCCGCGTATGCAGAAGGAGCGCATCACTATCAGCCTCGACGCCGGCGTGGCCGCGCGCGTCCGCCAGTGCGGCGCGGCGGCCCGCGGCGGGGTGTCGGGATACCTGGAACGGTTGGTGCGGCAGGACGAGCTACGGGCCGGCGTCGACGCGATGGCCCGCTGGTACGCCCGCCACCCCGGCTACGCCGAGGGTGCCGAGGCCGAGCGCGCCGCCGCCGCGGACGAGCTGGGCCAGAGCGCGTGAGGCGTGGTGAGATCTGGCGTTACAACCCCGTCATCACCCGTGGTGGTCAGTCCACGACCCGGCTGATCGTGTCGGCGGACTCGCTCAACAGCAACGAGGCGCTCCCCGTCGTGTAC
>JBBSQN010000017.1:0-51582 GCA_038257875.1 Mycobacteriales bacterium
CGAGCAGGTCGGCGACTGCCGCGGTCGGGTTGCGGTAGCCCCGTTCGAGGAACGTCCCGCGTCGGTCGAGGTCCGCGATCACCCCGACCGCGAGGCGGTCGACGCGGCGGGTGATGCCCTCGCAGATCGTCAACGCCGACAGCAGCTCCGCGTCGGAGGCACCCGGGCCCACCGCCGCGGACAGCGCGTCCAGCCCTGCCGCCATGGCGGTGTGCGCGGAGGTCAGCGGGCTGTCGGTCACACCAGGATCATCCCCGCCACCACCGACAGTTCCGGCCCCTCCGACCACCACCCCAGAAAATCTTTTCAAGATTTTCCTGAGAGAGCCTGTCGGTGAACCACAGTGGACCCGGCCAGGGCTGTGGACGCGGGGAACAGTGCGGTCACGCCAGCGTGTCGAGGCACCGGATGGGGGCGGACATCTCGGGGGGCCTGGGCGGTCGGGGTAGGGTAGTTGAGGGTCACCGTGGTCACACGCACCGACGACACCCCGGGTTCGTCGCGCCACACCACCGATGGCGGAACCGACATCTCGAGTGATCGATGCGTCACCGCCGACTGGTCCGTGACCACGAACGTTACCCGCCCATCACGAGGCCATGGTCCAGCGAACCACCACCACGATCATGACCAAACGACTGGTGCGCCACGCCACCGACAATCCAGCTCACCGATGCTCCCGGGACCTGGCGAAAATCCTCAATCTCAACCGTGACACCGGTCTCGGTCAGACCGGGCACAGCGGCCACCAGTGCCTGCGTCGACAGCCCAGGGACGACCCCGCCGGTGTCAGCGCGGTCATCGCGATCGTGCACCCAGACCGAACACCACCACACGATGCGGCGCGGTAACGGTCGTGGAGGAATCGGACACAGGATCCCTTCCTTTGGTCAACATCGGGCTGCTCACAGGCTCGGTCGGCCCCGCCGATCGACAACAGGCGGCTCCGCGATCCTGGCCCAGCCATGGTCGGCGAACTCAACCACGGGGGCTCAGCTCACCGGCAGTACGTCGACGACCTGGCCCGCCTGCGCCAGGTCCAGTGGCGGGCCGGTCGGGAGCAGCCGCAGCGCTGCCTCCGGCGCCGGTTCGGTCGAAGTGATGCCCAGCGCCGAGGCCGAGGGGTCGTCCGCCACACCGTAGGCGACACCGGTGGCCGAGAGCAGCCAGAGCGGGCCGGCACCGGGGGCCCGGCCCGGGCCGGTGGCCCGCACGGCCCCGCCCGCCCCGACCGCGACGGCGTCCACCCGCTCGCCGGCGCCGTCGGCCTGGGCCAGCGCGACGGTGGTCGACCCCGCCGGGAGCGGCAGCGCGGAGCCCAGCCACACCGCGCCCGCGGGGTCGCCAGCGGCCGTCCACGTCCAGCAGAGGACGGGGGCCTCGGTCGGGCCCCGCAGCTGCGGCGCGCCGTCGGGCCAGCCAGCCACCGCCAGCTCGTCGACGAGGGTCGCGCCGGCGAGGACGTCGGCCCCGATCTCCCGCGGTTGCGTGGCGCCGGACGCCACCCGGAGCAGCTCGGCGAGCACCGGGGGCACCTCCTGCAGACCGCCGGCCAGCACCACGAAGTGCCGCGGTCCGGCGCCTACCGGCCGCGCGACGAGCACGTCGCCGACGGAGCCGGGCAGGCCGTCCGGGGCGGGGTCGCCGCGACCGGGCACATCCGGGGTGGCCAGCGGCGAGCCCTCCGGGAGCACGGACAGCACGTCGGCAGTGACCAGCCGTGGCAGCCGCCCGGTCAGCCCGAACGCGGCCAGCAGTGCGCCGTCGCCCACGTCGACCCGGTGCCGGTGGCCCGCGGTCACCAGCCAGGTGGCGTCGTCGGGCCCGACGAGCAGCACCCCGTCGCCGGGTGGGGCCGGCTCCGGCTCCGCGGCCCCACCGATCACCGTGGTGCCGACGACCCGACCGTCGGCCGTGACCTCGTCGCACACCGCCCAGCGCGGCGGCAGCACCCCGGCCGGCCGCACCGCCACCGCACCCGGAACCGCCGCCGTCGGCGTGCGTGGCGCGGCGTCGAGAGCGGCGTCGGGCACCGCGACGGGGATGGCGGTACCCGGGTCGGCGCCGGTGGCGCCGCCACCGCGGAGCGCGGCCAGCACCAACCGGGCGGCCGGGAGGTTGGCGACCGGGACGAGCCGGTCGGGATCGTGCGCCACGACGTACATCGCACCCGATGCGGAACCAACGACCACCTCCTGGCCCGTCCAGTCCGGACTCGGTACCACGAGCGCGTACCCGGCGGCGCCACACAGTCCGAGCAACCCGAGCACGACCCCAGCCAGCGCCGCACGCCGCTGCGAGCGAATCTGTTCGTGCAGCGGCACCGGATCACCGCGCACCAGCGCCGCCTCCATGCGGCGCAGGCCGAACCGGTAGGCGTCGGCCTGGTCACGGGTAGCCGGTGGCCGGGTGGCACCGGCACCGCGATCCTCCCCCCTGGGCATCTCCCGGAGAGTAGCGGGACGGGGCTCGACCGCGTGGCCGTTCGGATGAACTCGGGCTGTTCAGCACACCCGGAGTCGGCGGGTCGCGGCCACGCGGGCGGCCAGCTCGTCGTCGGGTGGGTAGTCCACACCCATGAGTGTCAGGCCGTGGGCCGGCGCGACGGGCACCTCGCTCGCGCGCTCGCCGCGGGTCAGCAGCGCCGCCGGCCAGTCGACCCGCCGCCGCCCGCGCCCGACGTCGAGCAGCGCGCCGACCAGGCTGCGGACCATCGCGTGGCAGAAGGCGTCGGCGGACACCTCGGCGGTGGCCACGCCATCCTCGTCGGTGGTCCAGACGAGCCGCTGCAGAACACGCACGGTCGTGGCACCCGCACGCCGCTTGCAGAACGCGGCGAAGTCGTGCTCACCGAGCAACCCGGTGGACGCGGCGTTCACGGCGTCCAGGTCGAGCGGGTGCGGCCAGGACAGGGTGTCGCGGGCGCGCAGCGGCTCGGCGCCGTAGGGGCCGGTGGCGACCCGGTAGCGGTAGTGCCGGCGCAGAGCCGAGAAGCGGGCGTCGAACGCCGCCGGTACCGGGGTCACCGCCCGCACCCGGACGTCGGGGGGCAGCAGCCGCGCGAGCCGCCGGACCAGCCACGGACCGTCCAGGTCGGCGGGCAGGTCAGCGTGCGCGACCTGGCCGGTGGCGTGCACCCCGGCGTCCGTGCGCCCCGCGACGGTCAGCCCGACCGGCTCCCGCAACACCGTCGCCAGAGCGTCGCCAAGCACCCCGCACACCGTCCGAACCCCCGGCTGCACCGCCCACCCCGAGAACCCCGTCCCGTCATACCCCACATCCAGCCGAAACCGACAAACCGGCCCGCGAGTCGGTACGTTCTGGCGGCCGTGTGGACCCGAAACGGCACCGAGCCCGCCGTCCGGGGGGACGGCGGGCTCGGTGGCGTGATGCGGGTGTGTCAGGACCCGGGCCCCGCGTCACGAGTGTCATCGGACGCGGCGCCGCTGCCCTCGCCGTCCGACGTCTCGTCGGTGGTGGGCTCGACCTTGGCAGGAGCCGGGGCCGCAGCTGGGGCCGCCTTCTGCGAGGCGGCCACCCGGCGAGCGCGCTCGGCCTCGTCGGTCACCGTCTTCTGAGCGACCAGCTCGATCACGGCCATCGGGGCGTTGTCGCCCTTGCGCGGCAACGTCTTGGTGATTCGCGTGTACCCGCCGTTGCGATCGGCGAAGAACGGGCCGATGTCGACCATGAGCCGGTGCACGACCGACTGGTCGCGAATCACCTTCTGGATCTCGCGGCGGTTGTGCAGGTCACCGCGCTTGGCCTTGGTGATCAGGCGCTCGGCGTAGGGCCGCAACCGCCGCGCCTTGGCCTCGGTCGTGGTGATCCGACCGTGCTCGAACAGCGCCGTCGCCAGGTTGGCCAGGATCAGCCGCTGGTGTGCGGGCGACCCGCCGAGGCGAGGCCCCTTGGTGGGCTGAGGCATGGCTACAGCTGCTCCGTTTCTGCATAGTCCTGGCCGTCGTCCCCGAACGGCTGCTCGGGGTCGAACCCTTCCTCGTCGGAGCCGTACTCCGCGGCCGCAGCCGACGGGTCGAACCCGGGCGGGCTGTCCTTGAGCGCGAGCCCGAGACCGACGAGCTTCATCTTGACCTCGTCGATCGACTTGGCGCCGAAGTTGCGGATGTCGAGCAGGTCGGCCTCGCTGCGGCCCACCAGCTCACCCACGGTGTGGATGCCCTCGCGCTTGAGGCAGTTGTAGGAGCGGACGGTGAGGTCCAGCTCCTCGATCGGCATCGCGAAGGCCGCAATCGTGTCGGCCTCCTGCGGCGACGGGCCGATCTCGATGCCCTCGGAGTCGACGTTGAGCTCCCGCGCGAGCCCGAACAGCTCGACGAGGGTCTTGCCGGCCGACGCCAGCGCGTCCCGCGGGATGATCGAGGGTTTGGTCTCGACGTCGAGTACCAGCTTGTCGAAGTCGGTGCGCTGCTCGACGCGGGTGGCCTCGACCTTGTAGGTCACCTTCAGCACCGGCGAGTAGATCGAGTCCACCGGAATGCGGCCGATCTCGGCGCCGGTGGCCTTGTTCTGCATGGCCGGCACGTAACCGCGACCCCGCTCGACGACGAGCTCGACCTCGAGCTTGCCCTTGTCGTTCAGCGTGGCGATGTGCAGGTCCGGGTTGTGCACGGTGACGCCGGTCGGGGGCACGATGTCACCCGCGGTGACCGGACCGGGGCCCTGCTTACGTAGGTACATCGTCACCGGCTCGTCCTCCTCGGAGCTGACGACCAGCTCCTTGAGGTTGAGGATGATGTCGGTGACGTCCTCCTTCACACCGGGCACGGTGGTGAACTCGTGCAGCACGCTGTCAATGCGGATGCTGGTCACCGCCGCCCCCGGGATGGAGGAGAGCAGGGTGCGTCGCAGCGAGTTGCCCAGGGTGTAGCCGAAGCCGGGCTCCAGCGGCTCGATGATGAACCGGGAGCGGACGTCGGTGACCGAGTCCTCGGTCAAGGCAGGGCGCTGAGAGATCAGCATGGACGTGAACCTCCTTCTTCGCCACGGCGACCGCTATTTGACGCCGCGGCCGCAGGCGCGGCCTTCTCCGCGCCTGCGGTGGAAAGGCCGGTCCCGACAAAGCCGGGACGCCACCTTTCGGGTACTCGGGGGACGAGCCCCCGAGAGCTACTTGGAGTAAAGCTCGACGATCAGCTGCTCGGTGACCTGGGTGTCGATCTGGGCCCGCTCGGGCAGCTGGTGCACCAGGATGCGCAGCGTCGCCGGGACGACCTGCAGCCACGCCGGCACCGGACGGTCGCCCACCAGCTCCTTGGCGATGATGAACGGATCGGTGGTCATCGACTTCGGTCGCACGTCGATCACGTCGTACTGCGCGACGCGGTAGCTGGGAATGTCCACCTTCTGGCCGTTGACCAGGAAGTGGCCGTGGTTCACCAGCTGCCGGGCCATCCGCCGGGTACGGGCGAGCCCGGCCCGGTAGACGACGTTGTCCAGCCGTGTCTCGAGGATCTGCAGCAGGTTGTCGCCGGTCTTGCCGGTACGGCGGTTCGCCTCTTCGTAGTAGCGGCGGAACTGCTTCTCCAGCACGCCGTAGGCGAAGCGGGCCTTCTGCTTCTCCTGCATCTGCAGGAGGTACTCGGTCTCCTTGATCCGGATCCGGCCGTGCTGGCCGGGCGGGTAGGGACGGCGCTCGAACGCCTGGTCGCCGCCGACGAGGTCGACCTTGAGCCGGCGGGACTTGCGTGTCATGGGTCCGGTGTAACGAGCCATCTCGAGTGTCTCCCTCCCTTAGACTCGGCGCCGCTTGGGCGGACGGCAGCCGTTGTGCGGCTGCGGTGTGACGTCAGAGATCGTGCCGACCTCGAGGCCGGCGGCCTGTAACGAACGGATCGCGGTCTCGCGACCCGAGCCCGGGCCCTTGACGAACACGTCGACCTTCTTCATGCCGTGCTCGGCGGCCTTGCGAGCGGCGCTCTCGGCGGCCATCTGCGCGGCGTACGGCGTCGACTTGCGCGAGCCCTTGAAACCCACGTGGCCCGCGGAGGCCCACGCGATCACGGCACCGGTCGGATCGGTGATCGACACGATGGTGTTGTTGAAGGTGCTCTTGATGTGCGCGTGGCCGAGCGCGATGTTCTTCTTCTCCTTGCGGCGGACCTTCTTCGGTCCGGCGCCGGCACGGGTGCGGGGCGGCATTACTTCTTACCTGCCTTCTTCTTGCCGGCGACCGTCTTCTTCGGTCCCTTGCGGCCGCGGGCGTTGGTCTTGGTGCGCTGGCCGCGCACCGGCAGCCCCCGACGGTGCCGGACCCCCTGGTAGCAGCCGATCTCGATCTTGCGGCGAATGTCGGCCTGCACCTCGCGCCGCAGGTCGCCCTCGACGCGCAGATTGTTCTCGATGTACTCGCGGAGCTTCGCGAGGTCCTCGTCGGACAGGTCACGGGAGCGCAGGTCGGCGCTGATCCCGGTCGCGTCCAGGATCTCCTTCGAGCGCGAGCGCCCGATCCCGAAGATGTAGGTGAGCGCGATCTCCATCCGCTTGTCGCGGGGAAGGTCGACGCCAGCGAGTCGTGCCATGCGGCGTGGTTCTCCTCTGTTCCGGTGTGCCAGGTCTGCTCGGCGACCGTCCCGGGTGACTCACTTCTTCCGGGCCCCGGCCTGGTTCCGGGGGTGAACCGGGCCCGTGTGGCCCGGCAGGTGCGCTGAGTTCCTCTGTGTTGCTGAGTGTTGTTGCTGCGTGGCCCCGACGACCCGCGACGCGGGTGATCAGCCCTGACGCTGCTTGTGGCGCAGGTTCTCGCAGATCACCATGACCCGCCCGTGACGGCGGATCACCTTGCACTTGTCGCAGATCTTCTTGACGCTCGGCTGGACCTTCACGTCCGTCGCTTCCTCGTTGGTTCGGTCAAGCTCGGTCACTTGTAGCGGTAGACGATGCGGCCGCGAGTGAGGTCGTAGGGCGACAGCTCCACGACCACCCGGTCCTCGGGCAGGATCCGGATGTAGTGCTGCCGCATCTTCCCGCTGATGTGCGCGAGGACCCGGTGTCCGTTCTCCAGCTCCACGCGGAACATCGCGTTCGGCAGAGGTTCCACGACCCGACCCTCGACCTCGATCGCCCCATCCTTCTTGGCCATGTCCTCCGCGTTCCGTGACAGGTGTGCGTACTCTCGATGTCGTGCTGGTGGTGCCGACTGCGGGCACGCCGGAACTCCGGGACCGTGAGGTGCGGGAGGCACGACGGAACCGGCGCCATGAGGCGCGGCCAGAGCACCAGTGTACGACGGTTGCCCGCGGGCCCGCACAGGGGGTACGAGCCCCGGCGGCACCCACCGCAGCAGTGGCGCCGGCCCCTCACAACGCCTTCAGCTCCTCGGTCACCTCGACGACCGACTTCTTGGCGTCCCCGAAGAGCATCGAGGTGTTGTCCGCGTAGAACAGCGGGTTGTCGATGCCAGCGAACCCGCTGCTCATCGACCGCTTGAGCACGATCACCGAGCGGCTCTCGTCGACGTTGAGGATCGGCATGCCGTGGATCGGCGAGGACGGGTCGGTGCGCGCCGCCGGGTTGGTGACGTCGTTGGCCCCGATCACCAGGGTCACGTCGGTGCGGGCGAACTCGCCGTTGACCTCGTCCATCTCCTTGAGCGCGTCGTAGGCGACGTCGGCCTCGGCGAGCAGCACGTTCATGTGCCCGGGCATGCGACCGGCGACCGGATGGATGGCGTAGGTGACCTCAACGCCCTTGGTCTCGAGCAGCTTCGCCATGTCCTTGACGGCGTGCTGGGCCTGCGCGACGGCCATCCCGTAACCGGGCACCACGATCACCTGCGATGCGTAGGCCATCTGGATCGCCGCGTCGGCGGCGCTCGTCGAGCGCACCGTGCGGTCGGTGTCGTCGCCGGCGCCGGGCACCGCCGCGGTGCCACCGAAGCCGCCCGCCACGATCGCCGGGATGGAGCGGTTCATCGCCGTGGCCATCAGGTTGGTCAGGATCGAACCGGACGCACCGACGATCATGCCGGCCACGATCATCGCCGTGTTGTCCAGCGCCAGCCCGGCGGCCGCGGCCGACAGCCCGGTGAGCGCGTTGAGCAGGGAGATGACCACCGGCATGTCGGCACCGCCGATCGGCAGCACGACCAGCACGCCCAGCACCGCGGCCAGCACCAGCACGCCGATGATCCACAGTTCCGATGTCGCGCCGATTCCGATCGCCACCGCCGACGCGATCGCGCCCAGCAGCAGCACCCCATTGACCAGCTGCTGCGCCTGCCCGAGCCCGACCGGCCGCCCGGACAGGAGCTCCTGCAGCTTGCCGAACGCGATCAGCGAACCCCAGAACGACACCGAGCCGACGATCGCCGCGAACAGCGAGGCGACGACCACATAGGCCGGCTCGCCGGTGAAACCGTCGGTGCTGCGGAACTCCGACCACGCGATGAGCGCCACCGCGCCACCGCCGACACCGTTGAACAGCGCCACCATCTGCGGCATCGCGGTCATCTTCACCTGGCGCGCCGCCGGCACCCCGAGCAGCGTGCCGACCACCAGCCCGACGCCGATCAGCAGCCAGTTGTGATCGACCTGCAGCAGCGTCGCCACCACCGCGATCGTCATGCCGACCGCGGCGATCGCGTTGCCGCGCACCGCCGTCCTGGGTCCGGTCAGACCCATCAGGCCGTAGATGAACAGGCCGAACGCGATGACGTAGAGGATCGGGACGAGCGTGTCCATCAGGAGTTCCCGTCCTTCTTCGCCGGCTGCGCCTGCGCGGCACCGGGCCGCGCCTTGAACATCCCCAACATCCGGTCGGTCACCAGGAACCCGCCAATCACGTTGATCATGCCGAACGCGATCGCGACCACCAGCAGGATCTGGTCGACGATCGACGGGTCCTCGAGCCGACCCAGCACGATCAGACCGCCGAGCAGCACGATCCCGTGGATCGCGTTGGTGCCCGACATCAGCGGGGTGTGCAACGTGTTGGGCACCTTCGAGATCACGGCGAAGCCGACGAAACCGGCCAGCACCAGGATCGCGAGACTCGCCAGCAGCCCGGTCTCCATCAGCCCTCCACCCGGGTGACGCAGGACTTCGCGAGCACCTCGTCGTCGAAGTTCGGCGCGAGCGCGCCGTTCTCGTCCAGCATCAGCTCCAGCAGCGCCGAGACGTTGCGGGAGTACAGCTCCGAGGCATGTTCGGGCATGGTCGCCGGCAGGTTCAGCGGCGACGCGATCGTCACGTCGTGGCGGACGACGACCTCCCCGGGCTCGGTCAGCTCACAGTTGCCGCCGGCCTCACCGGCGAGGTCCACCACGACACTGCCCGGTCGCATCCCCTTGACCGCCTCCGCGGTGACCAGCGTCGGCGCCCGCCGACCGGGCACCAGGGCCGTCGTGATCACGACGTCGAAGCTCGAGATCGCCTCGGTGAGCCGCTGTTGCTGCTCCACGCGCTCGTCATCGGTGAGCTCGCGGGCGTAGCCGCCCTCACCCGCAGCGTCGATGCCGACGTCGAGCCACTGCGCGCCGAGCGAGCGCACCTGGTCAGCCACCTCGGGCCGGACGTCGTAACCGGTGGTCCGGGCGCCGAGCCGCTTCGCCGTCGCGAGGGCCTGCAGGCCCGCCACCCCGACGCCGAGCACGAGCGCCGTGGCCGGCTTCACCGTGCCCGCGGCCGTGGTCAGCATCGGGAAGAACCGGGTGGACCGCTCGGCCGCGAGCAACACCGCCTTGTAGCCGGCCACGTTCGCCTGCGACGACAGCGCGTCCATCGACTGCGCCCGCGAGATCCGGGGGATCGACTCCATCGCGAAGGCCTGCACTCCGGCCTCCCGCAGCGCGGCGGTCGTCTCGGGGGCGGTGAGCGGGGCGAGGAAACCGATCAGGGTGGTACCCGACCGCAGCCGCGTGAGCTCATCGGCATCCGGCGGCGCAACCTTCACGACGACCTCGGCCGACCACGGGTCACCGATCGTCGCCCCGGCGTCGGTGTAGAGGTCGTCGGGGATCAGCGCACCGAGCCCGGCACCGGCCTCGACGAGGATCTCCACACCGCGGGACCGGAGCTTCTCGACGACCTTCGGAACCAGGGCGACGCGGCGCTCACCGGCCGCGGACTCGCGGGGCACCCCCACGACCGTGGCTCCGGTGGGCTGCCGCGGCGCGGATTCTGGCCTCATTCCACTCCCTAGCTAGGCTCGGTCGGCGTAGTGCCAATGGCTCGCTCACGCGCTCATGGCAGAACCTAGACCAGCGAGCCGACACATGCGGTCACCGACCTGCTCAGTCCGCCGAGAGGGTGAGGATCTGTGGCCCGTCGTCGGTGACGGCGACACTGTGCTCCCAGTGCACCGCCCGGCTGCCGTCGGCGGTGACGACCGTCCAGCCGTCGGCGAGCTCGCAGGTCTCCGGATCGCCGGCCGTCAGCATCGGCTCCACGGCCAGCGCCATGCCCACCCGCAGCCGCGGCCCGTGGCCGGGGTCGCCGTGGTTGGGCAGGAACGGGTCCATGTGCATCGCCGTCCCGATCCCGTGCCCGCCGTACTCGGCGACGATCCCGTACTCGGTGCCGTCCCGACGCCCCGCGGCCATGCTCGCGGTCTGCACGGCGTGCGAGACGTCCGACAATCGTCCCCCGGGGAGCACGGCGGCGATCCCCGCGTGCAGCGCCGCCGCGCATGCTGCCGACAGCGCAAGGTCGGCGGGCGACACCGCGCCGACGGGGATGGTCACCGCGGCATCGCCGTGCCAACCGTCGAGGATGGCCCCGCAGTCCACGGACACGAGGTCGCCGTCGGCGAGCACCTGGGCTCCCGACGGGATGCCGTGCACGATCTGCTCGTTCACCGACGCACAGATCGACGCCGGGAACCCGTGGTATCCCAGGAACGACGGGACGGCACCGGCGTCCCGGATCGTCTGTTCGGCCAGCGCGTCCAGCTCACCGGTGCTGACGCCGGGTCGTGCCAGCTCGGTGACGGCCGCGAGGGTGCGGGCGACGAGCACCCCGGCGGCCCGCATCGCCGCCAGCTCGGCCGGGGTCTTCAGCTCGATGTCGCGCCCGCGCCAGCGCGCCACCAGCCCGCGCACACCACTGCGCACCACGCTCACCGCACGCCCCCGCACCGCGAGCGCAACGCGTCGGACACGCGATCGGTGATCTCCTCAACCGTGCCGACGGCATCGACGCTCACGAGGTGGTCGCGGTAGTGCGCAAGCAGCGGGGCGGTCTCGTCGCGGTAGACCTGCTGCCGGCGGCGGATGACGTCGGTGGTGTCGTCGCCCCGACCGCGGCCCAGCAGCCGTTCCACGAGGACCTCGTCGGGCACCTGGAGCTCGACGACGACGTCGAGCTCCTCGCCACGCTCGGCCAGCAGGTCCCCGAGCGAGTCGGCCTGGCTGCGCGTGCGCGGGAAACCGTCCAGGATGAAGCCCTTGACCGCGTCGTCGTGGGTGAGCCGATCGCGCACCATCGCCACGGTCACCGCGTCCGGCACGAGATCACCGGCCGCCATGTACCGCTTGGCCTCGACGCCGAGCACGGTCTCCTCCTCCAGGTTGGCGCGGAACAGGGCACCGGTGGAGATGTGCGCGACGTCGAGCCGCTCCGCGAGCCGCTCCGCTTGCGTGCCCTTGCCCGCACCCGGCGGACCGACCAGAACCAGCCGCACGCGACACCGACCCTCCTGAGCTCGAACCCTCGACGACGACCGACCTGGACCACCGACCGACTGGCTGCTAGCGCAGGAACCCGTCGTACCTGCGCTGCATGAGCTGGCTCTCGATCTGCTTGACCGTGTCCAGGCCCACGCCGACCATGATCAACACAGCGGTGCCGCCGAAGGGGAAGTTCTGGTTCTGGCCGGTGCCGGTGACGCCGAGGAAGAAGTTCGGCAGCACGGCGATGGTGCCGAGGTACAGCGAGCCGGGCAGCGTGATGCGCGAGAGCACGAAGTTCAGGTACTCGGCGGTCGGCCTGCCGGGCCGGATGCCGGGGATGAAGCCGCCGAACTTCTTCATCTCGTCGGCCCGGTCGTCGGGGTTGAACGTGATGCCGACGTAGAAGTACGTGAAGAAGATGATCAGCCCCATGTACAGGACGATGTGCAGCGGGCTCGACTGGTCCACCAGATAGGCCTGCACGAACTGCTGGAAGCCGCCTCCGGTGGTGCCGGCCAGCCGCGACACCAGGTCGGGCAGGTACAGCAGCGACGAGCCGAAGATGACCGGGATGACGCCGGCCTGGTTCACCTTGAGCGGGAGGTAGGTGGAGGTGCCGCCGTACATCCGGCGCCCGACCATGCGCTTGGCGTACTGCACCGGAATGCGGCGCTGCCCCTGCTCGACGAACACGACGCTGGCGATGATCGCCAGACCGAAGAAGCAGACCCCGGCGAAGACGAGCCCGCCGGAGCTGGAGAGGATGTTCGCACCCTCGGCGGGAATCCGCGCCGCGATGGAAGCGAAGATCAGCAACGACATGCCGTTGCCGATGCCGCGCTCGGTGACCTGCTCGCCGAGCCACATGATGACCGCGGTACCCGCCGTCATCACGATGACGATGACCGAGAGCTGGTAGACGCTCGAGTCCGGGATGACCGCCAGCGTGCAGTTGCTGAACAGCTGACCTCGGTCCGCCAGCGCGACGATGCCCGTGGCCTGCAGGACGGCGAGCGCGATCGTGAGGTAGCGGGTGTACTGGGTCAGCTTGTTCTGACCCGACTGCCCTTCCTTCTTCAGCTGCTCGAACCGCGGGATGACGACGGTGAGCAGCTGCACGATGATGCTCGACGTGATGTACGGCATGATGCCGAGTGCGAAGATCGACAGCTGCAGCAGCGCGCCGCCGGAGAACAGGTTGATCAGCGAGTAGACGCTGGAGTTCTCGCCGCCCTCGACCTGCCGGATGCACTCCTGCACGTTCGGATACGACACGCCGGGCGAGGGGATGGCGGCCCCGAGCCGGTAGATGGCGACGATCCCGAGCGTGAAGAGAATCTTCCTCCGGAGATCCGGTGTCGTCAGTGCCGACCGGAAAGCGCTGAGCACTCGGTGATCCTCCTGTACTGATGACCCGCAGCATCGCGGACCCGAAGCGGACGAGCGGCACCGTAGGCATGACCGCTCGTGACAAGCCCGGGCCCTATGACTCTAGCAGCGACGACGCCGCCCGTTCGGCACGGATCGAACGGGCGGCGACGCTGCTTACAGCTCGGTGACGGTTCCGCCAGCGGCCGTGATCTTGTCGCGAGCGCTGCTGGAGAAGGCGTGCGCGCTGACGGTCAGCGTGACGCCGTCGAGATCGCCGTTGCCGAGCACCTTGACGGGCTGGTTGCGCCGGACCGCGCCGGACCCGACCAGCTCGTCCGGGCCCACCGCGCCACCGTCGGGGAACAGCCGGGCGAGATCGCCCACGTTCACCACCTGGTACTCCACCCGGAAGCGGTTCTTGAAGCCCTTGAGCTTGGGCAGCCGCATGTGCAACGGCATCTGCCCGCCCTCGAAGGCCGCCGACACGTTCTTCCTGGCCTTGGTGCCCTTGGTGCCACGACCGGCGGTCTTGCCGCCCTTGCCGCCCTCACCACGACCGACCCGGGTCTTCGCCGTCTTGGCCCCAGGCGCCGGGCGCAGATGATGGATCTTGATCGGGCGCTGTGTCGCTGACTCGCTCGCACGCTCGCTCATGCGGAGCCGACCTCCTCGACCGCCACCAGATGGCGCACGGTATGGATCATGCCGCGGACCTGCGGGTTGTCGTCCCACTCGACCGTCTGGCGGATCTTGCGCAGCCCCAGCGACCTGAGGGTGGCGCGCTGGTTCTGCTGGCGACCAATGGTGCTGCGCACCTGGGTGATCTTGATCTTCTCGGCCATCGCGCTCACGCCCTCGCGCCCTGCGCCGCGGCCGCGCGGGCCCGCAGCATCTGCGCCGGTGCGACATCCTCGAGCGGCAGGCCACGGCGGGCCGCCACCTCCTCCGGACGCTGGATCTGCTTCAGCGCGGCCACCGTGGCGTGCACGACGTTGATCGCGTTGTCGCTGCCGAGGGACTTGGAGAGGACGTCATGGATACCGGCGCACTCGAGCACGGCACGTACCGGACCACCGGCGATGACACCGGTACCGGGGCTGGCGGGGCGCAGCAGCACCACACCGGCGGCTGCCTCACCCTGCACGCGGTGCACGATCGTGCCCCCGATGCGCGGGACCCGGAAGAAGTTCTTCTTCGCCTCCTCGACGCCCTTGGCGATCGCCGCCGGCACCTCCTTGGCCTTGCCGTAACCGACGCCCACCAGGCCGTCGCCGTCGCCGACGATCATCAGCGCGGTGAAGCTGAAGCGCCGACCACCCTTGACGACCTTGGCCACGCGGTTGATCGTGACCAGCCGCTCGATGTACGGGGTCTTGTCCTGGGCCGCCCCGCCACGGCCTCCGTCCCGGCGGTCCCGGCGGTCGCCTGAGCTGCTGCGCTCGCCACCGGGCCCTCCGCCGTCACGCCGTGCACGTCCCGGCATCAGAGGTTCCCTTCCGAATCGATGGTTCGACCCTGCATACGGATCTCGTCCTGGTTGTGAGTGCGCACCTAGAACTCCAGCCCACCCGCGCGGGCGGCATCGGCCACCGCGGCGATCCGGCCGTGGTAGTCGTAACCACCCCGGTCGAACACCACCGCAGTGACGCCGGCCGCGCGCGCCCGGGCGGCGAGCAGCTCGCCGACCTTGGCCGCGCGGGCCTTCTTGTCACCCTCGAGCGCGCGGACATCGGCCTCCATGGTGGACGCCGAGGCCAGCGTGTGGCCGGCCAGGTCGTCGATCAGCTGCACGACGATGTGACGCGCGCTGCGGTTGACCGCCAGCCGCGGACGCTCCGGGCTGCCGCTGACCTTCTTGCGCAGCCGGGCGTGCCGACGGGTACGCGCGACGCGCCGCTTGTGCGACACCTGGGAGGCGGCGCGCTTCGTGGCCGCAGCAGAAATCGTGTCAGCCATTACTTACCCGTCTTCCCGACCTTGCGGCGGATGACCTCGCCGGCGTAGCGCACACCCTTGCCCTTGTACGGGTCGGGCTTGCGCAGCTTGCGGATGTTGGCGGCGGTCTCGCCGACCAGCTGCTTGTCGATGCCGGAGACCGAGAACCGGGTGGGCGTCTCGACCGTGAACGCGACACCCTCGGGTGCCTGGATCACAACCGAATGACTGAACCCGAGGGCGAACTCCAGCGCGGAACCCTTCAGCACGACGCGGTAACCGACACCGTGGATCTCCAGCTTCTTCTCGTAGCCGGCGGTGACGCCGACGACGAGATTGTTGACAAGCGTGCGGGACAGGCCGTGGTAGGCCCTGCTCTTGCGCTCGTCGTCCGGTCGCTTGACCAGGACGGCGCCGTCGTCGGCTCGCTCGACGGTGATCGGCTCGATCACGGTGTGCGACAGGGTGCCCTTCGGCCCCTTCACCGTCACCGTGCGGCCGTCGATGGCCACGTCCACGCCGGACGGCACGGTGATGGGCAGCTTCCCGATGCGGGACATGGTGTTAACCCCTCACCAGACGTAGGCGAGGACTTCGCCGCCCACGCCGTTCTTGTGCGCTTGCCGTTCGGTCTGCAGGCCGCTCGACGTCGAGATGATCGCGACGCCGAGGCCGCCGAGGACCCGGGGCAGGCCGGTGGACTTCGCGTACACCCGCAGACCGGGCTTGGACACCCGGCGCAGACCCGCGATGCTGCGCTCGCGGTTGCGCCCGTACTTCAGCTCGATGACCAGGGACTTGCCGACCTCGGCGTCCTCGACGTGATGCGCGGCGATGTACCCCTCTCGCTGAAGGATCTCCGCGATCGACACCTTGAGCTTGGAATGCGGCATGACCACGCGGTCGTGGTAAGCCGAGTTGGCGTTGCGCAGACGCGTGAGCATATCTGCGATCGGATCGGTCATCGTCATGTGACGTCACTACTTTCCCGCCGTGGTTCCCCGAGGGGCCTGCGACGATCGGGGCGCCTGTGCGCGGATAACGCTGTTCTGGCGACGATTTCCGCGCACGAGCACGCAGTGCCTACCAGCTGCTCTTGCTGACGCCCGGCAGCTCGCCGGCATGCGCCATCTGGCGGACGCAGATCCGGCACAGGCCGAACTTGCGCAGTACGGCGCGCGGACGGCCGCACTTCTGGCAGCGGGTGTAGCCGCGGACCTTGAACTTCGGCTTGGCCGCCGCCTTGATGATCAGCGCCTTCTTGGCCATCTCACGCCTCCTTGAAAGGGAAGCCGAGCCGGCGCAGCAGCGCCCGGCCTTCCGCGTCGGTCGTGGCCGTGGTGACGACCGT
This sequence comes from Mycobacteriales bacterium, assembly GCA_038257875.1. Classification (GTDB taxonomy): domain Bacteria; phylum Actinomycetota; class Actinomycetes; order Mycobacteriales; family Pseudonocardiaceae; genus Pseudonocardia. Next base: position 16,287 of record JBBSQN010000017.1, read on the forward strand.
GATGTCCATGCCGCGCGGCCGATCGATCGAGTCGGGGTCGATCTCGTGGAACATCGACTGCTCGTTCAGGCCGAACGTGTAGTTGCCCCGGCCGTCGAACTGGTTCGGCGACAGGCCGCGGAAGTCCCGGATCCGGGGCAGCGCGATGGTCAGCAACCGATCCAGGAACTCCCACATGCGGTCGCTCCGGAGCGTGGCCTTCGCACCGATCGGCATGCCCTCACGCAGCTTGAACTGCGCGATGGACTTGGTGGCCCGACGGACCTGCGGCTTCTGGCCGGTGATGGTGGCCAGATCGCGGACGGCGCCGTCGATGAGCTTCGCGTCCCGAGCGGCCTCGCCGATACCCATGTTGACGACGACCTTCACCACGCCCGGGACCTGCATGACGTTGCCGTACCCGAACTCCTCACGGAGCCCGCCGGCGATCTCGTCGCGGTAGCGCTGCTTGAGCCGGGGCGCCACCCTCTCCGTGGTGGTCATCAGATCTCCTTCCCACTGCGCCGGGAGACCCGCACCCGCTTGCCGTCCTCGGTGGTCTTCTTGCCCACGCGGGTCGGCTTGCCGTCGGAGTCGACGACCATCACGTTGGAGACGTGGATGGCGGCCTCCTGGGTGATGATCCCGCCGGACTGCGCGCCGCGCTGGTTCTGGGTGATCCGGGTGTGCTTCTTGATCCGGTTCACGCCCTCGACCAGCACCCGCTCCCGGTCGGGATAGGCCTGAATGACCTTGCCCTTGGCGCCCTTGTCCTTGCCGGCGATCACCACCACGGTGTCGCCCTTCTTGACCTTCATGTTCTACAGCACCTCCGGAGCGAGGGAGATGATCTTCATGAATCGCTTGTCGCGCAGCTCGCGACCGACGGGTCCGAAGATGCGGGTCCCCCGCGGCTCGCCGTCGGGCTTGATCAGCACGGCGGCGTTCTCGTCGAACCGGATGTAGGAACCGTCCGGGCGGCGCCGTTCCTTGACGGTGCGCACGATGACGGCCTTGACGACGTCACCGCGCTTCACCCCGGCGGCGGGGATGGCCTCCTTCACCGTGGCGACGATGACGTCGCCGATCCCGGCGTAGCGTCGGGCCGACCCGCCCAGCACCCGGATGCACAGTATCTCCTTGGCGCCGGTGTTGTCGGCCACCCGCAACCGCGACTCCTGCTGGATCACTTCGCCTTCTCCAGGATCTCCACCAGCCGCCAGCGTTTGGTGGCCGACAGCGGGCGGGTCTCCATCAGCCGGACGCGGTCGCCGACGCCGGCCGTGTTGGCCTCGTCGTGCGCTTTGACCTTGCTCGTCCGGCGGATGACCTTGCCGTAGAGCGGGTGCTTCACGCGGTCCTCGAGGGAGACCACGATCGTCTTGTCCATCTTGTCGGACACGACCAGACCCTCGCGGACCTTCCGCTCCCCGCGCTGCTTCGTCGCCGGTGGCGACGTGGTGCTCGGTTGCTCGCTCATGCCACGCCCTCGTCCTCAGTCGGTGCGGCCGAGAGGCCCAGCTCGCGCTCGCGCATGATCGTGTAGATCCGTGCGATGTCGTGCCGGACGGTACGCAGCCGCCGGTTGTTGTCCAGCTGCCCGGTGGCCATCTGGAAGCGGAGGTTGAACAGCTCCTCCTTGGCCTCCCGCACGCGCAGCGTCAGCTCCTCGTCGGTGAGCTCGCGCAGCTCGGCGGCGGTCGTCGAGGCGGCCATCAGCGCTCCCCTCCCTCACGCGTCACGATCCGGCACCTCATCGGCAGCTTGTGGATCGCACGACGCAAGGCCTCGCGAGCGGTCTGCTCGTTGGGGTAGCTCATCTCGAACAGCACCCGGCCGGGCTTGATGTTGGCCGCCCACTTCTCCGGCGAGCCCTTCCCGGAACCCATGCGGGTCTCGGCCGGCTTCTTGGTGAGCGGGCGGTCCGGGAACACGTTGATCCAGACCTTGCCGCCGCGGCGGATGTGCCGGTTGATGGCGATACGGGCCGACTCGATCTGCCGGTTGGTGAGGTAGGCCGGCTCGAGAGCCTGGATGCCGTAGTCACCGAACGTCACCTGGGTGCCGCCGGACGCCATGCCGGTGCGGTGCGGCCGGTGCTGCTTGCGATGCTTCACCTTGCGGGGGATCAGCATGCTCTACGCCTCCCCGCCGGTCTCGCTCGGCGCCTCGACCGTTGCGGTGACGGCGCCAGCACCGGCCGACTCCTCGGCTGCGGCGCGCCCGGCCTCGGTGCCCGAGCCGGTGGTGCCCGACGCACCTGAGCGCCGACGCTGCGGACGCTCGCGGCGCGGTCCGCGCTCGGGGCTCGGCGCGGTGGCCGGGACGCCCTCGCGGCGCCCGCCGACCACGTCACCCTTGTAGATCCACACTTTGACCCCGATGCGACCGAACGTCGTGCGGGCCTCGAACAGCCCGTAATCGATGTCGGCACGCAACGTGTGCAGCGGGACGCGACCCTCGCGATAGAACTCCGAGCGCGACATCTCCGCGCCGCCCAAGCGGCCCGAACACTGCACCCGGATGCCTTTGACCTGCGGCGAACGCATGGCCGACTGAATGGCCTTGCGCATCGCCCGACGAAACGCCACGCGGTTGGACAGCTGCTCGGCTACCCCCTGGGCGACGAGCTGGGCATCGGACTCGGCGTTCTTGACCTCGAGGATGTTGAGCTGGACCTGCTTGCGGGTCAGCTTCTCGAGGTTGCCACGGATCCGGTCGGCCTCGGCACCGCGGCGCCCGATGACGATGCCCGGACGGGCGGTGTGGATGTCCACCCGCACGCGGTCGCGGGTGCGCTCGATCTCGACCGTGGAGATGCCGGCCCGCTCCATGCCCTTGGCGAGCATCTTGCGGATCTCGACGTCCTCCTTGACGTACTCGGCGTACTGCTTGTCGGCGTACCAGCGCGACTTCCAGTCGGTGGTGATCCCGAGCCGGAACCCATGCGGGTTGATCTTTTGACCCATCAGCGGGTCCTCCCCTTCGCACTCTGCGCGCCCCGCCCGCCCGAACGCCCGCCGATCGTCCGGGACTCGACCTCGACGGTGATGTGACTCGTCCGCTTGCGGATCCGGTACGCGCGCCCCTGGGCACGCGGGCGGATGCGCTTGAGCGTCGGCCCCTCGTCGGCGTAGGCCGCGGCCACCACGAGGGTGTCGCGGTTGAGCTGGAGGTTGTTCGCGGCATTGGCCGCAGCGCTCGCGACGACCTTGTACAGCGGCTCGGCGGCCGCCTGCGGTGAGAACCGCAGAATGTCGAGAGCCTCCTGCAGCGGCCGACCCTTGATCAGCGCGACGACGCGTCGCACCTTGGTCGGTGACATGTGCACGTACCGTGCCACCGCGCGCGCCCGAATCGGCTCGAGCACGGCGGCAGGGCTTCGGCTGGTCGCCGAAGCAGTGGTGTCAGCCATTATCTTTCACCCTCTCAGTCGCTACTCGGGCCGCTCAGCGCCTGCGCGCCTTGCGGTCGTCCTTGATGTGGCCCCGGAACGTCCGCGTCGGAGCGAACTCACCCAGCTTGTGGCCGACCATCGAGTCCGACACGAACACCGGCACGTGCTTGCGGCCGTCGTGCACCGCAATCGTGTGGCCGATCATGTCGGGGATGATGGTGGACCGTCGAGACCAGGTGCGGATGACGGCCTTCTTGCCCGACTCGTTGAGCACGTCCACCTTCTTGAGCAGGTGGTCGTCCACGAATGGGCCTTTTTTCAGGCTGCGCGGCATTGGTTACCTCCCTGCTCAGCGCTTCTTGCCGGTACGACGGCGACGGACGATCATGGAGTCACTGGCCTTGTGGTGTCGGGTGCGCCCCTCGGACTTGCCCGCCGGGTTCACCGGGTGCCGACCACCGGAGGTCTTGCCCTCACCGCCACCGTGCGGGTGGTCGACCGGGTTCATGGCGACGCCGCGGACGGTCGGGCGCTTGCCCTTCCACCGCATGCGGCCCGCCTTGCCCCAGTTGATGTTGGAATGATCGGCGTTGCCCACCTCGCCGACGGTGGCGCGGCAGCGCACGTCCACGTTGCGGATCTCCCCCGACGGCATGCGCAGCTGTGCGTACGGACCGTCCTTGGCCACCAGCTGCACGCGCGCCCCGGCCGAACGGGCGATCTTGGCACCGCCCCCGGGACGAAGCTCGATCGCGTGCACCACGGTGCCGGTCGGGATGTTGCGCAGCGGCAGGTTGTTCCCGATCTTGATGTCGGCCCGCGGTCCGGCTTCGACCTTGTCACCCTGATGCAGCCGATCCGGCGCGATGATGTAGCGCTTCTCGCCGTCGGCGTAGTGCAGCAGCGCGATGCGGCTGGTGCGGTTCGGGTCGTACTCGATGTGCGCGACCTTGGCCGGCACCCCGTCCTTGTCGTTGCGCCGGAAGTCGATCAGCCGGTACGCACGCTTGTGACCGCCGCCCTGGTGCCGGGTGGTGATCCGCCCGTGCACGTTGCGGCCACCCTTGCCGTGCAGCGGGCGGATCAGCGACTTCTCCGGCGTCGACCGGGTGATCTCGGCGAAGTCGGAGACGCTGGAACCGCGACGGCCCGGCGTGGTCGGCTTGTACTTGCGGATGCCCATCGTCAGCCCCTCAGCTCGCCGGACCACCGAACACGTCGATCGTGCGACTCTGCGGAGAGAGCGTCACGATCGCGCGCTTGGTGTCCTTACGCTTGCCGTAGCCGGTGCGGGAGCGCTTGCGCTTGCCCGGGCGATTCAGCGTGTTGACGCTGAGCACGGTGACCCCGAACACCTTCTGCACGGCTATCTTGATCTGTGTCTTGTTCGCGTTCGGGGCGACGATGAAGGTGTACTGGCGCTCCTCGAGCAGCCCGTAGCTCTTCTCCGAGACCACCGGCGCGATCAGGATGTCACGCGGGTCGGGGATCACTGGCTGTCCTCCTCAGGGGCGGGGGCCTTCGCCAGACCGACCAGCTCGCTCTCGCGGGCCGACGCGGTGGCCGAGCGCGGGCCACCGGTGCGCGGCCGCGCGATGGGGCCGGCCAGGAACGCCTCCAGCGCTGCGGAGGTGAACACCACGATGTCGTTGACGAGCACGTCGTAGGTGTTGAGCTGGTCGGGCGCGAGCACGTGGCCGGCCGGCAGGTTGCGCAGCGACAGCCGGCCGACCTCGTCCTCGCGGTCGACGACGGCCAGCACCCGCGTGTCGGCCGCGGTGGCCACCGCGGCCAGCGCGGAACGCGCTGCCCTGGTGGACGGGGTGTCGCCCCCGACGATCGTGGACATGACGTGCACCAGGCCCGCACGGGCGCGGTCGGACAGGGCGCTGCGCAACGCGGCAGCCTTCATCTTCTTCGGGGTCTTCTGGGCGTAGTCCCGTGGTGTGGGGCCATGGGAGACCCCGCCACCGACGAACTGCGGCGAGCGGATCGAGCCCTGGCGCGCGCGACCGGTGCCCTTCTGGCGGTACGGCTTGCGGCCACCACCGCGAACCTCACCACGGGTCAACGTGGCGTGCGTCCCTTGGCGGGCGGCCGCGAGCTGTGCCACCACGACCTGGTGCATCAACGGCACGTTGGCGGACACGTCGAAGACGTGCGCGGGAAGCTCGACGGTGCCCTGCGCGGCGCCCTCGGGGGTGCGGACCTCGACACTTGTCCCGGACAGCGTGCTCACAGCGGGGCACCACCCTTCGCGGCCGTCTTGACCAGCAGCAGGCCGCCGCGTGGACCAGGAACGGCACCCTTGATCAGCAGCAGGCCGTTGTCGGTGTCGACCCGGTACACCGTGAGGTTCTGCGTGGTCACCCGGGCGACGCCCATGCGACCGGCCATCCGCAGACCCTTGAAGACCCGGCCCGGGGTGGCGCACCCGCCGATCGAACCCGGCGAGCGGTGCTTGCGCTGGGTGCCGTGGCTGGCGCCGAGGCCTTTGAAGCCGTGCCGCTTCATGACACCCGCGGTGCCCTTGCCCTTGCTGGTGCCCACCACGTCCACCACCGCGCCGGCGTCGAACACCCCGGCCGTGATCTCCTGCCCGACCGTGTACTCGGCGGCGTCGGAGGTGCGCAGCTCGACCAGGTGCCGGCGCGGCGTGGTGCCCGCCTTGGCGAAGTGGCCGGTGCGCGGCTTGTTGACCTTGCGCGGGTCGATCGCCCCGTAGGCGAGCTGGACCGCGACGTAACCGTCGTTCTCGGCCGTGCGGACCTGGGTCACCACGTTGGGGCCCGCCTGGACCACGGTGACCGGAACCACCCGGTTGTTCTCGTCGAAGACCTGGGTCATCCCGAGCTTGGTGCCCAGGATCCCGGTGACTTGCCTCTCGCTCATCTTCTCGCTCAGCCCTACTGGATGTTGACGTCGACGCTCGCCGGCAGGTCGATGCGCATGAGCGCGTCGACCGTCTTGGGCGTCGGGTCGAGGATGTCGATCAGCCGTTTGTGGGTACGCATCTCGAAGTGCTCACGAGAGTCCTTGTACTTGTGCGGCGAACGGATGACGCAGTAGACGTTCTTCTCCGTCGGCAGCGGTACCGGACCGACGACCCGCGCACCCGTGCGCGTGACCGTCTCGACGATCTTCCGAGCGGAAGCGTCGATCGCCTCGTGGTCATAGGCCTTCAGCCTGATGCGGATCTTTTGTCCCGCCATGATCGTCGGTCGTCCTCTTCTTCCTGCCGCTCTGGTAGGCGATCCGGGTGGGCGCAGAGGAGTCCGACCATCATGCTCGGGCGGTCTGTCTCGGCGTGGAATCCGGTCCACGAGGTCGGGCGTGTCCCGCTCGACCTCAAACCGGTCCCCAGATCACCTGCGCCCTTGCGGGTCGCCGTGCTCGGGGGCTGGCGCCGGGGCCAGCGCGCGTGGACTGTCATCCACGCGCGCCAGCGCCCTACGCGCAACCTGTCAAGAATGCCACACCGGAGTGTGGCACCCCAGACCGGGGGTACTACTTGTTGATCTTCGTGACCTGACCGGCGCCGACGGTCCGACCACCCTCGCGGATGGCGAACTGCAGGCCCTCCTCCATGGCGATCGGCTGGATCAGCGACACGCTCATGATGGTGTTGTCGCCCGGCATGACCATCTCGGTGCCACTGGGCAGTGTCACCACACCGGTCACGTCGGTGGTGCGGAAGTAGAACTGCGGCCGGTAGTTGTTGAAGAACGGTGTGTGCCGGCCACCCTCGTCCTTGGACAGGATGTAGACCTGGCCCTCGAACTCGGTGTGCGGGGTGATCGAGCCCGGCTTGCAGACGACCTGGCCGCGCTCGACGTCCTCGCGCTTGATACCACGCAGCAACAGACCGACGTTCTCGCCCGCGCGACCCTCGTCGAGGATCTTGCGGAACATCTCGACACCGGTGGTGATGGTCTTGGTCGACCCCTCCCGGATACCGACGATCTCGACCGCCTCGTTCACCTTCACGATGCCGCGCTCGATGCGGCCGGTGACCACGGTGCCGCGGCCGGTGATGGTGAAGACGTCCTCGACGGGCATCAGGAACGGCTTCTCGATGTCGCGCTGCGGCTCCGGGATGGACTCGTCCACCGCGTCCATGAGCTCGAGCAGCTTGCTGCTCCACTCGCTGTCGCCCTCGAGCGCCTTGAGCGCCGAGACCCGCACGATCGGCAGGTCGTCACCCGGGTACTCCTGCGACGACAGCAGCTCGCGGACCTCCAGCTCGACCAGCTCGAGGATCTCCTCGTCCTCGACCATGTCCGCCTTGTTCAGCGCCACCACGATGTAGGGGACGCCGACCTGGCGGGCCAGCAGCACGTGCTCGCGGGTCTGCGGCATCGGGCCGTCGGTCGCCGCGACCACCAGGATGGCGCCGTCCATCTGCGCCGCACCGGTGATCATGTTCTTGATGTAGTCGGCGTGCCCGGGGCAGTCGACGTGCGCGTAGTGCCGCTTCTCGGTCTGGTACTCCACGTGCGCGATCGAGATCGTGATGCCGCGCTGGCGCTCCTCGGGAGCCTTGTCGATCTGGTCGAACGCCGAAGCCTCGTTGAGCTTCGGGTACTTGTCGTGCAGAACCTTCGTGATGGCCGCCGTCAGCGTGGTCTTGCCGTGGTCGATGTGACCGATCGTGCCGATGTTGACGTGCGGCTTGGTCCGCTCGAACTTCGCCTTCGCCACTGGGGGATCCTCCTGGACTGGTGTTCGTCATCCGCCGTGCTGACGGCAGGTCTGTGGGGTGGAAAGTGCTACTCGCCGGTGGCTTTCGCGATGATCTCCTTGGCCACGTTGGTCGGGACCTCCGCGTAGGAGTCGAAGACCATCGTGTAGTTCGCCCGGCCCTGGGTCCGCGACCGTAGGTCACCGACGTAGCCGAACATCTCCGAGAGCGGCACCAGCGCCTTGATGACGCGGGCACCCGCCCGCTCCTCCATGGCCTGAATATGACCACGTCGGGAGTTCAGGTCACCGATCACGTCGCCCATGTAGTCCTCGGGCGTGGTGACCTCGACGGCCATCATCGGCTCGAGCAGGGCCGGGTCGGCCTTGCGCGCAGCCTCCTTCAGGGCCATCGAACCGGCGACCTTGAAGGCCATCTCGGACGAGTCGACCTCGTGGTACTGGCCGTCGAGCAGGGTCAGCTTGATCCCGGTCAACGGGTAACCGGCGAGGATGCCGTACTGCATCGCGTCCTGGGCGCCGGCGTCGACGGACGGGATGTACTCCCGCGGGACGCGGCCGCCGGTGACCTTGTTGTCGAACTCGTACAGCGCACCATCGGCCGTATCGAGCGGCTCCAGCTTGATGATCACACGGGCGAACTGGCCCGAGCCACCGGTCTGCTTCTTGTGGGTGTACTCGTGCTTGTCCACCACGCGCCGGATCGTCTCGCGGTAGGCCACCTGCGGCTTGCCGATGTTGGCCTCGACCTTGTAGTCGCTGCGCATCCGGTTGACCAGCACCTCCAGGTGCAGCTCACCCATCCCGGCGAGGATGGTCTGGCCGGACTCCTCGTCCAGGTTGACCTGGAAGGTGGGGTCCTCCTCGGCGAGCTTCTGGATCGCGATGCCCAGCTTCTCCTGGTCGGCCTTCGTCTTCGGCTCAACCGCCACCTGGATCACCGGGTCGGGGAAGGTCATCGACTCGAGCACGATCGGCGCCTGCGGGTCGCAGAGCGTCTCGCCCGTGGTCGTGTCCTTCAGGCCGATCACCGCGTAGATATGGCCCACCATGGCCTCGTCGACCGGGTTCTCCTTGTTGGCGTGCATCTGGAAGATCTTCCCGATGCGCTCCTTGCGGTCCTTGGTCGAGTTGACGACCTGGGACCCCGCAGCCACCCGACCCGAGTACACCCGGATGTAGGTGAGCTTACCGAAGAACGGGTGTGCGGCGATCTTGAAGGCGAGCGCGGAGAACGGCTCGTCCTTGCCGGGCTTGCGGGCGGCCGGGGTCTGTCCGTCCGGCAGCGTGCCCTCGACCGGCGGCAGGTCATACGGTGACGGCAGGTAGTCGATCACCGCGTCGAGCATGGGCTGGACGCCCTTGTTCTTGAACGCGGACCCGCAGATCACCGGGTAGGCGACCCGGTCTGTCACGATCTTCCGGATGCCGTGCTTGATCTGCTCGGTGGTGGGCTCCACGCCGCCGAGGTAGGACTCCATGAGCGCGTCGTCGGTCTCGGCGACGGCCTCGACGAGCTTCTCCCGGTACCGGGCGGCCACCTCGGTGAGATCCTCGGGGATCTCCTCGATCGTGTAGTCCTCACCCTTGGCGACCTCGCCGCGCCAGGTCAGCGCGCGCATCTCGACCAGGTCGACGACCCCGATGAAGTCACTCTCCGAGCCGATCGGCAGCTGCAGCGGGAGCGGCGTGGCACCCAGGCGGTCCTGGATGGTCTGCACCGTGAAGTAGAAGTCCGCACCGAGCTTGTCCATCTTGTTCACGAAGCAGATGCGCGGGACGTCGTACTTGGTGGCCTGCCGCCAGACCTGCTCGGACTGCGGCTCGACCCCCTCCTTGCCGTCGAAGACCGCGACGGCGCCGTCGAGCACCCGCAGGTTCCGCTCCACCTCCACGGTGAAGTCGACGTGCCCCGGGGTGTCGATGATGTTGATCTGGTGGTCGCGCCAGAAGCAGGTCGTCGCGGCGGAGGTGATCGTGATGCCGCGCTTCTGCTCCTCCTCCATCCAGTCCATCGTGGCCGCGCCGTCGTGCACCTCACCGATCTTGTAGTTGATCCCGGTGTAGTACAGGATCCGCTCGGTAGTGGTGGTCTTGCCAGCATCGATGTGCGCCATGATGCCGATGTTGCGGACCTTGCGAAGGTCCGTCAGCACATCCCGTGCCACTTGTCTGACTCCCTCAGCAGATCGGCGCGGACACCTCGGCCCGTCGTCACCAGCGGTAGTGGGCGAAGGCCCTGTTGGAATCCGCCATCTTGTGCATGTCCTCGCGCCGCTTCACGCTGGCGCCCAGCCCGTTACTCGCGTCGAGGAGCTCGTTCATGAGCCGGTCGACCATGGTCTTCTCGCGACGCTGCCCGGCGTAGGACACCAGCCAACGCAGGCCCAGCGTGGTCTGCCGGGTGGCGCGGACCTCGATCGGCACCTGGTAGGTGGCGCCACCGACCCGACGGCTGCGCACCTCCAGGGCGGGCTTCACGTTGTCCAGCGCGCGCTTGAGCGTGACCACCGGGTCGGTACCGGTCTTGTCCCGGGTGCCCTCGAGCGCGGCGTAGACGATGCGCTCGGCCAGCGAGCGCTTGCCGTCCTGGAGCACCTTGTTCACCAGCTGGGTGACCAGCGGCGAGCTGTACACCGGGTCGGAAACCAGCGGGCGCTTCGGCGCGGGGCCCTTGCGCGGCATCAGCTCTTCTCCTTCTTCGCGCCGTAACGGCTGCGGGACTGCTTGCGGTTGCGGACGCCCTGGGTGTCCAGCGAACCACGAATAATCTTGTAACGAACGCCGGGGAGGTCCTTCACCCGGCCACCGCGCACCAGCACGATCGAGTGCTCCTGCAGGTTGTGGCCTTCACCGGGGATGTAGGCGGTGATCTCGATCTCGCTGCTGAGCCGGACGCGCGCGACCTTGCGCAGCGCGGAGTTCGGCTTCTTGGGCGTCGTGGTGTACACGCGGGTGCACACCCCGCGACGCTGGGGACTCCCCTTCAGCGCGGCGGTCTTGGTCTTGGCGACCTTGTCCTGACGGCCCTTGCGGACCAGCTGCTGGATCGTGGGCATGAACCGTCTGCTTCTTCCCGTCGGTGTGCTCTACCTGATGCTGGTGGTTCTTCTCAGAGAGGCCGGCTGCGCTGGCCACCCTCCCCCGAGGTCGGGCGTGTCGTCCCGCGGATACCGCAATGAGATCGGGAGACCTCGCGGGAGACCGGGGCCCACGGACCCGGCAGGGCCGCTCACGCACCGAGGTGCAGGATCGACGACGCAGGGCACGCAGATCGGCCCGACCGTGGTCGGGCGCAAGACCATAGCGTACTCGCCCCGCTGGAAGGGGGTCAAAACGGGTCCTGGTCCGTACCTGCCGGTGCGGGCAGCGTGCCGCAAGCCCAGCCTCCATCGTAAGGGGTGTCGCCCGCTTGCCGCTCACCGGATTCCGCCCGTCGCATCTGACTCAGCTCATCGACGACGAACGAGCCGCTGTTCGACGCGTAGAACGTCGGTCCGGAATGCCAAACGGGGCCGGGGACCGCCGCGGGAGAGCGGTCCCCGGCCCCTTTGGGGGTCGGACTTCGGGTGCCTACCGGCTACCGGTAGTCACGCCCGAAGTCGTAGTCGTCCAACGGCACCGCGGCACCGGTGCCCGCGCCGAACACGTCGGGGCTGTAGTAGCCGTCGTCGTAGCTCGGCAACGCGTAGGCGGCCGCGCGGGCCTCCTCGGTGGGCTGAACCTGGATATTGCGGTATCGGCTGATACCGGTACCGGCCGGGATCAGCTTGCCGATGATCACGTTCTCCTTCAGCCCGACCAGCTTGTCGCGCTTGCCGTTGATCGCCGCGTCGGTGAGGATTCGAGTGGTCTCCTGGAACGACGCCGCGGACAGCCACGACTCGGTGGCCAGCGAGGCCTTCGTGATCCCCATCAGCACCGGGCGGCCTGCCGCGGGTTCGCCACCCTCGGCCACCACCTGGCGGTTCGCGCTCTCGAACTCGGCCCGCTCGGCCAGCGCGCCGGGCAGGAACTCGGTGGCCCCCGAGTCGATGATCGTGACCCGCCGCAGCATCTGCCGGATGATCACCTCGATGTGCTTGTCGTGGATGTCCACGCTCTGCGTGCGATACACCTTCTGCACCTCACGCACCAGGTGCAGCTGCACCTCGCGCGGGCCCATGACGCGCAGCACCTCGTGCGGGTCGGCCGTGCCTTCCAGCAGCAGCTGACCCACGTGCACATGGTCGCCGTCGGCGAGCGGCCGCTCGCTCCCGTCCACGACGGTCATCGCCAGCCACTGCCGCTTCGACAGCTTCTCGTAGATGATCTCCTCGCCGCCGTCGTCCGGGGTAAGGGTGATCTTCCAGAAGCGCTCGCCGTCCTCGATGTGGATCCGACCGTCGACGTCGGCGATCGGCGCCTTGCCCTTCGGGACGCGCGCCTCGAACAGCTCCTGGACCCGGGGCAGACCGGTGGTGATGTCGTCCCCGGCCACCCCGCCGGTGTGGAACGTGCGCATCGTCAGCTGCGTGCCCGGCTCGCCGATCGACTGCGCCGCGACGATGCCGACCGCCTCGCCGACGTCCACCAGCTTGCCGGTGGCCATCGAGCGGCCGTAGCACATGCCGCAGATGCCGGTGGCCGACGCGCAGGTGAGCGCGCTGCGCACCCGGATCGTCCGGACGCCGGCGGCGACCAGCGCGTCGAGCGCGGGGTCGCCGAGGTCGTCACCCCGACGGACCACGAGCTCGCCGTCCGGACCGCGGACGTCTTCGGCGGAGCTGCGGGCGTAGACACTGGTCCGGATGTAGCGGTGCGGGATCAGCGTGCCGCCGGTGGCCTCCTCCGTGACGGCCATCGTGATGCTGCGCTCGGTACCGCAGTCGACCTCGCGGACGATGACGTCCTGCGACACGTCCACCAGACGACGGGTCAGGTAGCCCGAGTCGGCCGTGCGCAGCGCCGTGTCCGCCAGGCCCTTGCGGGTGCCGTGGGTGGAGATGAAGTACTCCAGCACCGACAGGCCCTCGCGGAAGTTGGACTTGATCGGACGGGGGATGTACTCGCCCTTCGGGTTGGCCACCAGACCGCGCATCCCGGCAAGCTGCCGGACCTGGGTCATGTTGCCCGCCGCACCCGACTTCACGATCGTCGGGATCGGGTTGTCCTCGGGGAAGTTCTCCTCCATGGCCCTGGCCACCTCTTCGGAGGCCTGGCTCCAGATCTTGACCATCTCGTCGTTGCGCTCCTGGTGGGACAGGGCGCCCCGCTGGTAGCGCTTGTTGACCTGGTCGGCCTTGGCCTCGTACCCGTCGAGGATCTGCTGCTTGTTCGGTGGCACGACGACGTCGGAGACGGCCATCGTGACCCCGGACCGCGTGGCCCAGTAGAAGCCGGCGTCCTTGAGCCGGTCGAGCACCTGCGCGACCTCGGTCATCGAGTACCGCTCGGCCAGGTCGTTGATGATCGCGGCCTGGCGCTTCTTCGGCAGCGGCTCGTTGACGAACGGGTAGTCCTCCGGGAGCAGCTCGTTGAACAGCACCCGCCCGAGGGTGGTCTCGGCCAGCCAGGCGTCGCCGGGCTGCCAGCCGTTCCCGGCCAGTTCCGCGGCGACGTCGACAGGAGGGACCACCCCGGAGAGCCGGATCTTGATCGGCGCCTGCAGGTGGAGCACCGTGCGGTCGTAGGCCATGACCGCCTCGGCCGGCGAGGAGTACACCTGCCCCGCACCGTGCGCGCCTTCACGGCGCCGGCTCAGGTGGTACAGACCGGTGACCATGTCCAGCCGCGGCATGGCGAGCGGACGGCCCGACGCGGGCGAGAGGATGTTGTTGGACGAGAGCATCAGAACCCGGGCCTCGGACTGTGCCTCGGCCGACAGCGGCAGGTGCACCGCCATCTGGTCACCGTCGAAGTCGGCGTTGAACGCCTCGCAGACCAGCGGGTGCAGCTGGATGGCCTTGCCCTCCACCAGCTGCGGCTCGAAGGCCTGGATGCCGAGGCGGTGCAGGGTCGGAGCGCGGTTGAGCAGCACCGGGTGCTCGGAGATGACCTCTTCGAGGACGTCCCACACCTGCGATCGGCCGCGCTCGACCATGCGCTTGGCGCTCTTGATGTTCTGCGCGTGGTTGAGGTCGACCAGCTGCTTCATCACGAACGGCTTGAACAACTCCAGCGCCATGTCCTTGGGCAGGCCGCACTGGTGCAGCTTGAGCTGCGGACCGACGACGATGACCGACCGGCCGGAGTAGTCCACCCGCTTGCCCAGCAGGTTCTGGCGGAACCGGCCCTGCTTGCCCTTGAGCAGGTCCGACAGCGATTTGAGCGGCCGGTTGCCCGGGCCCGTCACCGGCCGGCCACGACGACCGTTGTCGAACAGCGCGTCGACGGCCTCCTGCAGCATCCGCTTCTCGTTGTTGACGATGATCTCGGGCGCGCCGAGGTCGATCAGTCGCTTGAGGCGGTTGTTGCGGTTGATAACCCGGCGGTACAGGTCGTTCAGGTCCGAGGTGGCGAAGCGGCCACCGTCGAGCTGCACCATCGGACGCAGGTCCGGCGGGATCACCGGAACGCAGTCCAGCACCATGCCCAGCGGCGAGTTGCCGGTGGCCTGGAACGCGGCCACCACCTTCAGCCGCTTGAGCGCGCGCAGCTTCTTCTGACCCTTGCCGCTGCGGATGGTCTCCCGCAGGTTCTCGGCCTCGTTGTCGATGTCGAAGTTCCGCAGCAGGGTCTGGATCGCCTCGGCGCCCATCGCCCCGGTGAAGTAGTCACCGTAGCGGTCGTAGAGCTCGCGGTAGAGACCCTCGTCCGCGATCAGCTGCTGCACATCGAGCTTGGCGAAGGTGGCCCAGATCTCGTCGAGTCGGTCCAGCTCACGCTGGGCGCGGTCGCGGAGCTGGCGCATCTCGCGCTCGCCACCCTCCTTGACCTTGCGGCGGACGTCGCTCTTGGCGCCCTCGGCCTCCAGCTCGGCCAGGTCGGCCTCGAGCTTCTGCGCCCGGGCCTCCACCTCGGCGTCCCGACGCTGCTCGACCCGCTTGCGTTCCACGCTCATCTCGTTCTCGAGCGTGGACAGGTCGTTGTGGCGCAGCTCGGTGTTCACCGACGTGATGACGTAGGCCGCAAAATAGATGATCTTTTCGAGGTCCTTGGGTGCCAGGTCGAGCAGGTAACCCAGCCGGCTCGGCACCCCCTTGAAGTACCAGATGTGCGTGACGGGGGCGGCCAGCTCGATGTGCCCCATCCGCTCGCGACGCACCTTGGCGCGCGTGACCTCCACGCCGCAGCGCTCGCAGATGATGCCCTTGAACCGGACGCGCTTGTACTTGCCGCAGTAGCACTCCCAGTCCCGGGTAGGGCCGAAGATCTTCTCGCAGAAGAGCCCGTCCTTCTCCGGCTTGAGAGTGCGGTAGTTGATGGTCTCGGGCTTTTTCACCTCGCCGTGGGACCACTGACGGATGTCCTCGGCGGTGGCCAGGCCGATGCGCAGCTCGTCGAAGAAGTTGACGTCGAGCACGTGTGTCCTCAAATCCCTGTAGCCGCTATCTCGTCAATGCTTGTGCTTCTCCGGAACGTACTCGGGCCGGAGCCCCCACTACTCAGTTGACGACGTCGTCGACGGTCATCGAGTCGGCACCGGGACGGCTGGACAGGTTGATGCCCAGGTTCGCCGCGGCCCGCTCGAGGTCCTCGTCGTCGGTGTCGCGCATCTCGATCGCAGCCCCGTCGCTGGAGAGCACCTCGACGTTCAGGCACAGCGACTGGAGCTCTTTGAGGAGCACCTTGAAGGACTCCGGGATACCCGGCTCCGGAATATTCTCGCCCTTGACGATCGCCTCGTAGACCTTCACCCGGCCCACCACGTCGTCGGACTTGATCGTGAGCAGCTCCTGCAACGTGTAGGCGGCACCGTAGGCCTGCATCGCCCAGCACTCCATCTCCCCGAACCGCTGGCCGCCGAACTGGGCCTTACCACCCAGGGGCTGCTGCGTGATCATCGAGTACGGGCCGGTGGAACGGGCGTGGATCTTGTCATCCACGAGGTGGGCCAGCTTCAGGATGTACATGTAGCCGACGGCCACCGGGAACGGGTACGGGTCCCCGGAGCGGCCGTCGAACAGCTGCGCCTTGCCGTCCGGTCCGACCATGCGCTGGCCGTCACGGTTGGGCAACGTGGAGCCCAGCAGGCCGGTGATCTCGTTCTCCTTGGCCCCGTCGAACACCGGTGTGGCGGTCCTCGTCCCGGCCGGCGCGGAGTACAGCTCCGCGGGCATCTTCGACGCCCACTCCGGCGTGCCGTCGATCTCCCAGCCCGTCTTGGCGATCCATCCGAGGTGGGTCTCCAGGACCTGACCGATGTTCATCCGGCGCGGCACACCATGGGTGTTGAGGATGATGTCCACCGGCGTGCCGTCCGGTAGGAACGGCATGTCCTCGACAGGAAGGATCTTGCCGATGACGCCCTTGTTGCCGTGCCGGCCCGCCAGCTTGTCGCCGTCCTGGATCTTGCGCTTCTGGGCCACGTAGACGCGGACCAGCTCGTTGACCCCGGGCGCCAGCTCGTCCTCGTCGTCACGGGAGAAGACCCGGATGCCGATGACCTTGCCGGTCTCGCCGTGCGGCACCTTCAGCGACGTGTCGCGCACCTCGCGCGCCTTCTCCCCGAAGATCGCGCGCAGCAGCCGCTCCTCCGGGGTCAGCTCGGTCTCGCCCTTGGGCGTGACCTTGCCGACCAGGATGTCGCCCGGCTGGACCTCGGCACCGATCCGGATGATGCCACGCTCGTCGAGGTCGGCGAGGACCTCCTCGGAGACGTTCGGGATGTCCCGAGTGATCTCCTCGGCACCCAGCTTGGTGTCCCGGGCGTCGATCTCGTGCTCCTCGATGTGGATCGAGGTGAGGACGTCGTCCTGGACGAGGCGCTGGGACAGGATGATCGCGTCCTCGTAGTTGTGCCCCTCCCACGGCATGATCGCGACGAGCAGGTTCTTGCCCAGCGCCATCTCACCGTCCTCGGTGCACGGCCCGTCGGCGACGACCTGGCCGACCTCGACCCGGTCCCCCTCGTTGACGATGGGCTTCTGGTTGTTGCAGGTGCCCTGGTTCGACCGGCGGAACTTGTTCAGCCGGTAGGTCAGGCGGGTGCCGTCGTCGGCCATCACGGTGATGTAGTCGGCGCAGAGCTCCTCGACCACACCGGCCTTCTCCGCCGCGACCACGTCGCCGGCGTCGACCGCGGCGCGCAGCTCCATGCCCGTGCCGACCAGCGGCGACTCGCTACTCAGCAGCGGCACCGCCTGGCGCTGCATGTTGGCGCCCATCAGCGCGCGGTTCGCGTCGTCGTGCTCGAGGAACGGGATCAGCGCGGTGGCGACCGACACCATCTGCCGCGGCGAGACGTCGATGTAGTCCACGCCCGACGGCGGGATGTAGTCGACCTCACCGGCCTTGCGGCGGACCAGGACGCGGTCCTCGGTGAAGTAACCGTCGTCGTCGAGCGGCGCGTTGGCCTGCGCCTTGACGAAGCGGTCCTCCTCGTCGGCGGTGAGGTAGTCAATCTGGTCGGTGACCCGGCCCTCGACGACCTTGCGGTACGGGGTCTGGATGAACCCGAACGGGTTGACCTGCGCGAACGTGGCCAACGACCCGATCAGGCCGATGTTCGGGCCCTCCGGGGTCTCGATCGGGCACATCCGGCCGTAGTGGCTGGTGTGCACGTCGCGGACCTCGAAACCGGCGCGCTCCCGGGACAGGCCACCCGGGCCGAGCGCGGACAGGCGGCGCTTGTGGGTCAGCCCGGCCAGCGGGTTGTGCTGGTCCATGAACTGCGACAGCTGCGAGGTCCCGAAGAACTCCTTGATCGCCGCCACGACGGGCCGGATGTTGATCAGAGTCTGCGGCGTGATCGCCTCGACGTCCTGGGTGGTCATCCGTTCCCGGACGACCCGCTCCATGCGGGACAGGCCGACCCGAACCTGGTTCTGGATCAGCTCACCCACCGTGCGCAGGCGACGGTTGCCGAAGTGGTCGATGTCGTCGGTCTCGACCGGGACCTCCACCCCGCCGGTCGAGACACCGTCCTCGACACTGCCCCCGACCGCCATCGTGGTGTCGCCCGCGTGCAGCCGGACGAGGTACTCGATGGTGGTGGCGACGTCCTCCTCGGTCAGCGTGCCGACACCGGTGCCGATGGACAGACCCAGCTTCTTGTTCGCCTTGTAGCGGCCGACCTTGGCGAGGTCGTAGCGCTTCTCCTTGAAGAACAGGTTCTCCAACAGGGTCTGCGCACTTTCCCGCGTGGGCGGCTCGCCCGGGCGCAGCTTGCGGTAGATGTCGAGCAGCGCCTCGTCCTGTCCGGCAGTGTGGTCCTTCTCCAGCGTGGCCAGGATCGTCTCGGAGAACCCGAAACGCGCCTGGATCTGCTCGGCGGTCCAGCCCAGCGCCTTGAGCAGCACGGTGACCGGCTGGCGACGCTTGCGGTCGATGCGGACACCGACGGTGTCGCGCTTGTCGACGTCGAACTCCAGCCAGGCACCCCGACTCGGGATGATCTTTACGGAGTAGACGTCCTTCTCGGTCGTCTTGTCGATGCTGTGGTCGAAGTAGACCCCCGGCGAGCGCACGAGCTGGGAGACCACGACCCGCTCGGTACCGTTGATGATGAACGTGCCCTTGTCGGTCATCACCGGGAAGTCACCCATGAACACCGTCTGGCTCTTGATCTCACCGGTGGTGTTGTTGGTGAACTCCGCGGTGACGAACAGCGGGGCGCCGTAGGTCATGTCCTTGTCCCGGCACTCCTCGACCGACGCCTTGACCTCGTCGAAGCGGGGGTCGGAGAAGGACAGCGACATGGAGCCGGAGTAGTCCTCGATCGGGGAGATCTCCGTGAGGATCTCCTCCAGACCGCCCATCGGGGCCTCATCACCGGCGTCGACCCGGCGCTGGGACCACGCTTCGTTGCCGACCAGCCATTCGAACGACTGGATCTGCAGGTCGAGGAGGTCAGGCACCTCAAGCGGCTCGCGGATCTTGGCGAAGGTGACCCGGGTGGGCGCGCCCGGGAAGCTCGGGTTGGCCGAGACGGTGGCGGCGAGGGTCTTGGTGGCGCGGGAGACAGCCAAGATGTGTCCTTCCGAGAACTGCGCTCTCGTCTGGCGGGCACCGGGTCCCACGCGCTACCGTCTGCTCATCCGACCCGGGCGGGAGGTCCGGGTCGAGCGAACCGACGGATGCGAGGTCTGGCGCACGCCGTCTATTGTGAGGGCACGACCACCGAGCAGACACGCGTGAACACCAGAGAGACCTCCCTGCGGTGGGGGGCTCCTCCGAGTGCACACGAGGCTGGACGAAGGCAGCGCAAAGAGGCAGTCTAGCTGCTCGCGCAGCCGCTGTCGAGACAGGTCGCCGAGGCAACCATCGAGACCTAAGAGTGACCTGACAGGCGTGCCGACGTCAAGACTCTATGCATCGATAAGTGGTCCCTTTCGAGGGACGACCGGCCGCGTGCTGCCTCGCTGTGATCCGCCAGCCAGCCTGCCGAGCGAGCTCACCCCGGCGTCGACCGTCCACCGGCGCCGGCGGCCACCCCACGACCACCCGTGCAACACCCACCGGTCGCCCGACGGCACCTGCCGGACCACCCGAGGTACGTGGGCCAGGAACGGGACTGACACGACGAACGGCACTGCCGTCGGACAGGTTTTCCGACGACAGTGCCGTTCGTGGCGGCGGTTCAGCTCAGGCTGACCTTCGCACCGGCCTCCTCGAGCTTGGCCTTGGCGGCGTCGGCGGCGTCCTTGGCCATGCCCTCCAGGATCGGCTTCGGGGCGCTCTCCACGAGATCCTTGGCCTCCTTGAGACCCAGGCCCGAGACGAGCTCGCGGACGACCTTGATGACCTGGATCTTCTTGTCACCGGCGGCCTCGAGGACGACGTCGAACTCGTCCTTCTCCTCCGGGGCCTCGGCCGCGGCGGCGACCGGTGCCGCCGCGACGGCGACCGGTGCCGCCGCAGTGACGTCGAAGGTCTCCTCGAACTTCTTCACGAACTCCGACAGCTCGATGAGGGTGAGGTCCTTGAAGGCCTCGAGCAGCTCATCGGTGGACAGCTTCGCCATGGTGGCGCTTCCTCTCTCACGTACTGATGCCTCGGCCCGGACAAGCAGGCTGCAGGCAGGGGTGTCAGCTCTCGGCGGTGGCCGGAGCCTCGGTCTCGGCATCGGTCGCCGGGCTGTCGGCTGAGGCCGCACCCGCCTCGTCCACACGCTTGTCGATCAAGGCCTGCGCCAGCCTGGCCACCTGCGACGCCGGAGCGGCGAACAGGGCTGCGGCCTGGGACAGCGTGGCCTTCATCGCGCCGGCCAGCGTGGCCAGCATGACCTCGCGGGACTCCAGGTCGGCGAGCTGGTTGATCTCGGCGACGGTCAGCGTACGACCGTCCATGAAGCCGCCCTTGATCACCAGAGCCTGGTTGGTCTTGGCGAAGTCACGCAGCGTCTTGGCAGCGTCGACAGGCTCACCGGTGATGAAGGCGATTGCCGTGGGGCCGACGAGAAGCGCGTCGAGACCCTCGACGCCCGCGTCCCGCGCGGCCCGCCGCACCAGGGTGTTCTTGGCGACGCGATAGGTGGCGCCGTTGCCGAGCGAACGACGCAGCGTCGTGAGCTGGGACATGGTGAGGCCCCGGTACTCGGTGACCACCGAGGCGGACGAGCCCCGGAAACGGCCGGCGATCTCGTCGACCGCCGCGACCTTGTCGGGTCTGACCATCCCTTGCCTCCTCTCGATTGTCGGGGTTGTCGGTTGTCGTGGTGACAGACCACCGCCGACGGACCCGGGAGACGGGAGGCGCCCCGGCGCAGAATCGCACGGGGCATGGCGGACGGCGCAGCTGCGCACGTCGCGTTGACCTCGTCCTCCTGCGCGGGCCGCCGCTGTCGCGGAGCCTTCGTACGCCCACCCGATCGCTCGGGACGGCGCAGACCTGCGGTCTTCGGTGGAACCGTGCGCGATCCTACGCGACCGCCGGGCCGGGGCCGACGGGCCGGCCGGCCGGGCTCGCCCGCACGCCGATTCGTACCAACTCGTGCGCCAGTTCGTACCGACTCGCGGGGTTGGGGGTCAGTGCGACAGGGCGAGCTCGGCTTGGTCTTCGGCGTGGAAGCGCTCCTCGAGTACCTCGGGGGAGGCGTCTACGTCGATGTCACGCGGGTTCGCCCCGCGCGCGGACTCGATGGCGCCCAGCCGGCGCCCGAGCTTGTCCATGGCGTACTCGGCCATCTCGTTCATGTCGATGGAAAACGGGGGCTCGCCCTCGAACTGCTCGAAGGTGCTGGTCACAATCCTCATCGCGGGCACGAGCAGCTCCTGCATCCGCTCGTCGACGGCGTCCCACAGCGCGTCGTCGGCGGCGACATGGCGGCGGCAGGTGAAGGTGCCCCAGGCCATGTGGCGCCGCTCGTCGGCACCGATGTGCTTGATCACTTGGCGCATGCCCGGCAGGATTCCGCGACTGGCACAGACCTTCGCCCAGGCGAAGTAGCCGGTGAGCGCGAGCGTGCCCTCGACGATGTGGTTGTAGGTGACCGACGCGCGGATCTGGTTGCGCGGGGACGGGTCGCGTGCCAGCACGTACAGGCTGTCCGGTAAATGTGTGGTGAAGATCTCCATGTAGGCGTCGTTCGTCTCGACGAAGGAGTGCAGGTCGTCGGTGACGCCCACCGCGTCGCACCAGCGCCGGAACGCCTCGGTGTGCTTGGCCTCCTCGAACACGAACTGCGTCAGGTACATCTCGTCGTCGAGGCGCCCCTCGGCGGCCATCGCCGCCACGAACGGCTGCATGTCCTGGGTCACCGACTCCTCACCCGCCATGAACTGCGCAGCCAGCGAGGTGGTCCACCAGCGCTCGTCGTCGGTCATCGCGGCGAAGTCCAGCGCATCCTGGCCAAAATCGACGTCGGCGGGGTTCCAGTGCCGCGCGTTGCCCTTGGCGAACAGCCGCATCGGGAACGACTCGACGTTCAGCCCCCCGCGCTCCAGGGTGGCGAAGCCCGTGCGCCTGCCGTGCGCGATGGTCCTGTTCTCAACCATGCCGTCCTCCAGGAGATGGTCGTCGGGGCGCCCGGGCAGAGCCCCTTCGATGATGCCACCACGCAGGTCGCAGCCGAGCGGCACAGATCTGCTTTCGTGGTCTGATCTGATCGAGACGTCGCCCGGTCGGCTCCGATGCGCCAGACTGCGCGGGGGGTCACCGACGAGCGAGAGGGGCTGCGACGTGGCGGTGTTTCGCGACGAGGCAGAGGTCTATGAGTTTCTCGGCGGGGTCTTCCGTCGCGGGTTGGAGGATCCGGCGCTGGTGGAGAAGCTGCGCCCGTCCGGCGTCGTCCTGCGGATCACCTACACCGACCCGGACGCCGTGATCACCGTCGACATGCCGGGCGCGGAGATCCACCAGGGCGCCGGCAACGGGCCCGAGCCCAACGTCGAGCTGCTCATGACCGCCGACACCGGCAACCGGTTCTGGTTGGGCAAGGTCGTCCTCCCCGTCGCGCTGGCCACGGGGGAGGTACGAGCCACCGGACCGGTCACGAAGCTGCTCACGATGCTGCCGCTGGCCAAAGCCATGTTCGGCCCGTACCGGGAGCACCTCGAATCGGCTGGCCGCACGGACCTCCTCGAGACCTGACGCGTCGCAGCGGCGAACAACGGAGGTAGCGGGTGGGGCGGAGCGGACCGCTGGCCGGGCTCAAGGTCGTGGAACTGGCCGGAATCGGACCGGGACCGCACGCGGCGATGATCCTCGGCGACCTCGGTGCCGAGGTCGTGCGCGTCGACCGGCCCTCCGGAGGCCCGGAGCTGGGCGCACCCGAGGCGCCGGATCCGACGCTGCGCGGTCGCCGCCGGGTGGTGGCCGACCTCAAGGATCCCGCAGGTCGGGAGGCGGTGCTGCGCCTGGTCGAACGCGCGGACGTGCTACTCGAGGGCTACCGGCCCGGCGTCACCGAGCGGCTCGGCGTCGGTCCGACCGACTGCCACGCCCGCAACCCGCGACTGGTCTACGGCCGGATGACCGGCTGGGGTCAGGACGGGCCGCTGGCGCAGCGGGCCGGCCACGACATCAACTACGTCTCACTGACGGGCGCGTTGCACGCCATCGGGCGAGCCGGGCAGCGACCGGTACCGCCGCTGAACCTCGTCGGCGACTTCGGCGGCGGCTCGATGCTGCTGGTCGTCGGGGTGCTCGCGGCACTGTGGGAGGCGCAGCGCTCGGGTCAGGGTCAGGTCGTGGACGCCGCCATGGTGGACGGCGCGAGCCTGCTGTCCCAGCTGGTGTGGGGCATGCTCGCCCAGCAGGCCTGGGTCGACGAGCGGGACTCCAACCTGCTCGACGGGCACGCGCCGTTCTATGACACCTACACCTGCGCCGACGGCAGGCACGTGGCGGTGGGTGCGCTCGAGCCGCAGTTCTACGCGGCACTGCTGGCCGGGCTCGGGCTCGATCCGGCCGACCTGCCGCACCAGTTCGACCAGGACGGCTGGCCGTCGATGCGCGCCCGGTTCGCCGCGGTCTTCGCCTCCCGCACCCGCGACGAGTGGGCGGCTGTGTTCGCCGAGACCGACGCGTGCGTGACACCCGTCCTGGCGTTCGGGGAGGTGGCCGCGCACCCGCATCTTGCCGCGCGCGCGACGATCGTCACGCCCGGTGGCGTCGCACAGGCCGCGCCCGCACCGCGGTTCTCCCGCACCACCACCGAGATCTCGGGCCGGCCCGCCCATCCCGAGCCGGTGGAGCAGATCCTCGCCGACTGGTCCTGACCCGGCCTGCACCCGCGCGGGCTCAGACGGTCGTGGCTTCGTCGAGCAGCAGGTTGCGGATGCGGTTCGGGTCGACCGGGATACCGGGGCCGGTGGTCGTGGAGACCGTGACCTTCTTGAGATAGCGGCCCTTGGCGGCTGAGGGCTTGGCGCGCAGGATCTCGTCGAGCACCGCGCCGTAGTTCTCCACCAGCTTCTCGGTGTCGAACGAGGCCTTGCCGATGACGACGTGCAGGTTCGCCTGCTTGTCCACCCGGAAATTGATCTTTCCACCCTTGACGTCCGCGACGGCCTTGGCGACGTTCGGGGTGACGGTGCCGGTCTTCGGGTTCGGCATCAGCCCGCGCGGACCCAGGATGCGGGCGATCCGGCCGACCTTGGCCATCTGGTCCGGGGTGGCGATGGCGGCGTCGAAGTCCAGCCAGCCACCCTGGATGCGCTCGATCAGATCCTCGGCGCCCACGACGTCAGCACCGGCAGCATCGGCCTCGGCCGCCTTGTCGCCGGTGGCGAACACGATCACGCGCGCCGTCTTGCCGGTGCCGTGCGGCAGGTTCACGGTGCCGCGGACCATCTGGTCGGCCTTGCGGGGGTCAACGCCCAGCCGCATCGCAACCTCGACGGTGGCATCCATCGTCGTGCTGGACGTCTGCCTCGCCAGGCCGGCGGCCTCGAGCGGGCTGTAGAGCCGGTCGCGGTCGATCAGCTCGGCGGCCTTGCGGTAGTTCTTGCTGCGCTGTGCCATTGTGCGCTGTCCTCTTCTGGGTCAGTTCGTGGTGCGAGCCGCGCTCGGCTCTCCCACGCGTGCGTGCCGTGCAACCGCTCAGCCGGAGACGGTGATTCCCATCGACCGAGCGGTGCCGGAGATGATCTTTGCTGCCTGGTCGATATCGGCGACGTTGAGGTCGCGCATCTTGGTCTGCGCGATCTGCCGTACCTGGTCCATGGTCACCGTGGCGACCTTGGTCTTGTGCGGCTCACCGCTGCCCTTCTCGACGCCGGCCGCCTTGAGCAGCAGGCGCGCCGCGGGCGGGGTCTTGAGCTCGAAGGTGAAGGAGCGGTCCTCGAACACCGAGATCTCGACCGGTACCACGTCGCCGCGCTGTGACTCGGTGGCGGCGTTGTAGGCCTTGCAGAACTCCATGATGTTGACGCCGTGCTGACCCAGCGCCGGACCGACCGGTGGGGCCGGGGTGGCCGCGCCAGCCTTGATCTGGAGCTTGATGACCGCGGAGAGTTTCCGCTTCTTGGGAGGCATCTCGGCTTCCTGTCGTGGTTGTGACGAGCCTCGTCGTGGTTGATACGCGCTGCGGACAGGGGCGACCGCGGCGGGGTGTCAGATCTTGGTGACCTGGCTGAAGGCGAGCTCGACCGGGGTCTCCCGGCCGAAGATGGAGACCAGGACCTTCAGCTTCTGGCCGTCGACGTTGACCTCGTTGATCGTGGCCGGCAGCGTGGCGAACGGGCCGTCCATGACGGTGACGGACTCGCCGACCTCGAAGTCGACCTCGACGGTGGGGCCGCCCGATCCGGCGGCGGCGTCGGACCGGCCGCCCGCGCTGGCCTGCTTGGGCTCGATGCGGGGCAGCAGGAACTTGATGACGTCGTCGTGGGACAACGGCGACGGGCGGGACGTGGCCCCGACGAAGCCCGTGACGCCGGGGGTGTTGCGGACTGCGCCCCACGACTGGTCGTTGAGCTCCATCCGCACCAGGATGTAGCCGGGCAGCACCTTGCGCTGGACCTGCTTACGCTGCCCGTTCTTGATCTCGGTGACCTCCTCGGTGGGCACCTCGACCTGGAAGATGTAGTCCTCGACGTCGAGCGTCTGCACCCGGGTCTCGAGGTTGGTCTTCACCTTGTTCTCGTAGCCCGCGTAGGAGTGCACGACGTACCAGTCACCGGGAGCGCGGCGCAGGGCAGCGCGCATCTCCTCGACGGGATCGATCTCGCCTTCCTCGTCCTGCTGGTCCGGAGTGGGGCTGACGGCGGCGTCCACGCCGGCTGCATCTGCAGCTGCGTCAACGGGGTCTGTGTCGAGGTCCGGCGCCGAGCGCTCCGTCGCCTCCGTCGCGTCGTCGACAACGGCATCGGTCGGGGCCTGGTCGGCCTCGAGCTCGACGTCGGTCGGCCGCTGGCCGTCTGGGGAGGTCACCTGCGTCTCGCTTCCTTCGTCTGCGCTGACTGTGGTCGTCGCGGGTCTCACGTACCGAAGACCACCTGCACGCCTTGATGGAACACCAGGTCAAAGAGTGCCACCAGCGCGACCATGAACGAGACGAAGACCAGCACGACGATCGTATAGGTGACCAGCTGCTTGCGGCTGGGCCAGATGACCTTCCGGAGCTCGGCCACCACCTCGCGCAGGAAGCGCAGCACCCTGCTCGGCAGGGCGGCCTTGACCGGGCGACCGTCGCGGACGGCGGTGGGCCGACCCTTGCCGCCTTCGGCGGGGGCTGGACCGGACCGCCGACCCCGACGGGCGGCGGCGGTGCTGGGCCGTTCCCGCCCGGCCTCGCTCGCGTCGCGCTCCTCTGTCACGCCCGAATCCTCCAACTCGCCGACGAACCTGCACGACGGCATTCGTCACTGTCCTGTGCAGGGGCGACAGGACTTGAACCTGCAACCTGCGGTTTTGGAGACCGCTGCTCTGCCAGTTGAGCTACGCCCCTAGAGCCGCTCCACGTCACAATCGATGGTGCGCCCCGGCCGCACGCGGCCACGGGCACGTCACCTGCCGCGCCGTGAGCGGTACGCGACGCGCCAACCTGAGCAGTGTACGACACGCCCAGGCAGCGACCCGTCGACCCACCGGGAGGCCCAGCGGCCCCGGCTCAGGAGGGGAGGGCGACCTCGGCGGTGGCCCGCCCCAGCACGGTCTTCCCGTCGAACCGGGCAGTGATCGCGACCCGCGCGATCCGGACGCCGTCGGGGGCGTCGACGACCTCGGAGACGGTGCCGGACAGCTCGAGCAGCGCGCCCTCGTCGTCGTCGGGCACGACCACCGGACGGGTGAAGCGCACGCCGTAGCTGCGCACCGCGCCCGGGTCACCCGCCCACTGCGTGACGAGCCGCCCGGCCAGCGCCATCGTCAACATCCCGTGGGCGATCACACCGGGCAGACCGACACCGGTGGCGACGCGGTCGCTCCAGTGGATCGGGTTGAAATCGCCGGACGCCCCGGCGTATCGAACGAGGGCCGCGCGGGTGACCCGCAGCGACAGCGGCGGCAGCGCGTCGCCTGCGCGGATCATGCCTGCTCCTCCGCCGGCGTGACAAGCAGCGCCCGCGTGGTGGCGACGGCCGACCCGTCCCCGTCGGTGACCTCACACCGCAGCGTCAGCATGTGGCTGCCGGAGCGGCTCCTCAGGTCCTCGACGTGGATGGTGGTGACGAGGTCGTCCCCACCATGGATGGGCCGGTGCGCGACGATCGACTGGTCGGCGTGCACCATCCGGGCGTAGTCCCAGCCGAAGTCGGACTCGCGCAGGAACGCCTCGATCAGCGGCATCGTGAACGTGACGGAGAACGTGGGCGGTGCGACGACGTCGGGGTGCCCGGCCGCGCGCGCGGCGTCCGGGTCGTGACACACCGGAGCGCTCTCGCCGATGGCGCGGGCGAACTCCCGGATCTTCTCCCGGCCGACGCGGTACGGGGCCGTCGCGGGCAGGGCCCGTCCGACGAAGGAGGGGTCGGGCACGCTCAGCGGGTCTCGCGGTGCTCGCGGTGCGTGCCGCAGTTGGCGCAGAACTTCTTGATCGTGAGGCGGTCGGGATCGTTGCGCCGGTTCTTCTTCGTGATGTAGTTCCGGTGCTTGCACTGCTCGCACGCCAGCGTGATCTTCGGCCGGACATCGGTGGCCTTGGCCATCGCGGGTGCCTCCTGCTATGCCTGACACAGTCGTTGCTGTGGGTCTCGTCGGTCTGGTAGCGGTGGCCGGACTTGAACCGGCGACACAGCGATTATGAGCCGCTTGCTCTACCGACTGAGCTACACCGCTGCGCGAAGCTGGTCACACCGCTTCACTGAGCCCCTTTACGGAATCGAACCGTAGACCTTCTCCTTACCATGGAGACGCTCTGCCGACTGAGCTAAAGGGGCGGCCAGCCACGCGGACTCCATCACGCCCGAGCGGCCCCGACGATGCTACACAACGCCGGGGCCGACCCGGAAATCGGTCCCACACACGCCCCTGACCTGCACGCCTGCGGCCGGCCAGCGAGCGGGCCGGCCCGCCGGGAGGCCGCCGGCACCGCCACGTTCGGCGGCGGCCGGCGGGCCGACCCGAGGCTCAGGCGGCTTCGCTCCGGGCTGCGACCGGAGTCGTCAGCACGTGATCGACCAGGCGCATGATGAGCTGCCCGCCGCCCAGCCGGTACCCGAACTCCTCCCAGGTGAGCAGCTCGCGAGAGAGCAGCTCACCGGCCGGGCCGGGGTACAGCCGGGTCACGCGGAACGCGGCTGCGCGCAGCCGCATCTTCTCGTGATGGTCCATAGGAACGGGGATCATTCCGACTCACCTCCGCGGTGCGATGCGGTTCGGCGCGCTCTCAGCGCTGAGTCGACGTCCGTGGAGCGTCCATCGTGAACCCCCCACGTGGTTGTCCTGGTAGATCGTGCTCGAGAAGTGACTGACATCTCGCCCTCCGTGCGTCCCCCCGGCAGCGCGGACCATCCGGCTCGCGCTGTGTTCACGGTTTAGAGAGTGCGCTTCCCACCCACTGGATACGGTGGCGCGGCGCACAGTTCCCGCGGCGCGGGACGGCGGCTAGCGTGATCACCATGGTGACTCCGGCCGACTCCGCCCTGCGTACCCGCGACGTGCTCTGGTCCGACGTCGAGGACGTCTACGCCGCGATCCTCGCCCACCCGTTCGTCGCGGGACTGACCGACGGCACGCTGCCGCGCGCGTCGTTCCGGCACTACATCGTGCAGGACGCGCACTACCTGCGCGGGTATGCCCGGGCGCTCGCCGTGTGCGCCGCGAAGGCACCCGACGAGGACGGCACCGTCATGTTCGCCGAGCACGCCGCCTCGGCCATCGCCGCCGAGCGGGACCTGCACGCCGCCCTCATGAGCGAGATGGGCAGCTCCCCGCGGGAGGCGGCGCGGGAGCCGGTCGCGCCGACCACCCAGGCCTACGTCAGCTACCTGATGGCCACGACGCTCGGCGGGTCGTTCGCCGAGGCGCTCGGGGCAGTGCTGCCCTGCTACTGGATCTACGCCCGCGTCGGCGACGAGCTGGCGGCTCACAGCTCACCGGACCCGCTCTACGCCCGCTGGATCGCGATGTACGGCAGCGCGGAGTTCCAGGGCGTCGTCGACGCGGTGCTCACCCTCACCGACCGGGTCGGCGCGGGACTGTCCGAGAGCGAACGGACACTGATGCGCCGACACTTCAGCACGACGTCGCGCTACGAGTGGATGTTCTGGGACGCCGGGTACCGCCGCGAGACCTGGCCGGTGTGAAGCCGTGACGTTCTTCGAGCTTCGAGCAGCAGCCGCAGAGGGAGGTGCGTCGAGGTGCAGTTCATGGCGACTCCTCACTAGCCAGATAGAGGCCTCGCTCCGATCTTCGCACCGGATGTCAGCCAGGTGGTCAACGTGACCATGTGGGCCGGGTGCTGGAAGGATCGGAGCGTGTCTGTTGAGTCGTCGTCTGTCTTCCCCGCCGCCACGTTCGATGTTCGTCGGCAGCCGCATGAGGACGTGCTTGCGCGGATTGAGCGGACGCTCGATGTGCGGCTCGACCGAGCGTCGGTGATCTATGGAGCGTACGGCACGACCGAAGGATTCCGATCCGATCGTGGGACATGGGTGCGGGTTGAGCGCCGCCCTCGATGGCATGCGCCTGACTCGAGTTGGGTGGGCGTGGAGGCGTCCTCAGCCCTGCGGGGTGTGCGTCGGCCGGACTGGCTGCAGAGCACGGCCTGGGTCGATATCGAACGGGAGCAGGCGTGGCGGGCCGACGAGTTGGAGTCCGTGGAGTCACCCTCGGTCACGGCAGCCGGTGGCGTCGAAGCGGCAGCCAGGCTGCCGGAGTCATGGTGGCGCGGCGTGCGTGAGTCGCTGGCCGTGCTTGCCACGCAGCAGACGCGGCGGGTCGCGATGAGCCAGGCCCACCTGTCCACCCGCATTGGCCAGGTGTTCACCGGAGTGGACACAAAGGTTGAAGAATGGGCGACGGCACACGGTGACCTGCATTGGGGAAACGTCACGATTGACGGACACCTGATCGACTGGACGGACTGGGGTGCTGCCCCCCGGGGACATGACGCGGCGTCGTTGTGGCAGGCATCGCTGAGCGATGAGACGTTGGCCACCCGCGTGCGGTGCGAGTTCTCCGCGGATCTGGAGACCAGATCGGGAAAGCTCGCACGGTTGTTGCGATGCGCGAACGTGATTCGGATCGCCGCGCAGCGGGGGACATCGACACCGCTGGTGGAGACGGCGGGGGCTGCTGCTGTGGAGCTGCTGGCCGACCTCGGATCGTGACTGGCCAAGCTGGTTGAGGCTGGTCACGGACGTGCGGCAATGAGCTGGCGATAGCGCGGGATCGTGTCGGGGCTGATCCGCAGCCGGGTCGCCGCAGTCAGCTCGGCCAGGTGCGTGGGGTTGGTGGTGCCGACCACGACGCGGGCAACCTGGGGCAAGTCGTATGCCAGCCGGAACGCGACCTGTATCGACGTGTGGTCTTGCTGGTCATCCAGGAACGCAGAGAGATCGGTATCGCGCCAGGCCAGGTCACGGGTGCTTCCGGCGAAGGGGCTCATCCCTCACCGACCGGCCGGGGCGACACCGAGCAGGTCAGCCGTCTGTTCGGCGTCGTGGAGCGTAGCGGCGTCCAAGGACAATCCGGCGCGCATCATGAGTACGTCCGGGCGCGGCAGCTCGGACACCGCCCGCAGGGCCGACAGCAGCGGCGCTGGGCGCCACGACGCGATGCCCCACGAATCGCACTGACCCTCAGCGACTGCCTCGGCGAGCACCTCACAGGCTGCGGCGAGCGCCTCGTAGGCTTGCCGTGGCGGTAGCGGGGTGAGGGTGTGCTCCGGGTTGTGCAGCAGGACGACCGCAGGTCGGGCTCCGAGCTCGTCCACTGATCGCCGGATGGCCTCGCGCAGCGTCCCAGGACGCAGCGAATGTCGATCACGCTGCCTGTCGGGGAAGTACCCGACCTTGGTGGACACCGAGAAGAATCGCAGCAGCTCACCGGCGGCCCGGGCGAGTTCGCTGTGTGCGGTGAACCGCTGGTAGCTGACCGCGGTGTCTAGCGCGGTGACTCCCAGGTTCAGGACGTGTTCGAGAAGGTCTCGGTGGGGACCAGACCGGTACAGCCCGAGCGCAACGCGTCGGTCAGCTCGGCGCACACACCCTCCCTGATCAAGGTTTCGGCTAGGACCATAGCGTTGACGCCAGTCGCAGTGGTGGTCTGGGCGATGTTCACCGGATGCCCAGACAGCAGCGTCCGCAGCGCGGTTTCGGCCCGACCAGCGAAGGTAACTCGCTTGCCGACCGCGACCACCTCCACCGTGTCGCCGTGTCGTTCGATGTGGGGCGGGAAGTCAGTCACGCACACGACCTCGGTCGGTGGGCCGAACACCCCGAACGTGGCCACGTGACGGGTCGGCGCTCGGTCGCGCTCCCGTGCGGCGAGGTAGACATCCACGCCGCACGCCCGTAGGTGTGGAAGCAAGTGCTCGGCCAGCTCGTCGTCGTGCTCGGTATGATCACCGTCGCCGCCCCACCGATGGAGATCAGCCCGAAACCACTCGGACTGTCGAGCCTGATCGGCCAGCCACGAGAGGTAGTCGACCCTGGTGCGTTTCACGATACCGAAGGTGAGGTGCAAGCTGTGCCCAGCGCCGTGATCGGTGCGGGTGGCCTGATGCCAGTAGCCGCGCGGGATGTGCATCACATCGCCCTGGCACATGGTTCCGGCCCACACGATCTCGTTGCTGGGCTCGGCGTTGGGCGCGGCGTCGCGATACATCGGCACGAGGCGCGACGGGCCGCGGACCTGCCAGGACTTCTCCCCGGAGAGCTGGATGATCACCACATCATGGTCGTCCCAGTGCAGCGAAAACCCGGCGGCATCAGCCGTCGTCAGATAGGTGTTGACCTGCACCAGTTCACGCGACCACCACTGAAGCGCGCGACAGGCGATTTCCATCGTCGGATCGAAGACGTCCAGCGCGTCGAGCACGAGCGTGCAGCCCGAGCGCATAAGCCGGGCCAAACCATCCATGTTGGCCATCGTCAAAGTCTGTCCCCGGCGCGTGAGCTGTGCGCTCAGATAGGCATCCGGATGCAGTTCTGTGCCGTGCTGAAAGCAGCGGAACTGAGGCGGACCAAGGCTGCGCCGCATGACCACGTCGAGCAACCGCTTCGGTGTCAGCAGTCGCGCACACAGCCGCCCAGGATCCTCCATACTACCGCGGGCAAACCGAACGCCAAGCGGCGCC
This sequence comes from Mycobacteriales bacterium, assembly GCA_038257875.1. Classification (GTDB taxonomy): domain Bacteria; phylum Actinomycetota; class Actinomycetes; order Mycobacteriales; family Pseudonocardiaceae; genus Pseudonocardia. The sequence continues at coordinate 48,632 of JBBSQN010000017.1, forward strand.
GACCCCTCCCAACCCAGCGCATTCTCGATCGCGCCGATCAAGCGATGATCCACAACACTCCCAGACGAGATACCTGGTGAAGCGAGTCTTCGACGGCTGCGACCCGACGGGGAGGTGCTTCGCCGCTGAGCGGTCAGGATTCTGGGATGTTCAGCCCATCCCCACCGCCGCCGCCGTGTCCGTCCCCACCGCCATCGGTACTGCCGTCCGAATGCAACGCGTCCATCCGACCACGCACGACCGCCAGGTTCTCCACCGCAATCACGAGGTCATCGTCAGGATCCATGTCCATCCTCCCCACCCTCTCCCCTCGGGTGCATCCATCCTGCAAGAGCACCCGTGCGTGGTCTACCTCTGACCGGGTGACATGGTCGCAGCTCGATCCGGCTCAGCCGCGACTGGCTCACCACCACCCACCCGGCGGCGACCTCCTGGGTGATGACCCGACCGTGGAACGGATGCGTGCGGAACGCGTGCATGACCATGCCCAGTTCCCAGACGTCGAATGACGGCGGTCTGCCAGAACCCCGGCGACACCGCCGGTAGCTGCACCCAGCCTGCACCCGGTCGTCACGAGCTTTCCTTCGGCAGACGTTGCACTGGCTACCGTGGTTGTCCCGGGCCGACCGCAGGGCAACGTCAAGATCACCAAAAGTGTTGATCTCATCACTAAAAGCAGCAAGCTGTGAAGCGAGGCAGCGCCCTAAACATCCTGGTCAAAGCAATCTCTCGCCGAATGCAGCCTGCCATCAGTGGCTACCTTCTGTCATCAGGTGACAGCATAAGGTCATCTTGACGTTGCCCTGGGCCGACCGCGTGTCACAGAGGTAGGTACACACGTCCTCGCTACCCCGTCATGTTCCTTGTTCTCTGCAATCGACACCACCCGCTGGCCGCTAACCCCCACTGCCAACTGCAGGACCAACAAAAGCTTGATGAGCAGAGCACACACATACAAGGACGCATGATCCCTGGTAGGCCGTGGCCCACAATGACCCCCAGCCAGGCGCCAGCCACTGAGCGGCCGACGTGCCGGTCAGGCGGCGTGGACGGCACGCAGCTGGTCCTGCAGGGACCGAGCGGAGACTGGGAGTCGGGTGCGGGGCAGAGCTGCGAGGTCGGCTTCCAGCCTGTTCAGCAGCAGCGCGCAGCGCCGCGAACGCACCGTGGGCGCCCGACGCAGCGCCGCATGTCCGGCGGATACCGCTCGCTCCGGGTCACCGGCCGCGATGTGCGCCCGGGCCAGCCCCGCCGGGTAGTACACCGCATAGACAGGGGTGCTGGCCGGATCAGTGGCGTAGCGACCGAGGACCAGCTCCGCGCCGTCGAGCAGGCTGCGGCTGTCCCGGGAGGTGACTCCGGCAAGGACGAGCGCACCGTTGGCAAGCTGGCTTTCCAAGACGTCCGGTCCGAAGGCATCCGTTCCGGAGCAGCTCAAGTAGGCCGGAAGGGCGTCCAACGCACCCGGTGTGTCCAGCAACGCACGGGCTTCGTCCGCGGCGGCGTGGAAACCACGCGCGTTCCCGACCGCGGCCTGAGCCAGCGCGAACCGACTGGCAGCCAGCGCCCGCACCGCGGGCGGGGTCGATCGCGCGGCCTCATGAGCGGCGTTGGCCAGCTCCACCGCGTCCTTCGCAGCGCGACCTAGATCGATACCATCGTCAAGCCGACCTCGGCTCACTGCTGCCTGGGTCATACAGACCAGCAGGTAGGCACCCATCGAGCGGTCACCTGCGGTGTGTGCCGCGTGCAACCCACTGGTCAAGTACCGCTGAGACAACCCGTGCTTGCCCGTGTCGTGCGCTATCCATCCCGCCAACTGCGCCACCTGCGCCCACTCGGCCAGCAACCGATCGGCCACCGCGCCGGTACTGAATCGGGACTGCCGCAACAGCTTCCCGACCCAGGTCAGGTGACGGTGCACGATCCGCAGGTTGTCCTCGTGCCCACCCTCGACACCACCCAGGTTCCGGATCCCGGCCGTTGTTGCCGCCACCATATCCACCATTGCCGGCGTCACGGTCATCGTGGGGTAGACGTCGGCCAACGCTGCGAACGAGCCACCCCGACTCGCGAAGTGATCCACATATCCCCAGGCCGGACCGGTCAACGCGGCCCCACCCACCGCGAGGAAAGTTCGACGGTCCACCTTGATCGAACCTCCCGCGTGACGCAGCCAGTCGTCCAAGACCCCCACCGTACCGGCCGCGGTCCACGGCAGCTGAAGATCGACATCAGCAGGCACCCAGAGCCCGGCAGGCCGCGCCCGACCCGACCACAACCGTTCCACCGACACCTCACGGTCCACCGCATCCGAGACCAGGTGCGCCACCACCGTCGGCAACGGATGACGCGGCACCCGATCCCGATGCACCCACTCCGACACCGTGCTCCGCCCCACATAACCCGGTGAGGGGCCGCCCGGGTGACCACTCCAACTCCGCCAGCAACGCGCCCAATACCGCATTGCCCCCCTGCTCCACCACCACGACAACCCTCCACACAGACGACGAACACGAACGATCTCTGGGGTAACGAGCCCCGCGGGCACCCGATGATCGCTTTCTGTGTCGACTACGGGACCAGAGCCGGGCAAACCGACACGACGGCGCCATACCCGTACCCAACGACGGCACACCGACCCCTCCCGCCACTCGAACCACGCTTCCATCGACCCGATCCAGCCGACCCGGCCCAACGACCTGATCTACTGGACATCACCCACCAACCACCCAGCACGACACTGCGGAAGCCGGAGAAACCGATGTTCGAGGGTCACCGTGGCGCAACAGACCTGCTGACCGGCCATCCCACAATGCCACTTCTTTTAAAGATCAGGTTGGTCTCGGTGGGAGCGGGTGCAGGACGATCCTGTGGGTGACGGTGCGGACGGGGGCGGCGTCCGCGGCCCGGTGGGGGTAGCGGCTGGAGCCGCCGCGTTTGCGGGCCAG